>DASQAL010000172.1:0-40350 GCA_035635775.1 Candidatus Acidiferrum sp.
GGCGGGCGCGTCACCCTGCGCATCTTCGACATGAAGAAGCCGCTGATCGCCGCCATCAACGGCCCCGCGGTGGGATTCGGCATCACCATGACCCTGCCGATGGATATCCGCATCGCCTCGACCGCGGCGCGGATCGGCTTCGTGTTCGCGCGCCGCGGCGTGGTCCCGGAGGCGGCCAGCACCTGGTTCCTACCCCGGCTCGTGGGCCCGAGCCAGGCCGCGGAGTGGGTCTACACCGGGCGGGTCTTCCCGGCCGAGGAGGCGCTCGCAGGCCGCCTCGTGAGCCGGGTGGTCCCGCCTTCGCTCCTCCTGCCGGTGGCCCGCGAGCTCGCGCTCGAGATCGCGCAGAACACCTCGGCGATCTCGGTGGCGCTCGCGCGACAGCTCATGTGGCGCCTGCTGGGCGCCGATCACCCGATGGAGGCGCACCGCCTGGACTCGCGCTGCATGGACTGGACCGGCCGCTCGGCCGACGCCTACGAGGGCGTGACGTCGTTCCTGGAGAAGCGCCCGCCGCGCTTCACCCAGCGGCCCAGCACGGACATGCCGCCCTTCTATCCCTGGTGGCCCGAGCGCCGCTTCGAGCCCTGAGCCGCCCGCGGCGGTGAGCGGACCCTCGCGGTCAGGCACGGGGCTCCTGTGCCTGGTCGTCTTCGCCAGCACCGTGTGTGTCGGCGCCTTCGGCCCGCTGCTGCCCGAGATCGCCCGCGCGCAGGGCCTCCCGGACTGGCAGCTCGGCGTTCTCGCCGGCTCCTTCGGCTTCGCGCGGATGGCGGCGGATCTGCCCGCCGGCGCGCTCGCCACCCGGCGGCTCGCCACCTCGCTCACGCTGGCCCCGATCACGCTGCTTGGGGGGATGCTTCTCTTGTCCACCGGGGGGCCGTTTTCGGTCCTGGTGCTGGGCCGGCTCCTGACCGGCCTCGCCCACACGCTCGTGATGGTCGGCAGCCTCACCGCGGTGCTGCAGGATCAGCCAGGGCCGCGCGCCTCCATGCGCCTCAACACGCTCGAGTTCGCCGGCATGCTCGGGGTCCTCGGCGGCCTCGCGCTGGTCGGCCTGCTCCCGGAGCGCTGGCCCTGGAACCTGACCCTGCTCGCGGCCGCCGCGCCCGTCATGGTGTCGCTGGTCGCCACGCTCGTGCTGACCCGTACGTTCCCGGGCCGTCTCGCGCCCGTGTCGCCCGCCGCCGGACGGGCAGGCGCGGAGGGGGCGACGCCGACCCGGCCCGCGTCGCTGCCCCCGATCGTCCGGCTCATGTTCGCGCTCGGCGTGGTCATGGCGCTCGCCTGGTCGGCGGTGAGCCAGTTCGTGATCCCGCTGCGCGGGACGCGGGAGTTTGGGCTCGACCGCGCCGGCATCTCCGGCCTGCTCTCGCTGGCCCAGCTCGTGGATCTGATCGTGCTCCTACCGGTGGGCTGGCTGGCCGACCGCATCGGCCGCCTGCCCGTGCTGACCGGGGTGGCGGCCACCCTGGGCCTCGGGCTCTTCGCGGTGGGCCTCGGCTCGCTGCCGCTCATGGTCGCCGGCTGCGCCCTCTTCGGCCTCGGGATGGCGGGCTGGATGCTGCCGCTCGGGGTCATCCGCGAGCACACGGATGTCACCCGGCTCGGCTGGCGGACGGGTGTCTACCGCGTCGGCGTGGACGGGGCCATCTTCCTCGGCCCGCTGATCTGCGGGCTGCTGGGCGAGGCCCACACCCCCGTCTTCATCGCGCTGGTGGGGGTCGCCGCCGTCGCGATCGCGGTGAGGCTGGGGCGGGGATAGGGTCGGAGTCCTCGGACCGCCCCTCACCCTACCCTCTCCCCAGAGGGGAGAGGGGGATGAGGTGTGACTGCGTCAGCCTTTGAAGGCGATCTTCTTGTGGTTGCCGTCGCAGTAGGGCTTGGTGGCCGAGCTGCCGCAGCGACAGAGGAAGATGCTGTCGCCGCCCTTGCCGGGGATGGCGTTGCCTTGGCCGTCCTGCACTTCGCACTCGCCCTTCACCATCAGGGGGCCGTCGGTAATAACCTTCACGGTCACGGGCATCGACGCTCTCCTTTTCGCTTCATCGTCATGATCGAGCTACCGCGGGCCGAGTATACTCCAGGTCGACATGGCGGCTCCGCTCCCCGGCATGACCGATCGCCTCCTCGAGGCGATGGCCCACTCCGCCGCGCGCCGCTACGGGACCGAGCGCGTCTCCGAGCTGGCCCACGCGCTCCAGTGCGCCGAGCTGGCGCGCGACGCGGGGGCGGACGAGGAGCTGACGCTCGCCTGCCTGCTCCACGACGTGGGCCGCTTCGCGGTGGACCAGACCCTGGTCTTCGACCGCGTCGGCGGCGGGCGGGCGGGCGGCCGCGGCCATCACAGCGCCCGCGGCCATCACGAAATCGGGGCGGACCTCATCGCGCCTTACGTGCCGGAGCGGGTGGCCTGGCTCGTGCGGATGCACGCCGACGCCAAGCGCTATCTCTGCTCCACCGAGCCCGGCTATCACGCGACCCTGTCGCCCGCCTCCCAGCACACGTTGACGCTGCAGGGCGGGCTCATGAGCCCCGAGGAGATCGCCCGCCACGCCACGCATCCCGGGCTCGGCGATGCGCTGCGCCTGCGACGCTGGGACGACCTCGCCAAGGTGGTCGGCAAGGAGACCGCGCCGCTCGCGGCCTGGGAGCCGCTGCTCCGCACCTACTTCCGATGAAGAGCGGCGCCTAGTCGGCGCGCCTGAACTTCTGGAAGGACCGCATCTCCCGCGGCGGGGTGAGGAACTGCCCGTAGCCGGTGTAGGAGACTTCTCCCACGTAGACGTCCCCGTGGGAGTCCACCACGAGCCCGTGGGGCGCGATGAACTCTCCCGGCTTCTCGCTCGCGAACTGCCCGCCGAAGCGCGCCACCCGCTGGCCCTTGGCGTCGAGCACGCTGACGCGCGGGCCCAGGTTCGGCGTCTTCTCGGTGACCGGCATGCCGGAGCCGAGCTCGCCCACGAAGAAGAGCCCGCTTCCCGCGCGGTCCACGAAGAGCCCGCACGGGCGGTGGAGGTTGTTCCACTGGCCCTGGTGCTGGCCCTTGCCGTCGAAGATCTGCACGCGGTGGTTCTCGCGGTCGGCCACGTAGACGAGGCCGTCGCGGTCGGTGACGAGATTGTGGGGCAGGTTGAACTGGCCGGGATCGGTGCCCGGCTCGCCCCACGACATGACGTGCTTGCCGTCGGGCGAGTACTTGTGCACCCGCGAGTTGCCGTAGCCGTCGGAGACGAAGAGGTAGCCGCTCTTCGGGCAGATCGCCACGTGGGTGGGCCGGTTGAACGGTTTGCCGCCCTGGAGCTCCGCGGGCTTGTCCGGATCGCCGATGGTCAGCCGCAGCGTGCCGTCCGGCGTGAACTTGCGGACGGTGTGGTGGAGATCGTCGGTGAGCCACACCATGTCGTCGGCGTCGATGGTGATGCCGTGCGCGCGCCGGACCACGCCCTCGCCCCACGAGCGGAGGAAGTTACCGTCGCGGTCGAACACGATGACCGGGTGCTCGCTCCGGGTGAAGCAGAAGACCCGATCCTGCTTGTCCACCGCCGCGCCCGCCACTTCCTGGTAGCGCCAGCCGTCCGGCAGCTTGCCCCAGCCCTCGATGACCGAGAACTTCATTTCGACTCCTCGATGGCCTGAGCCATGCGCTCGAAGCGCCGCTTGAGCGGGGTCCGGCCTTCCTCGTGGGTGATGACGTAGAGGCGGTTGGCGTAGATGGCGCGCAGCACCCGGTCGGCCACGTGCTCGGGCGGGAGATACCGGCCGATCAGCTCCACCGCGCCGTCCTCGCGCTCCGTCATCGCGTTACGCAGCACGGCGGGCCGGTTCCGGTCGCTCTGGCGGATCTGGGTGTGCACGCCCATCGGACAGAGCACCGAGACGCCGATATCGTAGCCGCGCAGGTCCTTCTGGAGGGTCTCGGAGAGGCCGACCACCGCGTACTTGGTGGTGTTGTAGATGCCGAGCCCCTGCGAGGCGATGAGCCCGGCCATGGACGCGGTGTTCACCACGTGGCCGGGCTGCTTGCCGGCCACCATGCGCGGCACGAAGGCCTCCACGCCGTGGATGACGCCCCAGAGGTTGACGCCCATCGCCCACTCCCAGTCCTTGTGGGTGACGGCCTCGAGGCCGCCCCAGAGGGCGACGCCCGCGTTGTTGCAGACCAGGTGGACCGCGCCGAGCTCCTTGAACGCCCGATCGGCCAGCGCCTGCACGTCGGCGAGGCGGCTCACGTCGGTCTTCACGGCCAGGCCGCGGCGGCCCGCCTGGCTCACGCCGGCCACCGTCTCGGCCATGCCTGCCTCGTCGAGGTCGGCGACCACCACGTCGGCGCCCTCGCGGGCGAACAGCAAGGAGAGCGCGCGTCCGATGCCGCTGGCGCCGCCGGTGACCACCGCGGTGCGGCCCTTCAGGCTGGTGAGAGGCACGGCGCAGAGTGTCGCGCCCCGCGTCGCGTGCTGTCAACCCTGATCGGCACTTCGCGTGCCGGGCGCCGGGGGGTCGCCGAGGCGCGGGGCGGGGGGCGCCCTCCCGGGAACACGCTGACTCGCGACCCGCGTGGGCACTCCTGACGAGCCACGAGATGGGAGCGCTTCGCTTCGGCGGCGCGCAGAAGACACGGTTCCCGGGAGGGCGCCCCCCGCCCGCGCCTCGGCGGCCACGCCAGATCGACGGGTATGGATCAGGGTGAAGTAGCATCTGAATCATGGGCGAGCGGACGATTGTGGTGGGGCGGCGGTTTCGGGGGCCGGATTTGGGCGGTGGCACCGGCAATGGCGGGTACTTCTGTGGGCTCGTTGCGCTGGCGGCTGGGCCGGGCGCGCGCGCTGTCGAGATCAGACGGGCGAGCGGTGTGCCGGTTGACCGGCCGCTCCGCGTGCGGGTCGTCGATGACAGCGCGGAGGTCTACGACGACGAAGGCCTCATTGCGCGGACGAGTGCGGAGGAGCTGGCGGTCACGGTGCCGGCGCCGCCGCCGCTCGAGGTTGCTCGGCGGGTTACGGGGCGGTTCCTGGAGCAGCTCGAGAGCGGGGAGGTCGCGCATCCCTTTCCGGAGTGTTTCGTATGCGGCCATCGACGGGAGCCGGGCGATGGCCTGCGCCTCTTCACGGGACCGCTCGGCGGAGGGCTCGGCGATGAAGCGGGGCCGCGGGTGGCTGCGTGGCGACCGGATGCGGCTTGCCTCGACGAGGCGGGACGGCTGCGGCCCGAGTTCGTCTGGTCGGTGCTCGACTGCCCCGGGGGCTGGGCGATCGCGGGGCCGGCCAATACCGGGACGCTTCAGGTGGAGATCCTGGGGCCGGTCGACGGGCGGCAGGAGCTGATCGTGATGGGATGGCCCATGGCCGCTGCGGCGGCGCGGGCCGGAAGCCGCCGGCGGTACGCGGGGACCGCGATCTTCGACGCGCGCGGGCGCCTGCTCGCGCGGGGCGCGGCCATCTGGGTGGCCCCGCGGGCCGCCTAGGGATGGTACTCTTCGCGAATGGATTATCGGCTTCCGGCCACCGTGGTGCCCTCGCGGTACGATATCCGGCTCGAGCCCGATCTCGACGCGGCGACCTTCGCGGGCGAGCAGACGGTCGCGATCACCGTGAAGGAGCCGGTGACCGAGATCCTCCTCAACGCGGCCGAGCTCGCCATCCAGTCGGTGAGCGTGATCGCCGCCGACGGGGCGACGGTGGAGGGGAGCGCGGCGCTCGACGAGGCCGCCGAGCGGGCGCGCCTGCTCTTCCCGTCGCCGATCCCGCCCGGTGAGCACCGGCTGACGCTGCGCTTCACCGGCATCCTGAACGACCGCCTGCACGGCTTCTACCGCAGCACCTACAAGGACGCGTCGGGCGCCTCCCACGTCATCGCGGCCACCCAGTTCGAAGCCACCGACGCGCGGCGCGGCTTCCCGTGCTGGGACGAGCCCGCGCTCAAGGCGGTGTTCGGGGTCACCCTGGTGGTTCCGGAGCGGCTGGCCGCGATCTCGAACTCGCGGGTGATCAGCGAGACACCCACCGGCTCGGGGAAGAAGACGGTGGTCTTCGCCGACACCATCCGGATGTCCACGTACCTGGTGGCCTTCGTGGTAGGCGAGCTCGAGGCGACCCCTCCGGTGATGGTCGGCCCGACCCCGCTGCGCGTGTGGTGCGTGCCGGGCAAGCTCCACCTGACCCGCTTGGCGCTCGAGATCGGCGCCTTCTCGCTCGACTTCTTCGAGCGCTATTACGGCATGCCCTATCCGGGCGACAAGCTCGACATGCTCGCGATCCCCGACTTCGCGGCGGGCGCGATGGAGAACCTGGGCGCGATCACCTACCGCGAGACCGCGCTCCTGGTGGACGACACCGCGGCCTCGCACACCGAGCGCGAGCGCGTGGCGGACGTGGTGGCCCACGAGATCGCCCACATGTGGTTCGGCGACCTCGTGACCATGCTGTGGTGGAACGGGATCTGGCTGAACGAAGCCTTCGCGACCTTCATGGAGCTGCTGGCGGTGGATGCCTGGAAGCCGGAGTGGAAGCGCTGGACGACCTTCGGCGTGTCCCGGGCCGCCGCGATGGCGGTGGACGGCCTGCTGAACACGCGGCCCATCGAGTTCGAGGTGCGGGCGCCGCGCGACTGCGAGGCGATGTTCGATCTGCTCACCTACGAGAAGGGCGGCTCGGTCCTGCGCATGCTCGAGCAGCACCTGAGCGGTGAGGTCTTCCGCGACGGGGTGCGCCTCTATCTGGAGCGGCACCGCTTCGGCAACGCCGAGACCACCGATCTCTGGAAGGCCCTCGGCGACGCCTCGCGCCTGCCGATCCCCGAGGTGATGAACGGGTGGATCTTCCGGCCGGGCTACCCGCTCGTGATCGTCGAGCCCGAGGGCGTGGGCGTCAAGCTGAGCCAGCGCCGCTTCACCTACCTGCCCAGCGAGAGCGCTACCGAGCGCTGGCAGATCCCGGTGCGGCTGCGCGCCTCGGTCAAGCGCGGCTTCGTGGACAAGCCGATCCTGCTCGGCAACGAGGATCTGGCGGTGGCGCTGCCCGCGTCACCGGACTGGGTGGTGGCCAACGCGGGCGGGCACGGATTCTATCGCGTGCAGTACGCTCCGCCGCTGCTCAAGAAGCTCACCGGCGCGCTCGAGAAGCTCGCGCCCATCGAGCGCTTCAACCTGGTCAGCGACGCCTTCGCCCTGGCCCAGGCCGCGATGATGCCGGCGGCCGACTACCTCGACCTCACCGCCCGCTTCGGCGACGAGACCGACCGCAACGTGTGGACCGCGCTGATCGGCTCCCTCGGCTACGTCAACCGGCTCATCGCGGACGACTCGCGCCCGCATCTCGAGGCGCTGGTGCGCCAGCGGGTGGAGGGGGCGGTGGAGCGGCTCGGCTGGGAGCCCCAGGCCGACGAGGACGAGCTGGAGCGGCAGCTGCGCGGTGACCTGCTCCGCGCCGTCGGCACCCTCGGCAACGACCCGGTCGCGCAGGAGCGCGCCCGGGCCCTCTACGCGCGCTATCGCGAGGACGAGTCGGCGGTGGACGCCAACGTGCTGCCCGCCCTGATCGCGATCGTGGCCACCGCCGGCGGGGAGGCCGAGTACGACGAGTTCCTCCAGCGCTTCAAGGCCGCCCGCACGCCGCAGGAGGAGCAGCGCTACCTCTACGCCCTCGCCGGGTTCCAGCAGCCCGAGCTGGTGCGGCGCACGCTCGAGAAGACCACCAGCGGGGAGGTACGCAGCCAGGACGCCCCGTTCCTCATGCGGTCGCTCCTGATGGGCGTGCACAGCCGCGGGCTCGGCTGGGACTACGTCAAGGCGAACTGGCAGACGATGGCCCGGCAGTACCCGGGCAGCGCCTATCGCCGGATGTACGAGGGCGTGACCGCGCTCGTCAGCCCGGAGTGGGAGCAGGACGTGAAAGCCTTCTTCGAGACGAACCGGATCGTGCTCGGCGGCAAGACGCTCGAGCAGTACCTCGAGCAGCTCCGGATCGCGGTGCGGCTGCAGGAGCGCGAGGCGGCCACCCTCGCCGCCTACCTGGCGAAGCCGCCGCGTCCCCCGCGCCGCTAGCCCCCGAACAGGTCGACGAAGAAGTCCCGGACGCTCGAGCCGAAGGCGCCGGCGCCTTCCTTCGTGCGCTGCCACGCGGTTGTGGCGTCCGGCCCGGCGGCCCGGCCGGCCTCCGCGAGCTTCTGGCCGGTGAACTTGGCGCCTTCCACGACGGTGTTGCCGATCCCCTTGGCGAGCTCTCCCGCGCCCACGAGCACCTGACCGCGCCCGATCTGCTGCGCGCCGAGCCCCACCTGCTGGGTGGCCGCGTCGACGTGCGTGCTGTCGGCCGCCTGCACCGGACCGTGGCCGATCCCGACGAGCGCCGAGACCGTGAGGGTGACGATCAGCGAACGATGCCTCAGTGCCATCTCCACCTCCTTCGGTTGGCTTAATTCTCGATTCATGGTAACACCGTGCCGGGCCGGATCCGGCATGTTCGCGACCACTCCACCAACTTCCAGGACGAGGTGAGGGGATATGAAATACGGCGTGTTCCAGTTCTCCACCGACTACGCGATCCGCATCGATGACCTCGCGCGCGAGGCCGAGGCCCGCGGCTTCGAGTCGCTGTTCGTCCCCGAGCACACCCATATCCCGGCGAGCCGCAAGAGCCCTTGGCCGGGCGGGGCCGACCTGCCGCGCGAGTACTGGCACACCGTGGATCCGTTCGTGGGGCTGGCCGCCGCGGCGGCGGTGACCACCAAGCTCAAGCTCGGGACCGGGATCTGCCTGGTGATCGAACGCGACCCGATCGTGCTCGCCAAGGAGGTCGCGAGCCTCGACTATCTCTCCCGGGGTCGGGTGCTCTTCGGGATCGGCGGCGGGTGGAACGCCGAGGAGATGGCGCATCACGGGACGGACTTCGAGAACCGCTGGAAGGTGCTGCGCGAGCGCATCGCCGCCATGCAGGAGATCTGGACCAAGGACGAGGCGGAATACCACGGCAGGTTCGTGAACTTCGACAAGCTCTGGTCGTACCCGAAGCCGGTGCAGAAGCCGCACCCGCCGATCCTGATGGGCGGCGCCGGCCCCCACGCGCGGCAGCGGGCGGTGGACTTCGGGGGCCACTGGCTGCCGATCGGTGGGCGCTCCTACAGCGAGCCGATGGCGGAGACCATCGCGGATCTTCGGGCGCGGGCCGAGAAGGCGGGCCAGGATCCGGGCGCGGTCACCGTTTCCATCTTCGGCGCGCCCACCGACGAGGCGCGCCTGGCCGGCCTGCGTGACGCGGGCGTGTTGCGCGCGATCTTCGGCCTGCCTCCCGCGGGGCGCGATCAGGTCCTGCCGCTCCTCGACAAGTACGCGGCGCTCGCGGCGCGCATCGGGTAGTCTCTCGCGACCGTCGGGCGAGGTGCCGCGCGGGGGGCGGGGGTGCGGCCTCTGACCACGACCGGCGATCTCGACTCCCGACTCGATCAGGAGTTCCCAATCTGGGTTGTGGGCGGAGCCGCGAGCCTCGGCGGGGAACGGGTCAACCGGCCGCACCCCCGCCCCCCGCACGGCACCCGCCCGCGCTTGGCGAAGTCCGCCGGTTGACTACGAGCGCGTAGGGCCGCTTGCGCGTGTGGTGAGGGTGAAAATCGATAGGGCGGCGAGGCCGATGAGGGCGATGGCGAGGGCCCAGAGGTAGATCGCGAGGTAGCCGCCGGTGCGGTCGAAGAGTGCGCCGGAGAGCCAGGGCCCGAGCGCCGCACCGAGGTTGTTGCCGATGCCGAGCAGCCCGAAGATGAAGCCGTAGTGCGCCGGCGGCGCGATGCGGCTCAGCAGGACGGTGACGATGCTCGCGCGCGAGCCGAGCGGCAGGAAGAGAAAGAGCACGTAGCCCGCGGCCAGGGTCCAGAGCGGCCGCACTTCCATCCCGATCAGGCAGAGCATGCCCAGCAGCGAGCACGAGAAGGAGAAGAACCCGGCGGTGGGCCCGCCGAAGCGATCGGCCACCAGGCCCGCCAGCGCCCGGCCGCAGCCCGCGAGGACGCCACCGATGGCGAGCAGCAGGGACGCCTCGCCCGCCGTGAAGCCTCGCTCCGTGAAGTACAACGTGTGCTGGGTGGTGGCGAGGTAGCCGAAGAGCGGCGGTGTGGTGAACATCACCAGGAGGCTCCAGAAGCCCGCGGAGCGGACGATGCTCGCGACCGTCACCGCGGTTGCCCCCGGCCCCATGCGCCCGCGGTCCGCGGCGGACGCCAGACGCCTCGGGTGCGTGCGCCAGGCCCAGGGGATCAACGCGGGGATGGCCGCCGCGTAGCACCAGAAGGCGGGCCGCCAGCCCCAGTGCGTGATGATCCACTGGGCCGGCGCCGCCAGGGCGTAGGCCGCCATGGACCCCCCGAAGGCGATGCCGCTGGCCAGGCCCCGGCGCCGCACGTAGGCATCGGCGATGAGGGCGGCGTGGGTCGTCATCCCCGTGAGCCCGAGGCCGATGCCGCCCCCCAGGCCCATGGCCGCCAGGAAGAGGGGCAGGGTCGGGGCCAGGCTTCCCAGCAGCATGCCGAGCGCCATCAGCCCGAGACCCAGGCTGACGAGCAGCCGAGGGTTCCAGCGGGCGACCAGGTAGCCGGCGACGGGGCTGAGCAAGGCGCCGCCGAGCCAGAGCAGGGAGGCGGTGGCCGCGGTGGCCCCGCGGGAGCCGCCGAACTCGGTCAGCAGGGCGGGCAGGAAGACCGGGAAGGTATTGGTGATTCCGGCCACGACAGCATCGTGGCGAAGGCAAGCCAGAGCCGCGTGCTGGCAAGAGACTCCCCGGCTACAGTCACCCGAAGAGGGACGGCGGGGTGGGGGCCGGGCCCGAGGGGCCCGGAGTGAGGCTCAGTCGTCCGTCTCGGCGCGCTTCATGGCCTTCCGGCGCTTCTTCCGCGCCTCGGCCTGCTTGCGCTTCCGCTTGACCGACGGCTTCTCGTAGTACGCGCGCTTCTTCATCTCCTTGAAGAGCCCATCCTTCAGCATGAGCTTCTTCATGGTCTTCAGCGCGGACTCGACCTGATTGTCGTGCACCTCGATACGCATGACAGGCAAAGTACTCGGAGGCCGGGCCCCTGTCAATGCCCACGTGGGTGCCCACTCTTGGGTGATACGATGATCGCCCCCATGATCGCGCCTCCCGCCCGGTTGGAGCTCGCCCTGGCGCCCACGCCGATCCTCAAGCTCGATCGCCTCTCGCGCCGGCTGGGCGTGGAGCTCCACGTCAAGCGCGACGACTTGACCGGCCTGCTCGAGTCCGGCAACAAGGTCCGCAAGCTGGAGTTCCTGGTGGGGGAGGCTCTCCAGCAGGGCGCCGACACCCTGATCACGTGCGGCACGCCGGACTCCAACGGCTGCCGCGCGGTCGCCGCGGTGGCGGCGCGGCTCGGGCTCCGCGCGGTGCTCGCGATCCGGGGCGAGCGCCCGGCCGCGTATGACGGCAACCTGCTGCTGGGCCGGCTGCTCGGCGCGGAGACGCGCTACTATCCCGAGATCGAGCTCGAGCGCGCGCCCGAGGTCGCGGGCATAGTCATGGAGGCACTCGCCGCCGAGGTCCACGCTCGCGGCGCGCGACCCTACATCATCCCGGAGAGCGGCGCGGGCGAGCTGGGCGCGCTCGGCTACGTCGAGTGCGCGGTCGAGCTGTCGGAGCAGATCCACCACGGGGCGCCGCGCTTCGACACGGTCGTCATCACCGCCGGGAGCGGCGGCAGCCACGCCGGCCTGCTCATGGGCAAGCAGCTCGCCGGGCTTCCCGGGGAGATCGTGAGCGTGCCGGCCACCGCGCCCGCCGAGCAGGTGCGCGAGGCGATCGCCCGGACCGTGGGCGCCGCCATCCAGCGCTTCGGCTTCGCCATCGAGGTGCCCAAGGCCATCCACCTCCTGGACGGCTACCAGGGAGCCGGGGCCGCGGGCGCGACCGACGAGGAGCTCGGCCTCCTCGTGGAGCTCGCCCGGGAGGAAGGGCTGCTGCTCGATCCGGTCTACACCGCCAAGGGCTTTCGCGGCTTGGTGGAGACGCTCGCGCGCGATCCGAAGGCGCTGGGGCAGCGGGTCTGCTTCATCCACACGGGGGGACTCTTCAGCCTGTTTCCGTTCAGGGACCGCTTGAGTCGCCTGCTGGCGCAGGGCGAGCCCAGTAAGGGCTAGATGGTGTAGGTCTTGCCCTGCTCCAGGATGTGGATGCGGGTGGGGTCGATCTTGGCCAGCTCTTCCGCGGTCTCCTGATAGAGCTGCGGCTTGATGTGATAGATCCAGATCGGGAGATCCGGCGGCATCTTGTCGATCTCCTGTCGCAGCATCTCCGGGGTGAGATGCCCGGAGGCCTTCGCGAGCAGCGACAGGCGGTTGGGGAAGGCGGTCTCCACGATCAACGCCTTGAGGCCACGCATCTCGCGCGCGATCTGCCAGATCCGCTTCGTCGGGCCGGTGTCGCCGCTGAAGACGAAGCCGGTCTCTCCGTCGTGAATCACGAAGCCGGTGGTGGGGACGGTGTGCTCGACGAGCACGGGGGTCACCCACAGCTCGCCCACCCGCGACTCCCCCTCCTCGGGCAGCTCGCGGAAGCCCAGCACGGACTGCGCGGCCGACGGGATGTTCGTGAAGTTCGGCCAGAGGGTGTCGTTGAAGGCGTGGGTGCGGAGCGATTCCACGACCGGCGCGATGCTGCAGGCGGTGACCCGGCGGTCGGGCGCGACCATCGCGAGGGTGTCCGTGAGGAACGCGAGCCCGGCGGTGTGGTCGAGGTGGGCGTGGCTGATCAGGGCGTGCTGGATCTGGATCTGCTCGGGCACCGAGAGAGCGCCCCCGACGGTTCCCGCGTCGACCAGCACGCGGTCGTCGACGAGGAAGGCGGTCGGCCTCTGCCCCGGTCCTTCGCTGCCGTAGGTCCCGAGGACTTTAATCTTCAATGAAGCCCTTCATGAGGCCGTGTGTCCCCCCGGTTCGGGCGGTTGGCACTTCCGCGGATTCTAGTCTAGCAGCGAGAGGGGTGTCAATCCGAGGGAATTGGACGACCGTTGCCGCACGCAACTGTCCGTCCCCAAAGGTCAGCAGCGCTCTTACTCGCAGGCGGCGGAGGTCTTGAACCGGACCGCGAACTCTTCGAGCTCCCGGCAGGGATCCCCGGCTCCCCTGGACGGGGTCGTCTCCTCCCGCCGGACCGCCAGGACCACGCTCTTGAGGTAGGCGTACTGGAGGCGGACGGCGTCCGAATACTCGAGGTCCCAGCCGGTCATCAGGAGCTCCACGCTCGCGACGTGCGCCTCGACCTCGCACTCGTGCCGGCGGCTCTGGCACCGGCCGTCGCCATGGCCCAGGACGAAGTGGGCCAGCTCGTGGCTGAGGACGGCCTGGGCGATCAGGTCATCGGCGACCACCGCCCGGTTGATCATGATGCGGCCCGGGCGGCCGAGATCGCCGAAGCCGGTGCGTGGGGTGAAGTAGGCGGCCGGGCGGGCCATGGCCGAGAGCGCCGGATCTTCGCCGACGCGCACCGCCGGCGGTGGGCCCTGGATCCCGCGGGACTCCAAGATCTGCCGGGCGGCCCGCTCGTACTCGTCGATCCGGGCCTGCTCGAGATCGCTGAAGGACTTGAGCGGCGCCGCGCAGGCCGTCAGGCCCAGCGCGACCACCAGCGCCACGCGTCGAAGAGCTATCACCTATCGAGCATGACATGCTCGGTAATTTCTCCGCTGCGGGCTCTCGCGGCGTGGCGCTCCCTCCGCCCCGTGTGGCATACTTTGCGCGTGATCTTTCAGCAGATCCTGAACGAGGAGTCTGGCTGCCTCTCCTACCTGATCGGCTGCGCCCAGGCCGGGCTAGCGGCCATCGTGGACCCGGCTCGCGATCGGGTGGACGACTACGTGGCCATGGCGCGACGCAAAGGCCTCACGGTCAGCGCCATCCTCGAGACCCACGTGCACGCCGACCACGTGTCGGGCAACCAGGCGCTGGCCGCCAAGACCGGGGCACGGATCCACATCCACCCCGCGGCCAACGCCGCCTTCGCCCACGACCCGGTGGAGCATGGCCGGGAGCTGCGGATCGGCAGCGTGGCGCTCCAGGTGGTGCACGTGCCCGGCCATACCCCCGACAGCATCGCGCTACTGGTGACCGACCTCGACCGCGGCACCGAGCCCTGGTTCGTGCTGACCGGCGACACGCTCTTCGTGGGCGACGTGGGCCGGCCCGACTTCGGCGGGGAGCAGGCCGCGGCCAGCCTCTACGCGAGCCTCACCGAGCGCCTCCTGCGACTGCCCGACAGCGTGGAGGTGTACCCGGCCCACGGCGCCGGGTCGAGCTGTGGGCGGGCCATGTCGAGCAAGACCGCGACCACCATCGGGTTCGAGCGGCGCTTCAACGCCGCGCTGCAGGCGCCCGACGCGGAGGAGTTCGTCCGGCGGCTCATGACGGGGCTGCCGCCCAAGCCGCCCAACTTCGACCGCATCATCGCGCGCAATCGCGCCCAGGCGCTGCCCCAGAGCGGCGAGCCGCGGCCACTCTCGGCGGTCCAGGTCAAGGAGCTGCTCGACAAGGGGGCCTGCGCGCTCGACGTGCGCAGCCCGGAGGAGCACGGAGAGGCGCATATCCCCGGAGCGCTCAACGTCTGGATCGAGAGCCCGCAGTTCGCCAACCGGGTCGGGCTCTTCGCGCCCGCGGAGGCGCCGGTGGTACTGGTGGTGGCGAGCCCCACCGATCTCGGCCGCGCGGTACAGGGGCTCGGCCGCGTCGGGCTCGACGCGATCGCCGGTCATCTGCAGTGGGGGATGACCGAGTGGAAGGGCCAGGGGCTGCCGCTCGGGCGGGTGCCGCAGATCAGCGTGCACGATCTGGCCACCATGAAGGACGAGCGGCCCGACCTCGTGGTCGTGGACGTGCGCGAGCTGGTCGAGTGGGACGAGGGGCACATCGACGGTGCCCTGCACCTGCCCATGGGGGAGGCGCTGGCCCGCAAGGACCTGATCCCGGCGGGGCGGCCGAAGGCGGTCCTCTGCGCGGGCGGGCTGCGCTCCAGCACCGTGATCAGCGCGCTGAGCCGCGCCGGCTTCACTGACTTCTACAATGTCATCGGCGGCATGACCGCGTGGCAGAAGGGCGGCTACAGCACGGTGAAGCGTTGACCCACGAGAGCTTCGACTACCCGGCGATGGCGCGCGCCCTGATCCTGGGCGACAAGGACACGGTAGCCAAGAAGACGCAGGAGGGCCTGGCCCTCTCGATGGACCCGAAGGACCTGATCTTCCGCGGGCTGATCCCCGGCATGGACGTGGTCGGCGAGAAGTTCCGGCGCAACGAGTACTACGTCCCCCAGGTGCTGCTGTCGGCGCGGGCGATGTACGCGGGGCTCGATCTGCTCAAGCCCCTCATCACCAAGGCGGGCGGAGCCGACCAGAACCTGGGCGTGATCGTGATCGGCACCGCGCAGGGCGACCTGCACGACATCGGCAAGAACCTGGTGGCGATGATGCTCGAGGGTGCCGGCTTCAAGGTGATCAACCTGGGCCGGGACGTGGCCCCCGAGAAGTTCGTGGCCGCGGTCCAGGAGCACTCGGCCCACATCGTCGGCATCTCCGCGCTGATGACCACGACGATGCCCGCGATGAAGCGCACCATCGACGCGCTCGAGAAGGCGGGGCTTCGCGATCGGGTCAAGGTCATGATCGGGGGCGCCCCGGTGAACCAGGCCTACGCCGACGAGATCGGCGCCGACGGCTACGCCAGGGACTCCACCATCGCGGTGGTGCGCGCCAAGGAGCTGCTCGGCGTGCCGGTGAACGCGTGATGGCGGCCCGCGCGCGCGGCTGGGAGATCGTGGAGCGCGTCCGCGCGGGCGAGCGCCTGGTCTTCGACGGCGGCTACGGCACCGCGCTCTTCGACGCGGGCCTCGGGAACGGCGACTGCCCGGAGCTCTGGAACGACACGCACCCTGACGTGGTCCGCGGGATCCACCAGGGGTACTTCGACGCGGGCTCGCAGCTCGTCGAGACCAACACCTTCGGGGGCACCGCGCTCAAGCTCCACGAGTACGACGAGCGCCTCGGGCACGACATGGGTGCGCGCACCCGCGAGCTGAACGAGAAGGGCGTGCGACTGGCCCGGGCGGCCTGCCCGCCCGGCGGCTTCGTGGCCGGCTCCATCGGGCCCACCAGCTACCTGCCGCTCGACTACGGCGTCGGCAAGAACGTGGCCACCGACGAGGAGTACTTCGCGACGTTCCGGGAACAAGCCCATGCCCTTGCCGCGGCGGGAGTGGACTGCTTCGCGGTGGAGACCATGATGTTCCCGCAGGAGGCGGCCGCGGCGGTGCGGGCCTGCAAGGCCGTCGCGGACCTGCCGGTCATGGCCACCATGTTCTTCCAGTACGAGGAGCTGCACGACCGCGACCGGACCATGTGGGGCGAGAGCCCGGCCGACGTGGCCCGGCAGCTCCTGGCCGCGGGGGCGGACATCGTGGGGATGAACTGCGGGCGCGGCCCGGACCGAGCCATCGTGATCATCCGCGAGATGCGGCAGGTCACGGACGCGCCGCTCATCGCCTACCCGAACGCGGGGCTGCCGATCACCACCGGCGGGCAGACCACCTACGAGCTCGGCCCCGAGGAGATGGTCAAGGACTACCCGGCGCTCCTCGACGCCGGCTGCAATATCGTCGGGGGCTGCTGCGGGTCGAACCCCGAGCACATCCGCCTCATCGCCGACGTGGTGCGCTCCCGTCGCGCGCGGTGACCGCGGCGCTCTCCGTCCTCTCTCCCACCCCCGCCGTCCTGGACGGCCTGCCGCTCGCGATCGACCGGGACGAGGTCCTGCGCTTCCAGGGCTATAAGAAGGACGTGGACGTTCCCAGCCCCCAGGTGCTGGTGATCTTCGAGGAAGCGCTGGCCCTGGGCCGGAGCCTGATCGCGCCCCGGGTGGTCTACCGCGCGGTCACGGTGACCGGCGGCGCGGCGGATCGCATCGACGCGGGCGGCGAGCGGCTCCACGTCCCCCAGATCGCGCGGCTCTGGGGCTCCATCGAGGCGGTGGGTGCGGGCATCTGCACGGTCGGCGAGGCCATCGAGGCGCACGTGCGCCAGCTCTTCGACGCGCGCGAGTTCCCGCTGGCCGTGATGCTCGACAGCGTCGGGTCCGCCGCGGTGGAGAGCCTCGCCGAGTACGCCAACGACCTGCTCTGCCAGGCCGGTCTCCGGGCGGGGACGAAGGTCACCAACCGGATCAGCCCCGGCTACGCCGGGTGGGACACCGCCGAGCAGGCGGCGCTCTTCCGCCTGTGCCCGGGCGACCCTATCGGGGTGCGCCTCAACGAAGCCTGCTTCATGACGCCGGGCAAGAGCATCAGCTGGCTGGTGGGGATCGGCCCCGAGGCGCGGGTGGACCACTACTTCACCCAGTGCCGCCGCTGCTGGATGCGGGACTGCGCCTATCGCCGGGCGCCCGCCGCCACCACGGTGCGGCAGCCGGGGCACGGGGTGTGGTGATAGGCTGGGTGAACATGGGCGACAACGTGATCCTGGTCGGCTTCATGGGAGCGGGCAAATCGTCGGTGGGGCGGCTCCTCGCCCGCCGGCTCGGCCGCTGCTTCGTGGAGACCGACGACATGATCACGGCCCACGAGGGCCGCTCGATCCCGGAGATCTTCGCGCAGCGGGGCGAGGCCCACTTCCGCGCGCTGGAGGAGGAGACGGTGCGGCTGCTCGCGCTCAAGTCCGGGGACGTGATCGCCACCGGCGGGGGCCTGCCCTGCCGCGACGGGCGCCCCGAGGCGCTGCGGGCCCTCGGCACGATGGTGTGGCTCCGCGGCGACTTCGACGCGGTGTACGAGCGCGCGCAGCGGGTGGGCGCGCGGCCGATGCTGGCCGGCCGCGGACGCGACGAGATTGAGGCCCTCTATCGCGCGCGCGAGCCCTACTACCGCCAGGCCGACCTCACGGTCGACACCACCAGCATCAACCCCGACCAGGTCGTCTCCAAGCTCCTGCTCCTCCTCCGCGAGAAGGTCTCCCTCTCCCCCCTGGGGAGAGGGCAGGGTGAGGGGCGGACGTAGCGTCATGCCCTCCCCCCTCCTCACCCGCCTGGCCGAGCGCCCGCTCCTCTGCGACGGGGCCATGGGCACCCTGCTCTACGCGCGCGGGGTCGCCCTCGACGCGTGCTTCGATGTGCTGAACCTCAGCGAGCCCAAGCTCGTGCAGTCGGTGCACTCGGAGTACATCGCGGCAGGCTGCGACGCCATCGAGACGAATACCTTCGGGGCCAACCGCTTCAAGCTGGCCAGCCACGGGCTGCAGGCCCGCGTGCGCGAGATCAACCTGCGCGGAGCCAAGCTCGCGCGCGACGTGCGCGAGAGCATGGGCCGCGACGTGATGGTACTGGGATCGATCGGCCCGCTCGGCAAGTATCTGGCCCCGATCGGCAGCATCGAGCCCGCCGACGCGCGCGCCGCGTTCCACGAGCAGGCGGAGGGGCTGCTGGAGGGCGGCATCGACGCCTTCGTGATCGAGACGTTCTCGGACCTCACCGAGATGCGGATGGCGGTGGAGGCCGTCCGCGCTCTCACCGACCTGCCGATCCTCGCCGAGGTGGCCTTCAACGACGAGGGCGTGACCTTCACGGGCCGCACCGCCGCCGAGGTCGTCCGTGCGCTCCGGGAGCTGCCGATCCAGGCGGTGGGCGCCAACTGCTCGGTCGGCTCCAGCGTGCTCTACGACATCCTGGAGCAGATGCTGCCGGAGGCGGGCGGCCTCCACGTGGTCATCCAGCCCAACGCGGGGCTGCCGAGCCGGGTGGGGGAGCGGCTGATGTATCTCTCCTCGCCGATCTACATGGCGGACTACGCGGCGCGGATGATCGCGAGCGGCGCGCGGCTGGTCGGCGGCTGCTGCGGAACGACGCCGGAGCACATCCGGGCGATGCGGGAGGCGCTCGACCGGCTGGCCCCCGAGCGGCGCGCGGCGCGCGTCGAGCCGGCGCGCCGGGCCCGGGTGCAGACCGCCGAGCCCTCCGGCGTCGCCACCAGCGCCCCGCCCACGCTGCTCCAGCGCCGGCTCGACGCGGGCGAGTTCCTCGTCACGGTCGAGCTGGACCCGCCGCGCGGCCACAATATCGAGAAGCTCGTGCAGGGGGCGAAGCTCCTCAAGGAGCGCGGGGTCGAGATCGTGGACATCAACGACGGCTCCCTCGGCCGGGTGCGGATGTCGGTCCTGCCCACCGCGATGCTGGTGCGCGACGCGACCGGGCTCGACATCAACATGCACTTCACCTGCCGGGACCGGAACCTGATGGGCATCCAGGCGGATCTCCTCGGCGCCCACGCGATGGACATCCGCAATATCCTGGCCATGACCGGCGATCCCCCGCGCACCGGCGACTACGTCAACGCCACCGCGGTGTTCGACGTGGACGCCATCGGCCTCATCCGCATCCTCGCCGAGATGAACCGCGGTCTCGACGCCACCGGCACCTCGATCGGCGAGCCCACGACGTTCAGCGTGGGGGTGGCGCTGAACCCGGCCACCGAAGAGCCGGCGCGCGAGATGGAGCGCTTCCTCGCCAAGGTCGAGGCGGGCGCGCGCTGGGTGCAGACGCAGCCCATCTACGATCTCGACGTGCTCGACCGGTTCTTCGCGCGGACACGCCCGCCGATTCCCCTGGTGGTGGGCATCATGCCGCTCCATTCCTCCCGCCACGCCGAGTTCCTGCACAACGAGGTGCCGGGCATCACGGTGCCCGACGCGGTGCGCGCGCGCATGAAGGAAGCGGGTGAGCGCGGCCTGCGCGCGGGCATCGAGATGGCCCAGGGCCTGCTGCGCGACGTGCGCGCCCACCACGCCGGCGCCTACCTGATGCCGTCCTTCGGCCGTTTCGAGGTCGTGGCTGAGGTCCTGGACGCGCTGCACTGAGATGGCGGCCATGTACGAGCTGGGTGCCGCTGAGGCCGCCCGGCGCATCCGCGCCGGCACGCTGTCGCCCTCCAATCTGCTCGCGGCCTGCCTCAAGCGCACGGACGCGGTCGAGCCCGCGGTCGCCGCGTGGGTGCGGCTCGATCGCGACGCGGCCGCGCGGGTGGCGGTGCAGCGTGACATCGAGGCCCGCGAGGGGCGGTTCATGGGCCCGCTTCACGGCGTACCCGTCGCGCTGAAGGACATCTTCGACGCGGCCGGCGTGCCCACCACCGCGGGCGCGCCCGCCTGGGCCACCCGGACCCCCGCGGTCGACGCGCCGTCGGTCGCGGCGCTGCGCGGCGCGGGCGCGGTGCCGATGGGCAAGCTCGCCACCACGCCCTTCGCCTACCTCGATCCCTCGGTCACCCGCAACCCGTGGAATCCCGAGCACACCCCCGGCGGCTCGTCGAGCGGCCCCGCGGCGGCGGTGGCCGCGCGCATGGTGCCACTCGCGCTCGGATCGCAGACGGTGGGCTCGGTGCTGCGGCCGGCCGCGTATTGCGGCGTCGTCGGGCTCAAGCCCACGCACGGCCGGATCAGCTCGGCGGGCGTGCTCGAGCTGGCGGGCAGCCTGGACCACGTGGGCGTCTTCGCGCGGGCGGTGGAGGACTGCGCGCTCGCGCTCGCGGTGCTGGTGGGCGGCGATCCCGCGCCGGCCGATTACGTCGGGGCGGTGGTGGACCCGGCGGCGCCCCGCCTGGGCGTGCTCGCGCCGTTCCTGGCGCGCACGACGCCCGAGATGGGCAAGCACCTGGAAGCGGTCACGCGGGGCCTCGCCGCCGCCGGGGCGCTCCTGGAGGACGTGACCTTGCCCGCCGCGTTCGCGTCGATCTACGACGTGGGCGCCACCGTGCTGCGGGCGGAGGCGGCCGCCGCGCACGCCCCGCTCTTCCCCGCGCACGCGGCCGAGTACCCGCCGAAGATCAAGGAGCTGATCGAGCTGGGCCACGCGATCTCCGCGCCCGTGTACCTCGCCGCGCAGGCCGCGCGGCGGCAGGTGCGTGAGGCGGTGGGGGCGATCGCCGCGCGCTACGACGCCTTCCTCCTGCCGACCATCGGGGCCCCGGCGCCCCGCGGACTCGGCTCCACCGGCGATCCGTCGTTCTGCTCGCCGTGGAGCTTCCTGGGCATGCCCGCCATCACGCTGCCGACCGGGGTGGAGGGCGGCCTGCCGCTGGCCGTCCAGCTCGTCGCCGCCCCGTGGAGCGAGGCGCGGCTGCTGGCGGCGGCCGCCTGGTGCGAGCGCGTGATCGGCTTCGCCGCCGGCCCACCGCTCTGAGGCCGCGGGCATGAAGATCGGCCGCCTCTTCCCCGACCTGCTGGCCACCCTGGGCCGCGCCGCGTCCTCCGAGGCGGGCTTCACGCGCACGCTCAAGCAGCTCGTGGCGCTCTCCGGCGCCCGCGCGGGCGGCCTGCGATTTCGCCCCGGTGACGGCGCGCCGGTGGACGTGATCGTCGGCGCGCGGCGCGGCTCCGCCCTCGAGCGGTGGATCCAGGAGCGGCTCGAGCGGCCGGCGCGGGGCGTGCGGGTCGAGAAGCTGACCGAGGCGCCGCCGGGTCTCCGGCCGTGCGACACCACGCTGCTGAGCGCCGCGCTCGGTGACCCCGCGCGCCGCGTCGGGGGTCTCGTGCTGATCGGACCGGGCGGCGCGCGCGGGCTCGGCCGCGAGACGATTCCTCCGAGCTTCCCGCGCGAGTTCGGCCACGCCCTCGAGCACGTCTGGCGCCTGCGCCAACGCACCATCCGCCTCGAAGTCATCAACCAGGTGATGGCGCTCACCGCGACCACCCTGCCGCTCGAGCGCGTCTACGAGCAGACCGCGGAGGCGGTCTCCCGGTTGATCCGCTTCGACGCCCTCGGCGTGACGCTGCTCGATCGCGAGCGGGGGGACTTCCGGGTCCTCGACGTGGCCGCGCGCGCCGCGCTGCCCGAGATCTTCGATTTCCGCATGCCGACGGTCGGGACCCTGACCGCGTGGGTGGCGAGCCAGCGGGCGCCGCGGCGCGTGGACGACGCCACCACCGATCCGTCGATCCCGGCGGTGAGCCGCGAGCTGCTGTCGCGGCGCGGCTTCCGGTCGGCGGTGCTGGCCCCGCTGCTCTCGCAGGGCGAGGTGATCGGCACGCTGAACGTCACCCACCGCGAGCCCCACGCCTTCACGGACACCGACGTGGAGATCCTGATGGAGGTGGCGCGCCCGCTCGCCTCGGCGGTGGAGCACGCGCGCCTGCACGCGGAGAGCGCGCGGCGGGCCGAGGAGCTCGCCGCGCTGAATCGCACGAGCCAGCTCATCACCGCGCGGCTCGACCTGCCCTCGGTGCTGGAGACGATCAGCCGCTCCGTCACCCCGCTCATGGGCAGCACCGGCTGCGGCATCGGGCTCCTGAGCCCCGACCGGACCCTGATCGAGCACGCGGCGGCCCACGGCTTCCGCACTCCGGAGTGGCGGAACCTCTCGGTCCGGGTCGGGGAGGGGATCATCGGCCTCGCCGCCTCGTCGGGCCGGGCGGTGCGCTCCGACGACCTCCGCGAGGACCCGCGCTCCGCGCGGCGGGACCTGGACGAGAAGGAAGGGATCCGCTCGATGCTGAGCGTACCGCTCCGGGTCGGCGGCCAGATCATCGGCGTCATCTCCGCCTTCTCCACCGAGGCGCGCGCCTTCGGGGACCGGCAGCAGGCCGTGCTGGAGAGCTTCGCGGATCAGGCCGGCATCGCGATCCAGAACGCGCGCCTCTTCGAGGAGACCCAGCGGCGCGCCCGGGAGACCCAGGCCCTGCTGCGCGCGGGCCACGCGGTCAACCAGAGCCTCGACGTGAGCGAGACCGTTCGGGTCATTCTCCACCAGGCCCGCGAGGTGCTGGAGGTGCAGTCGTGCGGCCTGTTCACGCTGGACGCGGCCACCGGCGAGCTGACCGCCACCGCCAGCCTCGACCTGCCCGCGGAGGCCCTGCACGCGATCCGCCTGCGGGTGGGCGAGGGCATCACCGGGGTGGCGGTCAAGGAGCGGCGGCCCGTGCAGACCGCGGACCTCTACCGGGATCCCCGGGTGCGGTACCCGCAGGCGGGGCTGCGCTCCATGCTGGCGGCGCCGCTGATCGTGGGCGAGCAGACGATCGGCGCCCTCACCGTGCTCCGCACCGACGTTCATCACTTCAGCGCCGAGGAGGAGTCGCTGGTGTCCGCGTTCGCGGACCAGGCAGCGATGGCCCTCGAGCACGCGCGCCTGTTCAGCTCGGTCCGCACCTACTCCGAGCGCCTGGAGGCGATGGTGGAGGCGCGCACCCACGAGCTCGACGAGCAGAAGCGCTTCGTGGAGGTGGTGCTGGAAACGCTGCCCCTGGGCCTCTTCGTCCTCGACGCGGAGCTGCGCGTGATCAGCACGAACCGGGAGGGCGCGGCGCTGGTGCCGGTGGAGGCCGCCGCGCGCCCGCCCTTCGCGGAGCTGATGCCGCCCGCCAAGGTGGCCGCGGTGCGCTCGTTCCTTCAGGGCGCGGTGACCGCGCGCGAGGTGCGCCACGCCGAGGAGGAGCTGCCCGCGGGCGGCGAGACCCTCACGGTGCGCCTGACCGCGACGCCGCTGCGCGCCCCGCAGGCCACCCACGTGCTGGTCCTGGTGGAGGACATCACGCTGCAGAAGCGGCTCGAGCGCCAGATGGTGCTGACCGAGCGGCTCACCACCGCGGGGCGGCTGGCCGCGGGGGTGGCGCACGAGCTGAACAACCCGCTGGCCACCATCGCGGGCTGCGCGGAGGCCCTGAAGGAGCGGTCGCAGGACCCGCACCTGCGCGACCTGGACGCCTTCAAGGATTTCCCGAGCTATCTCGCCCTGATCGAGGAGGAGGCCTACCGCTGCAAGGAGATCACCGGGAACCTGCTCCATTTCGTGCGCGACCCGGGCAGCCGCCGCGCCCCGACCGATCTGAACGTGCTGGTGGACAAGGTGCTGGAGCTGATCGGGCACCAGTCCCGCTACGCCCAGAGCCGGCTCGAGCGGCGCCTCGACGCCGAGCTGCCCGACGTGGTGGCCAACGACGGCCAGCTCCGCCAGGTCTTCCTCGGGCTCGCGAGCAATGCCCTCGACGCGATGGACGGCCGCGGCACCCTGACCGTCACCACGCGTCGAGTCAACGCTCGGGAAATTGAGATCGCGTTTACGGACGAGGGGCCGGGCATTCCCGAGCACATCCTGCCGCGCGTGTTCGATCCCTTTTTCACCACCAAGCCGCCGGGACAGGGCACCGGGCTCGGCCTCGCGATCGCCCAGGGCATCGTGGCCGACCACGACGGCCGCTTCGAGGTGGACTCCCGCGTGGGCGCCGGCACCACCTTCCGCGTCATCCTGCCGGTGGTGCCGAGCGAGGCGTCGAGGACTCGATCGTGAGCGCACTGATCCGGGTGCTGGTGGCCGACGACGAGAAGAACCTGCGCGAGCTGTTGGTACGCGAGCTCTTGCGGAAGGGGCACGCGGTGACCGGCGTCGCCGACGGTCAGGCCGCCCTGGAGCACTTCAAGGACGAGGTGCCCGACGTGCTGCTGCTCGACATGAAGATGCCCCACGTCGAGGGCATCGAGGTGCTGCGCGAGCTGCAGGATTTCCCGGAGGCCCCCCAGGTTATCGTCATGACCGGCTTCCAGGAGGTGTCCACCGCGGTCGAGGCGATGAAGCTCGGGGCCTACGATTACCTGACCAAGCCCGCGCGCATCGAGGAGCTGGACATCCTGATCCGGAAGGCGGCCGAGAAGGCCCGCCTCATGCGCCAGAACGTGGTCATGCGCGCCCAGCTCGACGAGCCGGGCTACCAGGGCATCATCACCAGCAGCCCGCGGATGGAGGAGGTGCTGCGCCTCGTCGACCGGGTGGCCCCCACCGAGTCGTCGGTGCTGGTGCTGGGCGAGAGCGGCACCGGCAAGGAGCTGGTGGCCCGGGCCATCCACGACCGGTCGCCCCGCGCCCGGCAGGCCTTCGTGCCCATCCACTGCGGCGCGCTCGCGCGCGAGGTGCTCGAGAGCGAGCTGTTCGGCCACGAGAAGGGCGCGTTCACGGGGGCGGTGGCCACCAAGCCCGGCCTCATCGAGCTGGCCGACGGCGGCACCCTGTTCCTCGACGAGATCGGCGAGATGGAGCCGGAGAGCCAGGTGAAGCTGCTCCGGGTGCTCGAGTCGCACGCCTTCTTCCGGGTGGGCGGCACCCGGCGGCGCACGGTGGACATGCGCCTGGTGGCGGCCACGAACCGCGATCTCGCGGAGGCGCTCCGGGTGGGCCAGTTTCGCCAGGATCTCTTCTACCGCATCAACACCATCACGATCACGCTGCCGCCGCTGCGCGACCGGCGCGAGGACATCCGCCGTCTGGTGGAGCACTTTCTCGAGCAGAACGCGACCTACGGGCGCAAGCGCCTGTCCGACGCGGCCATGGACGCGCTCGAGCGTTACGGCTGGCCCGGCAATGTCCGCGAGCTGCAGCACGCGGTGCAGCGCGCGGTGATCCTCTCCCCGGGCGACGTGATCCAGCCGGCAGACCTGCCCGACGAGATCCGCGGCGACCGTGCGCCGAGCGCGTCACCCGGCGGCAGCCTGGAGGAGATGGAGCGCCAGCACATCATCACCACGCTGCGCCACGTGGGCGGGCACCGCGCGAAGGCCGCCACGGTGCTCGGCATCGATCCCAAGACGCTCTACCGCAAGATCCAGGAGTACGGAATCTCGGCCGACGCGTACAAGTAGGACCCGCTCACCGGATGATGCCGCCGCCGTACTCGCAGTGGCCGCTGAACAGCGAATGCGGGCTGGAGGGGCGCCACCAGCCGCCGGTGCGGGCGCACCGCTCCCCGAGCTCCTCCTGAGTGTAGGCGGGCGGAATGGGCGCCTGGCCCGCGGCGCCGCCGGCGAGAGCCAGCAGGCTCAACAGGGCGACGGCTTCTCGTCTCGGCACGGAGATGAGCATACTCCCGGCCGTGGAAGGCTCCACGGTAGATGGATCTGGAGTACGCCCGACGATTCCCTTGCGCATCGTGCTGGCAGGGAATTTGCCTCAGAATCCCCCGCGCAGTGACCGAAGCGGCCAAGTGTATGGAATGACTTGGACGGACGGCGCGCCGCACCCGGTGGCGTAGCGACCTCGGTAAAAACGTCGGATAAGAATTACCGTCCAGGGGCTAGCCGGTTGGCCTGGAGGTGCCTCCAGGGTAGATCGAGAAGGGAGGCTCGAGGTCAAGTGACGGATCCGGTCCTAGGCGAGGAAGAGGCCGCGGCCCGACTCGCGGCGATCGTCGATTCCTCCGACGATGCCATCGTGAGCAAGACGCTCGAGGGTGTCATCACGTCCTGGAATCAGGCGGCCGAACGCATCTTCGGGTATACCGCGGCGGAGGCCGTAGGCCGGCACATTTCGCTGATCATTCCGGAGGAGCGGCGGTCGGAGGAGACCGAGGTCCTGTCACGCCTGGTCCGAGGAGAGCGGATCAATCACTTCGAGACGATACGGCGGGCCAAGGACGGCCGGCCCGTTGATATCTCCCTCACGGTGTCGCCCGTCCGGAACTCCGCCGGCCGCATCATCGGGGCCTCGAAGGTCGCGCGCGACATCTCGGACCAGCGACGCCGTGAGGAGGAGCGGCAGTCGCTCCTCGAACGCGAGCGGGAGGCACGCGCCGAGGCCGAGGCCGAGGCCGTGAACCGAAGCAAGGATCAATTCCTCGCGACGCTGTCGCACGAGCTCCGAACCCCGCTCAATGCCATCTATGGCTGGGCCCGCATGCTGGACACGGGCCGTCTCGATGAGCCGGCGATTCGCCGCGCAACCGAGGCGATCCTCCGCAACGCGGCAGCCCAGGTGCAGCTCATCGAGGACCTGTTCGATGTCTCGCGCGTGATCACGGGCAACATGCGCCTGGAGGTGCGGCCGCTGAACGTTGCGGCGGTGCTCGAGGCCGCGCTCGACACGGTCCGACCGGCCGCGACGGCGAAGGGGGTCCATCTCGAGTCGGTCCTCGAACACGGCGCGGAGGCGATGATGGGAGACCCCGCCCGCCTCCAGCAGGTGATCTGGAATCTGCTCATGAACGCAGTCAAGTTCACGCCGAGAGGGGGCCGAGTCACGGCACATCTGCGGCGGGTCGACACCCACATCGAGATCGTGGTCAGCGACACCGGAGAGGGCATCGCACCCGAGCACATGCCGCGCCTCTTCCAGCGGTTCGGCCAGGCCGACAGCAGCTCGACGCGCGGGCACACCGGGCTCGGCATCGGGCTGGCGCTCGTACGGCATCTCGTCGATCTCCACGGGGGCATGGTGAATGCCCACAGTGCGGGCCAAGGGCTTGGGGCCACGTTTACCGTGACGCTGCCGGTGTCCGCGGTGCCCGCGCTGTTCCCGCCGCCGCCGCATCCAGCGAGCGAGCCGGCGAGCGCTCCCGGGACCGATCAACAGAAGCCGGTCTCTCTCCGCGACCTCCGGATTCTGGTAGTGGATGACGACGCCGAGGGCTTGGAGCTTGCCGCGCTCATTCTCATCAATGCCGGGGCGGAGGTGCGGACGTCGCCGTCCGCGGCCGACGCGATCGCCGTACTCGAAGGCTGGTCCCCCGACGTGCTGGTGACCGACCTTGCGATGCCGGGCGAAGACGGCTTCAGCCTCTTGCGGCGGGCTCGCCGAGTGACGACGCAGCGCGGGCGCCGGCTTCCGGCCTTGGCCCTGACGGCGTATGGGCGATCGGAGGACCGCATCCGGGTTCTCGCGGCGGGCTTCAGCCTGCACCTAGCCAAGCCGGTCAACCCGGCGGAGCTGGTGCTGTGTGTGGCGAGTCTAGGCGGCCGCACGGAGTAGCTGGCCGTGCGGTCTCCCATCTAGTGTAAGTCCGCGTCCCCACAGCGCCGCCTCGCGTCACCCGATCGGGCAGAACGCCCGAAGGACAGCCCGTCCCACGCCGGGATGGTTTATCACAAAGTATTGTTATCGCTGATGTTGGGGCCCAGAGAATTCGATGGCACAACGGTTGAATCTACCTCCCCGGTTCGACTCGTACTCACTAGACAGAGGGGGAGACATGATTCGGCTATTGACGATCGATGGGGACCGGAAGCGGGCGCAGGCCCTGGCCCTGGAGTGCCTGGAGCAGGGGGTGGCGCTGCGCATGGCCGAGACGCTTTGCGAAGGTGTGCGGTACCTGCTCGACGCGCCGGTGTCGCTGGTCCTGGCGGAGGCGGGCATGCTGCGGCTGGCCAAGGGCGATCAGGCGCGCCTGTTCGAGGCGGTGGCGCCCGGCGTGCCGGTGATCCTCACGGTGGACGCGGGGGCGAAGGTCGAGGACCTGGTCGATCTCGAGCTGCAGGGCTTTCGCGTGATGAGCCGGCCCTTCGCGCTGCGCGATCTGCTCGCGAAGGTCGAGGTGCCCGCCAAGGTGGTGCTCGCGCGCCGGGATGCCCGGGCGCGGGTCGAGACGGCCTGCAGATAGGGAGCGAGTCCATGGCCAAGCGATGGATCTTCACGGGGCTGACGGTGGCGATGGCGCTGGGGCTGATCGGGCTGCTCGCCTACACGAGCGAGTCCGTTCACCGCGTCGCGGAGCCGGCGCGGAGCATCACCGAGGTGCCGCGGCCGCGCATCACGCCGGCGCCCGCCGAGCGCCCCGTCGAGCGCGAAGTCGGCCCCACGCTCCACGGTACGGGGTTGATGCTCACCTACTGAGTCCCCGCCGTGGCGGAGGCCCGGGTCCTGGTGTACACTGTCGCCCGATGCGCCGCCGCCGGCGGCGCCCTCGCCTCCGATACTGGCTCTTCCGAGTATTGGGGCGCGTACGAAGCGGAAGAGTGACCGAAGGAGAACCACATGGCTGCGAAACTGTACGTGGGTGGTCTGTCCTATTCCACGACCAGTGAGACCCTTCGAGAGTACTTCGCCCAGTGCGGGACCGTGGAGTCGGCGTCCGTGATCACGGACAAGTTCTCCGGCCAGTCCCGGGGCTTCGGCTTCGTCGAGATGGCGACCTCCGAGGAGGCGCAGCGGGCCATCTCCGAGCTGAACGGCAAGGACCTCGACGGCCGCAAGATCACCGTGAACGTCTCGAACCCGCGGACGCCGGGCTCGGGTGGCGGGCGCGGACCGGGCGGACCCCGCGGCGGCGGCCGGCCGGGCGGTGGCGGTGGCGGCGGGCGTGGGGGCGATCGCGGTGCGTACGGCGTGCCGCCCTCCAAGAAGCCCTTCCGCTGGTAGCGCGCTAGACCCGACACGAAGCACCAAGGGCGCGGTGATCATCACCGCGCCCTCGGTCTATCTCGACTAGAGGACCCGTTCGTAGCGGCCGTAGTCGTGGGCCGCGTCCATGAACCACTTGACGATCTCGGGATTCGAGCGCGGCGGGATCTCGCACGACGTCGACAGGATGAACCCCGAATGCTTCGCCGCGGTGTCGATGCACCGCCGCACCTCGGCCTCCATCTGTGGCTGGGTGGCCTTCTCGAACATGGTCGCGTCCACGTTGCCGATGGCCACCGCGCGCCCCTTGGCCACCTGCATGAAGCGCTCGAGCTGGTCCACGTGGAGCGTCGGGTCGGATTGCTGATCCAGATCGAACGAGATGGTGGTGAAGCCGCAGCCGATCAGGTCCTCGAAGATCGGGTAGGTGACGCCGCAGATGTGAGCGGTGACGCCCACCTTCTTGGCCTTGAAGTAGTCCACCAGCTCCTTGTGGTAGGGCGCGATGAATTCCCGGTAGTTGTCCGGCGAGACCAGGCTGATGGAGGCGGTGGGCTCCGAGAAGGAGAGCCCGATCTTGGTCTTCACGATCGCGTCGCCCCAGAGCTTGCAGAAGTCGGTGGTCAGCCGCATCACGTCGTGGATGAACTGCGGGTCCTCGAACGTGTCCAGGAGCATCATCTCCGGGTTACGGAGCAGCATGGCGATCGTCCACGGCCCGACCGCGACGGCGCCGGTGGCGGCGGGCGGCGCCGCCTTCACGAGGGCCTCGCACTGCTCGAGGAAGCCGGGCAGCCGCGCCGTCTTGTAGGGATCGGGCATCTGGAGCTTGGCGAGTGAGGCCTTGTCCTCGAGCAGGTGCGTCTCGATCGAGGGCACCACGTAGTCGGAGTACTTGACGCCGCAGCCGAAGGCTTCCGCCTCCTTGGCGAGGTCGTTGTACGCGAGCACCACGTCCGGCTGGTAGCGCTCGTAGTAGTTCATCATCGCGGTGATGGCTTTCGTGGGGCTGGTGCAGTACTCCTCGATGCTGAGCCCGTCCAGCGTGCCCGCGAACGAGGCCACGATCGGGTAGACCGGCACCCGGTCCGAGAAGGAGCGCTTGTAGGCCGCCACCACCCGGTCGCGGTTGGTCAGACTGGTCTTGCCCTTCTCGGCGTCCCAGAGCTTGTTCACTTCCATGTAGCGCGGGGGCAGCTTGGCCTCGTACTCCATGAACTGGGTGATGGGGTAGCGGATGCCCCCGTTGTGGGTGCCGCGCAGGCCTTCCACGATCTCCTCCATCCGCTCCCACGGAATGGAGAACGCCATCTCGTGATCCTGGGTCTGGCCGAAGATGCGGTCGCCCGAGCAGGGGAGGATCACCTGCGGCTCGCCCGTCTTCATGGTCGTCACGATGATGTCGGCGCACACCGCGCGGCCCTCGAAGGAGGAGGTGAGCCGGCCGCCCCGCTTCCAGAGCGCGGCCTGGGTCAGGCGCATCACCTGGGCCGGGTTGGCGTAGACGCAGACCACGTGCGGCTCGAAGGTCGCCCGGTCGAGGGGAGCCACCAGCACGCAGTGGTACTCGCCGGGCGCGAACTTGTCGATGGCGGCCTCGGAGCGCTGGCCCGCTGCCTTCGTCTCCGTGTACATGCCCTCGCAGAGCGTGCCCACGTTGTAGATGGGCAGCGGCTTGTCGAAGCCGATCGCGGTGATGCCGAGCGAGCAGATGTGGTCCTCGCGGGTGAGCGCGATGGTCCAGCCGTAACGGCGGGACATGTCGATGACCTGGCAGCTCATGGAGAGCTTCTTGAAGTCGCGGGCGGGCCGGCGGGCGCGCTCCGGGATCTCCTCGCCCGCCTTGAGCATGCGGATCGCCACCGGGAACGTCTGCGGGCGCAGGTACGTCTGCAGCTCGCGGTCCGCCGTCTTCACGTCGATCATGGGCGTCTCCTTGTCACGGAGGCTACGGGGGGCCTACTGGGTTGTCAAGGGAAGGCGGGCGCTTCCGCTACAATGGCGCCGCGATGGCGCGATACCGGATCATCCAGTGGCGCGACCTGCCCTCGCTGGTGGAGGCGATGGACGGCGAGCACACCGTCCGCATCCCCCTCTCCCAGCGCTTCCAGGATCTGATCGACGCCATGGCCATGCGGGAGGGCGCCACGGAGAGCGAGGCCTACCTCGCTGGCTGGGCGCCGGGCCCCGAGACCGAGCGCCCGGGCGACGCGGAGACGGTGGCGCACGAGGTCGCGGCCGAGCTCGAAGAAGGCTTCCAGGACCTGGTAACGCGGCGCATGCTCGGCCCACCCCGCTAGGTCCTCGTCGTTCCGTTCGGGCGCCGGCTCCGCCGGCGCAACCTGACGATGGGGGAGGCTCGGAGGGGGCCGTAGAGGCCCCCTCCGATAAGTCGAGGCCCCTCCGATTAAGCTATAATTCCCCAGCCAATGAAGGCCGCGGAGCTGCTGGTCGCGTGCTTCCTGTTGTTCGGGGCGTGCCTCGTCTGGCCGCTGCTCGCCATCGCCAACCACCCCGTCCTGATCCTGGGCGTGCCCGCGCTGGTCCTCTACCTCTTCGCGGTCTGGGCCGCCATGGTCGCGGTCCTGATCGCGCTGGCCCGGCGCCTGCGCGCGCCCGAGGATGAGCCGTGAGCGGCCTGTCGCCCACCGCGCTCCTCTCCATCGTCCTCGGCTACCTGGCCTTCCTCTTCCTGGTCGCGTCGGTGGGGGAGGCCTTCGCCTCGCGCCTCGGGCGGGGGCGCCCGGCGACCCTGATCTACGTGCTCGCGGCCTCGGTGTACTGCACCGCGTGGACCTTCTACGGCAGCGTGGGCCTGGCCGCCAACCGCGGCCTCGAGTTCCTGACCATCTACCTGGGGCCGGCCTGCGTGGCGCTCCTGTGGCCGGTCCTGCTGCGCAAGCTCGTGCGGGTGTCGAAGGAGCAGCGCATCACCTCGGTCTCCGACTTCATCTCGAGCCGCTACGGCAAGTCGGCGTCCCTGGGCACGCTGGTGGCGGCGCTGGTGGTCTGCGGCATGATCCCGTACATCGCGCTGCAGCTGAAGGCGGTGTCGGCCTCTTTCCGGATGATCCTGCGCGACGAGGCGGTGCTCGAGGTCTTCGACCCGACCCTGGTGGTGGCGGTGATCCTCGCCCTCTTCGGCATCCTGTTCGGCGCCCGCAACCTCGACTTCACCAAGCGGCAGACCGGCCTCATGACCGCGGTGGCGGTGGAGTCGGTGGTCAAGCTCCTCGCTTTTCTCCTGGTCGGTGTCTACGTGACGTGGGGGCTCTTCGGCGGCTTCGCCGATCTCTTCGGCCAGGTGGCCCGGAATCCCGAGCTGTCGCGCCTGCTCACCCTCGACCAGGCGGGCACCGCCTCCTACGCGCGCTGGACCGCCATGCTCGTGGTCTCGATGCTGGCCGTGATGTTCCTGCCGCGGCAGTTCCACGTGCTGGTCGTCCAGAACCAGCGCGAGCGCGACGTCAACGCGGTCTCCTGGTCCTTCCCGCTCTACCTGCTCCTGATCAACATCTTCGTGCTGCCCATCGCCTTCGCGGGCCTCCTCGTCTTCCCGGAGGCGGGCGCGCAGGCCGACGGCTTCATCCTCCGCCTGCCGCTATCCTTCGACAACCGGCTCATCTCGGTCATCGTGTTCCTCGGGGGCTTCTCGGCGGCCACCGCCATGATCGTGGTGGACTCCCTCGCCCTGTCCAAGATGATCACCAACGACATCATCCTGCCCATGCTGCTGCGGCGCCGGCGCATGGAGGACATCTACTGGATCACCCTCTTCTACACCCGGCTGGCCATGCTGGCGGTGGTGGCCCTGGGGTTCGCGTGGGCGCGCATGGAGCACGGCCAGCTCCTGCTGGTGGAGATGGGGCTGCTCTCCTTCATCGCGGTGGCCCAGTGCGGGCCCGCCATCCTGCTCGGGCTCTACTGGCGGCGGGGCAACCGCAAGGGCGCCTACGCGGGGATCTCCGCCGGCTTCTTCGTATGGTTCTACACCCTGATCATCCCGGCCCTGGGCAAGGAAGAGATCTTCGGGCCCGCGTTTCTGGCGGACGGGCCGTTCGGCCTGTGGCTGCTGCGCCCCACCGCGTTCCTCGGGCTGGAAGGGCTCGACACCATCAGCCACGGGGTCTTCTGGTCCTTCTTCTTCAACGTGGGGCTCTTCGTGGTGGTGTCGCTGCTCACCGAGCAGGACGCCGACGACCGGGCCCAGGCCGCCGCCTTCGTGGGGGTGGCGGTCGAGGACAAGCCGGCCCCGGGGGCGCCCGCGATCCTGTCCGCGCCCGAGATCGAGCGGCTCGTCCATCACTACGTCGGCGACGAGGACGCGGAGGCCATCGTCCGCGAGCTGTTCGGCGCCAAGGCGCCCGCCGACCTGTCGGTACCCGAGCTGCTCGAGATGCGCATCCGCTTCGAGCGGCTCCTCGCCGCCTCCCTGGGCGCGGCGGCCGCCCGCATCATCGTGGAGGACCACTTCACGATCTCCAAGGAGGAGGCCCAGCAGCTCGTCACCTCCTTCCAGCGCATGCAGCAGTCGCTGCGGGTCACCGAGGAGGAGGTCAAGCGTGGCGAGCGACTGCTCGCCTCGGTGGTGGAGAGCGTGGACGACTGCATCTTCACCGCGGACACCACCGGCCGGCTCGTCACCATGAACCCGGCGGGCCGCCGCCTGCTCGGCTACGAGCTCTTCGAGGTGAGCCGCCTCCGGTACCCGGATCTGCTCGCCGCCGACGAGCGGGGGGGCGCCGGCGGCATCGTGGCCGCGCTCGAGGTGGGGCGCGGCTGGAGCGGGCAGGTGACGGGCCGCCGGGGGCGGGGCGACGTCTTCCCGGCCCACCTGGCCTTGACCGCCCTCTTCGACGACCGCGGCCAGCGCATCGGCACGGTGGGCGTGCTGCACGATCTGACCGAGCAGGTCGAGACGCAGCGGCGGCTCATCCACCGCGAGAAGCTCGCCTCCCTCGGCGAGATGGCGGCCGGGGTGGCCCACGAGATCCGCAATCCGCTGGGCGGGATCAAGATGGCCACCAACCTGCTGTCCTCCCCGGAGGTGGACGGCAGCCCGCTCTCGCAGGAGATGGCCCGGTCCATCCTGTCCGGCATCGGCGAGATCGAGGGCATCATCAACAACCTCCTCGACTGGACGCGGGACGCGCGGCTCGAGCGCAACGAGTACGAGCTGGCGCGCATCCTCGACCCGGTGGTGGAGGCGGCGGCGGGCGAGGGGCGGGCCCGGGGCGTCCAGGTCGGCTACGGGCGGCTCGAGCGGGACGTGGTCGCGGCGGTGGACGGCCAGAAGCTCCGCCAGGTCTTCACCAACGTCATGAAGAACGCGGTGGAGGCCAACGACCCGCGGCGAGGCGCCGGACGCGTCATCGTCGATCTCTTCGCCGAGGGTGACCGGGCGGTGGTCGAGGTCGTCGACGACGGCGTCGGGATCTCCCCGGAGGACCGCGACAAGATCTTCCTGCCCTTCTTCACCACCAAGCCCTCGGGCACGGGCCTCGGCATGTCCATCGTCAAGAAGATCGTGGACCTCCACGCGGGGGACATCGCGATCGAGAGCGCGCCGGGCCGCGGCACGCGGGTTCGCATCTCATTCCCGGCGGTGGGCGCGGCCCAGCCGGTGGCTGGAGGCCCCTCATGAAGCGACGGCTCCTGCTCGTCGAGGACGACGAGGTCTTTCTCCGCCCGCTCCACCGCACCCTGGAGCTGAAGGGCTACGAGGTGGTGCCGGTGCACAGCGCGGAGGAGGCGCTCGAGTCGCTCAAGGCCGAGGACGTGGACGTGGTGCTCACCGACCGCCGCCTGCCCGGGATGGACGGCGTCGAGCTGGTGCGGCAGATCAAGGCGGAGCATCCGGACCTGGCGGTGGTGGTCATGACCGCCTACGGGACCATCGAGTCGGCGGTCGAGGCGATGCGGCTCGGGGCCGAGGACTACCTGGTGAAGCCCTTCGAGACGGCCGAGCTGCTCCTCGTGATCCGGCGGGCCATCGAGTTCCAGGAGCTGAAGTCGGCGAACCGTCGGACCATCCGGCGGAACCAGGAGCGCTTCACCTTCGGCAACATCGTGGCGGCCAGCGCGGGCATGCAGGCGGTGTTCGACCTGCTGCGCTCGGTGGTCGATCTGGACACCACCGTGCTCATCCACGGGGAGACCGGGGTCGGCAAGGAGCTGCTCGCGCGCTCCATCCATTTCTCGGGGGCCCGCCGCGACCGGCCCTTCGTGGCGGTCAACTCCGCGGCGATCCCCGCGGAGCTGTTCGAGTCCGAGCTGTTCGGCTCCCGGCGGGGTGCCTTCACCGGCGCCACCGAGCACCGGCGCGGCCACTTCCAGATGGCCCACGGCGGGACCCTGCTCCTCGACGAGATCGGGGAGATGCCGCTGCATCTCCAGAGCAAGCTCCTGCGCGCGATCGAGGAGAAGAAGGTGACCTCGGTCGGCGCCGATCGCCCGGTGGACGTGGACGTGCGCTTCATCGCCACCACCAACAAGGATCTGCAGGTGGAGGTGGAGCACGGGACCTTCCGGCGAGACCTCTTCTACCGGCTCTCGGTCATGCCGGTGCGGGTGCCCGCGCTGCGCGAGCGACCCGAGGACATCCCGCTGCTGGCCCGCCACTTCGTGGAGCAGGCGGGCCGCCGCATCAAGAAGATGGTGCGCGACATCTCGCCCGAGAGCCTCGGGGCGCTGATGCGGTATCCGTGGCCCGGCAACGTGCGCGAGCTCGAGAACGTCATCGAGCGGGCGGTCATCGTGTCCACCGGCCCCACCCTCGCGGACCTGGAGCGCTTTCTCGCGCCGACCGGTGCCCACGCGCCGGTGGATCTGTCGCTGCCGTTCCGGGACGCCAAGGCCCGGGTGGTGGAGGACTTCGAACGGGCCTACATCGACGGGCTGCTCAAGAGCCACGGGGGCAAGCTCACCGCCGCGGCCAAGCACGCCGACATGGATCCCAAGAACTTCTCCGACAAGATCCAGCGCTACGGCTTGCGCCGCTCCGCGCCCTCGGAGCCGCCGCCCGCCTAGAAGAACAGGATCGTCACGATCGCGAAGAGGGGGAGCAGGACCGCGCCGCTGTAGGCCATGTAGCCGAAGAAGCTCGGCATGCGAACGCCCGCCGCTTCCGCGATGGCCTTGACCATGAAGTTGGGGGCGTTGCCGATATAGGTGTTGGCTCCCATCGCCACCGCGCCCACGCTGATGGCGGCCAGGATCACGTGGGGCACCCCGACCACCTCGGCGGGGAGGCCGAGGCTCTGGGCCAGCGCGAGGAACGTGAGATACGTCGGCGCGTTGTCGAGGAACGACGACAGCCCGCCGGTGGCCCAGAAGAACTGCCAGGGCTCCCGCACCCCGAGCTCCCCGCCGCGCACGTGCAGCAGCTCGAGCGCGGGGATCATGGTGAGGAAGATCCCCAGGAAGAGCACCGCCACCTCCACCATCGGAGCCGCCGCGAATTGATTCGCCCGGCGGATCACCTTCGGAGTCCGCCACAGGGAGATCCCGGCCAGGGCCAGGATCGCGAGCTCGCGCACCGGCTCGTGCAGGAAGGCCACCGCCGCCACCACCCCCAGGAGCCAGAGCCCGTTGAGCGCGCCCCGGATCCGGAGGGGCTCGATCTGGGTGTGATCGCGCTCGCGCGCCGCCCTCGTCTCGTGCGCGTGATGGCGCGAGTCCCAGACGTAGTACAGCAGCAGCAGCGACGCGGTCATGGTGAGCCAGGGCAGCCACAGCCGCAGCGTCCAGGCGAACGGGACGCCCTGCAGGTAGCCGAGGAAGAGCGGGGGATCGCCCAGCGGCGTGAGCATGCCCCCGATATTGGAGACCAGGAAGATGAAGAACACGACGGTATGCGTGACGTTGGCCCGCTCCCGGTTCGTCTGCAGCAACGGCCGGATCAGGAGCATCGACGCGCCGGTGGTGCCGACGAGGGAGGCGAGCAGGCTCCCGGTGGCCAGGAAGGCGGTGTTCACGAGCGGAGTGGCCTCCAGATCGCCGCGCAGGAGGACTCCGCCCGCGATCACGTAGAGGCCGGAGAGCAGGATCATGAACGAGACGTAGTCGCCCGCCATGTGCACGAGCGCGCCCGGCTGTCTCGCCAGATAGAGCACGAGCACCGGCGCCCCCAGGATCGCGGACACCACCAGCTTGCGCCGGTTGGACTCCCACCAGTGGGGCCGCCACAGCGGGAAGAGGGCGATGGCGAGGAGCATCGCGACGAAGGGCAGCACGGCATAGAGCGGGAGCGGCGCCGGCACGCGGCGATCTTACTCCCTTGAAGTTGCCGGGCGGATGGTTTAGAAGGGGAGCGGCGCGCCGAGGCGCCGACCCTCACCCGAGCACGAACGAGGTCCCCCAATGGCCAGCGAGACCAAAGGCAGCAGCGCCGTCGAAGCCCTCCTGAAAGAGAAGCGGAAGTTCCCGCCATCGAAGGAGTTCGTCAAGCACGCCAACGTCAAGAGCCCGTCGGTGTACAAGGAGGCGGCCAAGAATCCGGCCCGCTTCTGGGAGCGCTTCGCCAAGGAGCTCGACTGGTTCAAGCCCTGGAAGACGGTGGTGCAGTGGAAGGCGCCCTACGCCAAGTGGTTCGTGGGCGGCAAGCTGAACGTGGCCTACAACTGCCTCGATCGCCACGTGGCCACCGCCCGCAAGACCAAGGCCGCCATCATCTGGGAAGGCGAGCCGGGTGACGCGCGGGTGCTCACCTACTGGGACCTCTACCGCGAGGTCAACCGCTTTGCCGCCGCGCTCAAGCGGCGCGGGGTCAAGAAGGGCGACCGGGTCACCATCTACATGCCGATGGTGCCGGAGCTCCCGATCGCCATGCTGGCCTGCGCCCGCATCGGGGCCCCCCACAGCGTGATCTTCGGGGGATTCGCCCCCGAGGCCGTGCGCGACCGCATCCACGACGCGGAGTCCCGCGTGCTCATCACCGCGGACGGCGGCTTCCGCCGCGGCGGCATCGTGCCGCTCAAGAAGAACGTGGACGAGGCGCTCAAGGAGTGCCCGGACGTGAGCACGGTGATCGTGCTCAAGCGCACCCGCCAGGACATCGCCATGCAGTCCGGGCGCGACATCTGGTGGGACGACTTCGTCAAGGACGCGCCCGCCTACTGCGCGCCCGAGAAGATGGACTCCGAGGACATGCTGTACCTGCTCTACACCTCGGGGTCCACCGGCAAGCCCAAGGGCATCGTCCACAGCACCGGCGGCTACCTCACCGGGGTCTACGCCACCACCAAGTGGATCTTCGACCTGCACGACACCGACGTCTACTGGTGCACCGCCGACATCGGCTGGGTCACCGGTCATTCCTACATCGTCTACGGGCCCCTCGCCAACGGGACCACCACCGTGATGTACGAGGGCACGCCCGACTACCCCGACAAGGACCGTTTCTGGCGGATCGTCGAGAAGTACGGTGTCACCATCTGCTACACCGCGCCCACCGCCATCCGCACCTTCATGCGCTGGGGCGAGGAGTATCCCAAGCGCTGCGACCTCTCGAGCCTGCGGCTGCTGGGGTCGGTCGGGGAGCCGATCAACCCGGAGGCGTGGGTCTGGTACTGGAAGGTCATCGGGGGCGGCCGCTGCCCGGTGGTGGACACCTGGTGGCAGACCGAGACGGGCCACATCCTGATCACGCCGCTGCCCGGGATCACCACGCTCAAGCCCGGCTCGGCCACCCGCCCGTTCCCCGGCATCGAGGCCGACGTGGTCAACGACCGGGGCGAGTCCGCCAAGGCGGGCTACCTCGTCCTCAAGAAGCCCTGGCCGGGGATGCTGCGTGGCATCTACCGCGACCCGCAGCGGTACGTGGCCCAGTACTGGAGCAAGTATCCGGGCCTCTACTTCACGGGGGACGGGGCGAAGATCGACGAGGACGGCTACTTCTGGCTGCTGGGCCGGGTCGACGACGTGATGAACATCTCGGGGCACCGGGTGTCCACGATGGAGGTGGAGTCGGCCCTGGTGGATCACCCGCACGTGGCCGAGGCCGCGGTGATCGGCCGGCCCCACGAGATCAAGGGCCAGGCCATCGCCGCCTTCGTCACGATCAAGGACGGCACCAAGCCCAGCAAGGAGCTGATGGAGGAGCTCAAGGGGCACGTGGCCAAGAAGATCGGCGCCCTGGCCCGGCCCGATGATCTGATCTTCGCGGCGGACCTCCCGAAGACCCGCTCCGGCAAGATCATGCGCCGCCTGCTCCGTGACATCGCGGAGGGCAAGGCCCTGGGGGATACGACCACGCTGGCCGACCCCGCCGTCGTCGCCACGCTCAAGGAGAAGTACGGCGAGGAGGAGTAGAGGGTAGCCCGCCCCTCGCGACCCTTGGCTTGACGCGTCACGGTGCCCCTGCCAAGGAACCTTGGCTTTGTTGCCAGAGAGTCTAGGATGGGTGCTGCGATGATGTGACGTGGAATCAGTAGTTTACGAATGCGCTGCTGCTGGCATCCTTCGTGCCCGCCTACTCCTCGATGCACTATCCGCGCGTGTCCTTCTTGTTGAGGTCGCCTCGCAGGAATCGTAGCCGAAGTCAGGGAACAGGCCCCGGTCCGCTCGGGCAGAGCTGTATGGACGAAGACCGCAGGTCGAGATAAACCAGACTCAACAAAGGGGGAACACCATGGCCGGTAAGGATCAGGTCCCCAAGGATTTCCGCCGCGTGGTGGTTGCCGCGGCGGTGGGGAACGTCATCGAATGGTACGATTTCTACATCTTCGGGAGCTTGGCCGCGATCCTGTCGGTCAAGTTCTTCGACAAGACCCACCCGGTGGCGGCGCTGCTCAGCACGATCGCCCTATTCACCGCCGGCTTCCTGATTCGCCCACTGGGCGCCTTCTTGTTCGGCTGGCTGGGTGACCGGGTGGGCCGCAAGTACACCTTCATCGTGACGCTGACCGGCATGGGCTTGGCGACCGCCGCGATCGGGCTCATACCGACCTTCGCCTCCATTGGCCTTGCCGCCGCCTTCATCCTCTTCGGCCTGAGAATGGTCCAGGGGCTGTGCCTGGGCGGGGAATACGGTGGCGCGATCACCTACGTTGCCGAGCACGTGTCGGACGAGCGCCGGGGCTACTACACCGGCTGGCTCCAGACGTCCCCGACGCTGGGCATCGTGGTGTCCCTCGCGGTGATCGTGGGCACCCGCACCTACTTGGGGAACGACGTCTTCAACGACTGGGGCTGGCGGATTCCGTTTCTCATCTCGTTCCTGCTGGTGATGATGGCCATC
>DASQAL010000173.1:0-9398 GCA_035635775.1 Candidatus Acidiferrum sp.
GCTCAGGACGAAGAAGATGTCGACGCCGAGAAACCCGCCGGGCAGATACCGCGCATTGCTCAGCATCACCGCGAGGATGGCGATGCCGCGCAGGCCATCGAGGGAGGGCAGTTGGGTCAACCTGAATGACACAGGCTCGAAGCCTATCGGCCGCGGGAGACGCCGTCAAGCGGGGGACCGGAGGCTGCACGCGCGCCGCCCGTCCGGCGCCGATCGCAGTAAGCACAAGATGTGGGTTGACAGGTGTGGACACCCACGATAGGCTGCGGTCATCATTCACACCGGCTCGGAAACAACGACCGCATCAAGCAGTGGCATCACCCACGATCGCATCCTGCCTGTTCCCGCGCCTCCGGCGATCGGCCTCACGGCGGAAGCCCTGCTGCTCGAGCTGCGGAGCTCCCGCACCGATCTCGGGCGTCTGGTCGAGGCGGTTTCGCGGGATCAGTTCACGCAGCTCGTGGTGCCCCAGCAGAGCGTGGACGCCTGGGAGCGGCGGGAGCCCGAGACCTGGCGGAAGGTCAGCACCTGGCTGGCCGAGCGGGGAGTCCCGATCCACCGGATCTAGCGGGGACGACGTCCCCGGGTCGTAGAAGTAAGTGGTCGGGGTGAGAGGATTTGAACCTCCGACCCCCTGCTCCCAAAGCAGGTGCGCTACCGGGCTGCGCCACACCCCGATTCCGACCGCGTGAGCAGTATACGCTTGCCGTCTCGCGCCCTTCAACCCGCCCAGCGGCGCAGCAGCTCCCGCGCCAGAGCCATCGCGCGGCCGCGATGGCTGACCGTGTGCTTGGCCGCCGCCGACATCTCCGCGAAGGTGGCGCCGAGCGGCGGGTAGAAGAAGAGCGGGTCGTAGCCGAAGCCGCCGGCGCCCCGCGGCGCCTCCAGCAGGACTCCCTCGACCGTCCCCTCCATGGTGGCCTCGCGGCCATCGGGCGCGGTCACCGCGATCACCGCCCGGTAGCGGGCCGTGCGCCGGGCGGCCGGGACGCCGTCCAGCTCTCGCAGCATGAGGGCGTTACGCTCGGGATCGGTCAGCCCTTCGCCCCCGTAGCGGGCGGAGAGCACGCCCGGCCGCCCGGCGAAAGCGTCCACCTCGATGCCCGAGTCGTCGGCCAGCGCCAGCAGCCCGGTGGCGACGGTGACGGCGCGCGCCTTGCCCAACGCGTTCTCGGCGTAGGACGTCTCGCCTTCGCGGGGCAGAACGACGCCGGGGAACTCGGCGAGGTCCTGGATGCGATAGGGCAGGTCGGCGAGGAGGGCGGCCATCTCCCGGCCCTTGGCCCGGTTGGCCGTGGCCAGGACCAGCCGCTGGTCAGAGGGTGAAGCGCTTGTCGCCACGCGCCTCGAGGGCGCGACGCTGCAGGCCGATCAGCCGGGCGATGCCGTCGCCGGCCAGGGCCAGCAGCTCGTCGAGGCGCGCCTTCGAAAACGGCGTCTGCTCGGCCGTGCCCTGCACCTCCACGAAGGCCCCCGCGCCGGTCATCACCACGTTCATGTCCACCTCGGCGGTGGAATCCTCGACGTAGTTGAGGTCGAGCACGGGCCGGTTCCCGACCATGCCCACGCTGATCGCGGCGACGCAGTCCCGGATCGGCGAGCCGGCGAGGGTCCCCGCCTTCACCAGGCCGCCGATGGCATCGCCCAGCGCCACGAAGGCGCCGGTGATCGCGGCGGTGCGGGTGCCGCCGTCGGCCTGGATGACGTCGCAATCCACCCACACCGTGCGCTCGCCGAGCTTGGCCATCTCGACGACCGAGCGCAGCGAGCGCCCGACCAGCCGCTGGATCTCCTGGGAGCGCCCGCTCGGGCCGCTCCGCTCGCGCGCCATGCGGGTATTCGTCGAGCGCGGCAGCATGCCATACTCCGCGGTGACCCAGCCCTTGCCCTGCCCCTTGAGAAAGGCGGGCACCTTCTCCTCGAGCGAGGCGGTGCAGAGCACCTTGGTGTCGCCGAACTCGACGAGGACCGAGCCCTCGGGATGGCGCAGGTAGTCCCGCGTGATCGTGACCGGGCGGAGCTGGTCCGGCCGCCGGCCGTCGTGGCGCAGATGGGTGGTCATCGCGTCGGCCCGCCCTTGGCCGGCTGGCTCTGCGCGGTGCGCAGGCGCTGATCGTAGCGGCGCTTGTACTCGGCGAGCCCCGCGTAGATCGCGCGCGCGAGCGCCTCGCGGTGCTCCGGGGTGGCCAGCTTCCGCTCCTCCTTGCGATTGGTGAGGAATCCGATCTCGATGAGGATGGCCGGCATGGCCGCGCCGCCCAGCACGTAGAACCCGGCCTGCTTCACCCCCCGATTGACCAGGTTGAGCGACTTGCTCATCGAGTCCAGCACCGTCTCGGCCATGAAGCTCGATTCCTCCTGGAACTCGGACTGGGCCAGGTCCCAGAGGATACTCTTGAGCACGTCCCCCCGCTGCCGCGAGCCCGGCCCCTCGAGCTGGACCACCCCGTTCTCGATGGCCGCCACCTGCCGCGCGCCGCTGTCGGAGGCCTCGGAGGAGAGAAAGTAGGTCTCGACGCCCTCCGACACCGACTGGGGATGGGCATTGGCGTGGACGGACACGAAGAGATCGGCGCGCTGCTTGTTGGCGAAGTTGGTGCGGTCACGCAGCGTGACGAACACGTCGCTGTCGCGGCTCATGACCACCTTCACGCGGAGCCCGGCCTCCACCTTCTTGGCCACCCGGCGCGTCACGTCCAGCACCACTTCCTTCTCCAGGACCCCGGTGGGGCCCACCGCCCCCGAGTCGTGGCCGCCGTGGCCGGCGTCCAGCACGATCAGCCGGAGCGGCTGCATCGCGCCGCGCCCCGGCTCGCCCGCGCCGCCGCTTTCCTTGGGCCGGTAGATGTCGAGCACGAGCCGGTACGGGTCCTGGAGCACGGTGTGCTTCACCTCGCCCGGAGTGCTCTGGAGCACCACGCGCAGGACCGCGGCATCGCCGACCGGCTCGAGGCGGATCTCCTGCACGAGCCCGTCGCTGATCTCCTCGACGCGGGAGCGGGCGAGGGCCAGGCCGGGCAGCCGCACCCGTACCTCCTCGTCGCTGGTGACCACCGCGTAGGCCAGCCGCGCGCCGGTCTCGATGACGATGCGCGTGAAGGAGGGATAGGAGCGGTAGCGAAGCTCCTCGAGCGGCACCGCGGCCTGCACCGTTTTGGCGGTGGGCTTCCGCGGCCCTGTCGGCAAGCCGATCGAGACCCCCGGCGCCAGCCGCGGGAGCCCCTTGCCCAGGAAATCGCGCGAGACCAGCCACTCCCGCCCGCTCACCCGCGGGGCGGCGTCGAGCGCGACGGCCTGACCGTGCACGGTGGCGCGCGTCTGACCGCGCGTGAACTCGGCGACCCGCTGGCCCACGGTCAGGGTGCCGCGGTCGCCCTTCACCGACCAGGCGCCCTTGAGGAGCGCGGCCAGGTGGTCGGGGGCGATGTAGGCGCTGCCGTCGTCCATGACGGTAATGGTCAGGAGCCCGCGGCTGCTTGCCCGATCGCGTACTTCCACGGACTCCGGGCGCGCGGCCTGGGCCGGGCCGACGAGGCAGCCCACCAGCGCCAGGACCAGCCAGACGGGCATCGAGAGTCGTCGCGTCATGATCGAAGGGGGCGGAGCGAAGCCATTCTAGCAACGGAGCGAGGGGGCGGCGAAGGATCAATTTGTGGTAGGCTTCGCCCCCGAGATGGGCGAATTCGGCATCGGGCAGTCCGTCAAGCGATTCGAGGACGTCCGACTGCTGCGGGGAGAGGGGCGCTTTCACGCCGACGTGAATCTCCCCGGCCAGGTCCACGCGGTGCTGGTGCGCTCCCCCCATGCCCACGCGCGCATCCGCGCGATCGACACCGCCCCCGCCCTCCAGGCCCCGGGCGTGCTCGCCGTCTACACCGGCGCGGACGTGGCGCGCGACGGCCTCGGCACCATGAAGATGACGCTCAAGCGCACCCGGCCCGACGGCTCGCCGATGTTCGCGCCTCCGCACCGCGGGCTCGCGCTGGACCGCGCCCGTCACGTGGGCGACGCGGTGGCGATGGTGGTGGCGGAGACCCGCGCCCAGGCCGAGGACGCCGCCGAGCTGGTGCGCGTGGACTACGAGCCGCTCCCCGCGGTGACCGACACCGCGGCGGCCGCCGAGCCCGGGGCCCCCGCGGTCTGGGACGAGTGTCCGGACAACGTCTCCAACCTGCACCCGGCGGGCGACGCGGCGGCCACCGACCAGGCCTTCGCGCGCGCCCACCGCGTGATCCGGCGCCGCTACGTGATCACGCGCGTGCACGCGCAGTTCATGGAGGCGCGCGGCGCCCTCGGGGTCTACGACCCGGGCGAGGAGCGCTACACGCTCTACGCCGACGTGCAGTACCCGCACCGCGTGCGCAACGCGCTCGCGACCAATATCTTCAAGATCCCGGAGCACCAGATCCGGGTCATCGCGGGCGACGTGGGCGGCGCCTTCGGGACCAAGGGCTGGCAGTACGTCGAGCACCGTCTCGTGCTGTGGGCCGCGCGCAAGCTCCGCCGGCCGGTGAAGTGGCTGTGCGAGCGACGGGAGGCGATCCTGGCCGACGAGCACGCGCGCGACAACGTGACCGACGCCGAGCTGGCGCTCGATGCCCAGGGGCGCTTCCTCGCCCTGCGCGTGCGCACCCTCGCCAACGTGGGCGCCTACGTCTCGTCCGACCGCAACCTGCTCGCCACCTTCAGCAACGTGGCGACCCTCGTCGGCGTCTACGCATTCCCGGCCGCCCACGTCGAGGTCCGCTGCCTGCTGACCAACACCAATTCCACCGCGCCCTATCGCGGCGCGGGCCGGCCGGAGGCCACCTACGTCATCGAGCGGCTCATCGACGACGCGGCCCGCGAGCTCGGTCAGGATCGCCTCGCCCTGCGGCGCGCGAACCTGATCCCGGCCGCCGCCATGCCGTATCGGACCGCGCTCGGCGTCACCTACGACTGCGGCGAGTTCGAGAAGTCCATGGACGCCGCGTTGAAGCTCGCGGACGTCGCCGGGTTCGCGGCGCGGCGGGACGCTTCGAAGGCGCGGGGCCGCCTCCGGGGGCTCGCCGTGGTCAACGCCATCGAGCAGGCGGCGGGACCGCAGCCGGAGTTCGCGGAGATCCGCTTCTCGCCGAGCGGCAGCGCCACCGTCTTCATGGGCACCAAGAACCAGGGCCAGGGTCACGAGACCACCTTCAAACAGGTTCTCCACGAGCGGCTCGGGCTCGACCCCGCCGACGTGCGCTACATCGACGGCGACACCGATCGCGTCGGCTTCGGCATGGGCACCATGGGCTCGCGCTCGACCGTGATCGGGGGCACCGCGCTGTGGATGGCCGCCGACAAGGTGATCGCCAAGGGTCGCAAGATCGCGGCGCGGCTGCTGGAGGCCGCCGAGGCGGACATCGGCTTCGGCGACGGGAAGTTCTCGGTGGTGGGCACGGACCGGACCCTCTCCCTGAAGGAGGTGGCCCGCGCCGCCTTCCAGCCCGCCCAGCTCCCGCCCGGCCTCGAGCCGGGCCTCTACGAGACGGGCACGTTCTCGCCCAAGCAGGCCACGTGGCCCAACGGCTGCCACGTCTGCGAGGTCGAGGTGGACCCAGAGACCGGCGACGTGGCCCTGGTGCGCTACGCGATCGCCGACGACGTGGGCACCGTCATCAACCCGCTGACGCTGAAGGGCCAGATCCACGGCGGAGTCGCCCAGGGCGTGGGCCAGGCCTTGATGGAGCAGGTCGTGTACGAGCCGGGCTCCGGCCAGCTCCTGACCGCGTCCTTCATGGAGTACGCCATGCCGCGGGCCGACACCTTCTGCGACATGCTCATCGAGAGCCACCCGGTGCCCACCAAGCTCAACCCGCTCGGCGCCAAGGGCGCCGGCGAGGCCGGCACGGTCGGCGCGCTGCCCGCCGTCATCAACGCGGTGATGGACGCGCTGGCCCCGCTCGGGGTGCGCCAGCTCGACATGCCCGCGAGCAGCGATCGGGTGTGGCAGGCCATCCACAGCGCGCGGGCGAGCGGGGCGCGCCCGACGGCCTAGAAGCGGTAGCGGAGGCCGAGCGCCAGCACGTTGGAGCCGCTGTGGGAGAAGAGGCCGAAGATGCGCGAGCGGTGGTGCACGCGGGCCACGAGGCTCCAGTTCGAGTTCGGCAACCCGACCGCGGCCTCGATCAGGAGGTAGTGCAGCACCGAGGTGACGAGGTACCGGTTCCAGGGAAACGTGATCCACCGGACATTGATGGACGATGCGAACTCGACGTGCTCCTGCTCGCCGACGTGCTGGAGGGCCTGGCCCTCCAGCTCCCACCGCGTGTGCGGCCCCCAGTCCACGAACTGGTACGAGAGCGAGAGCCCCGCGGTGTAGGAGTCCTTGAAGTCCAGCGTACCGCCGCCCAGCTTCAGGAGCTGGCTCCCCGAGTACCGGCCGCCGAGCACGGTGACCGCCCACTCTTTCTCCACGAACGCCGCCGGCGCGGAGACCAGCGTGAGCAGCGTGAGCACGCCCGCCCGCCAGAGCGTCGCGATCACGGGCGGGGCGCCAGGCCGAGCATGAAGAGATCCGTGACCGTGTGAGCGAGCCGCTCCGCCTCCGCCGCGGTGGCCGCGTGGTCCTTGAGCTTCCCATCGACGAGCAGCGCGGCCAGGCCGTGGACGATGGACCACGCGGCCACCGCGAGCTCCTCGGGCGGCCCACTCCGCGCCTGCCCGGCCGTCTGGCACTCCGTGATCGCCTGGACCAGCAGGGCGAACGTGCGCTCCCCCGCTTCCTTGAGCGCCGGGTGCTCCGCCTTGTCCGGGACCTCGGAGCCGAACATGACCCGCAGGTAGGAAGGATGCGCCAGCGCGAAGCGCACGTAGCCGATGCCGAGTGCGCGGAAACGCTCCGCGGGCGCCGCGGTCTGCGACCAGATCTCCATCATCCCCTTGGCCATCTCCACGAAGCCGCGCTCCGCCACCGCGGCCAGCAGCGCCTCCCGATCCGCGAAGTGCCAGTACGGCGCGGCCTCCGACACCCGCGCGCGACGGGCCACTTCCCGCAGGCTGAAGCCCTGGGGGCCCTTGCGCGCGATCAGGGCCACCGCCGCGTCCACCAGCGTGTCGCGCAGGCTCCCGCCGGCTGCGCCGGACCTGGCGCGGCGGGGCGACGCCTTCTTCCGGCGACGGCGCTTGACAGGCATCACTTAACAGCGTTAATGTACGACACGACGATAGTGGCTGCGGGGCGGAACTCCCCAACCCCGCGCGGGAGGGTACCATGATCCGACAGCGGGTGCTCCGGGGAACGCTCCTCGGCGCAGCCTTGATGATCGCCGTGGCCGCCGCGGGCTGCGGCCGGCTTGCGGTGTGGTCGGCGCCGGCGAAGACGCCGACCGCGACGCGGACCGCCGCCGCGGTCGAGGCCGACAAGCTCTTCTGGAAGACGCTCCACGCGGGCGAGTACGAGCGCATCCCGGACGCGCTCACCGCGCTGAAGGCCGCCTATCTCGAGAACCCGCGCGACGCGGTCACCGCCGCCCACGTCGGGTGGCTGCACATCTGGCGGCTCGGCGAGCGGGCCCGACAGACCGCGCTCCGCCCCGACATCACGGACGACGCGGTGCTCGGACGCAAGTACTTCGAGGAGGCGGTGCGGCTCGATCCCGGCGAGGCGCGGTACCTGGGCTTCTACGCCGGGCTGCTGATGGCCGAGGGCACCATCCACAAGGACGAGAAGATGGTCCGCCAGGGCTTCTACGCGATGAAGGACGCGGTCCGCGCGTGGCCCGAGTTCAACTACTTCACGGCCGGCTACACCGCCTCCGCCCAGCCCGTCGAGTCCGACCGGTACCGGGAAGCGCTCGAGCAGCAGTGGCTGAATCTCGACGTGTGCACCGGACAGAAGGTGGATCGGGCGAACCCGGACTACGCAAAGTACATGGCGCTCGAGACGAAGGAGGGGCCCCGGCGCGTGTGCTGGAACTCCTGGATCGCCCCGCACAACTTCGAGGGCTTCTTCCTCAACTTCGGCGACATGCTGGTGAAGGCGGGCCAGCCGGACCTCGCGGTGCCGATGTACCGCAATGCCCAGCACGCGCGTGAGTACGCGGCCTGGCCCTACAAGGCCGTGCTCGAGGCCCGCATCCGCGACGCCGCGAAGAACGTGGCGGCGTTCCGCCGGACCGAGCCCGGCCCGGATGCCGCCACGCTCATGGTGCGCTCGACCTTCGCCTGCATGGGCTGCCACCAGGAGTAACCCGGAGCTGAAACGGGGGCCGCCCGCCGGGCCTCGTTACGGCCCGGCGGGCGGTTGCTACGAATTGGTGGAGGCGGTGGGCATCGAACCCACGTCCGGAAACCCTCGGCAACAGGCATCTACATCATTAGCCGGTTATCTCCTGCGTCTCGCCTCTCGGCCCCCCAACCGGCCGGGTCACCGATCAGCCAGCTCCTGTAGATCTCGCCCCGCACCCCGGAGCAGGGTTTGGAGCCAGTCACCAGAATATGACGCCCTGACCCGGACCCTGGTCACCCAATCCGGAGGACGCTGGCGGGTGTTAGGCCGCCAGAGCTAGCTGGTTGTCGGCAGCTATAACCGTGCCCCCAGTTTTACGAGGAGAGAGCACCTCGTGATGCCACCTGTGCGTCACTGATCCCCGTCGAAACCAGTCGCCCCCTTCTACGCCCGCGATCGGGCGCGTGATTCCTTTTCCATCTCCCGCCGGCTTTCGCGCTCGCGGAGGGACGCGCGCTTGTCGTGGAGCTTCTTGCCGCGGGCCAGACCCAGCTCGACCTTCACGCGCCCTGCCTTGAAGTATAGACGAAGCGGGATGAGGGTCAACCCACGCTCGGCGATCTTCCCGAGCAGGCGGGCGATCTCCCGCTTGTGCAGCAGCAGCTTCCGCCGCCGCTCCGGATCGTGATTGGCGTCGGTGCCGTGGTGATACGGGCTGATGTAGCAGCCGACGAGCCACGCCTCGTCGTTGTCGATCGTCGCGTAGCTGTCCTTGAAGTTGACCTGCGCCTCGCGGAGCGACTTGACCTCGGTCCCCCGCAGCACGAGCCCCGCCTCGTACGTCTCGAGAATCGAGTAGTCGTGGAAGGCCTTGCGGTTGGTGGAGATGACCTTCGCGTCCGTCTCGTCCGCCATGGCGCTCAGGCCCGGGAGGCCGCGGGCCCCTTGACTTCATACCCGCGGTCCGTAAGATGGAGGCCTTGCCCGAGCCGAAGTGGCGGAATTGGCAGACGCGCATGATTCAGGGTCATGTGCCCGCAAGGGTGTGGGGGTTCGAGTCCCCCCTTCGGCACCAGTAGAATCCCCTCCCGAATACGCATACGCATCGTCCCGAGTGTGTGGCGGGACTATGCCAGCTCGGCGAGGGTGACGCGACGGCCCAGCGAGGAGGAGCGCTGCGCCGCCTCCACCGTGCGTAGCGCGT
>DASQAL010000174.1:0-9363 GCA_035635775.1 Candidatus Acidiferrum sp.
GGCTTCGGCCTGCAGTCGCTCCGCATCCCCTACACCGACTACCCGCAGATGTTCCACGGCCACAACGAGCGCGTGGACACCGAGAGTCTCAAGCTCTCCGCGATGATGTGGGAAACCCTCGCCCGCGAGTTCCTCGCGTAATCCTCGCGCGCTAGTCAAAAGCCTCTCGGCTGAGATAACGCGCGCGGCGGGCGGGCCCTGTCGCCGGGGGGCGCGCCGGGACGGCCGGCTCCGTCACCCACTCGCCGGATTCGCCGCTCTTCGAGCGGCGCACCGGACTCGGGGGGCCCACTCCGCTCGTCCGCCCCAGCGCGCCCCCCGGCGCCACCCGCCCGTCACCCCGTCCTCGAACCGAACATCACTCCACCGAACGCGCGAGGTCCCGCTCTGCTGGTTTCACACTTCCAAGCCGTCAGTGATGACCCGGCCCCTGACTTTTCTGCAGGTGACGTTCGCAGTTCAGGGGTTCAGTGGTTCATGAGCGGAGTTGGGTTGATCGGGTGGGTGGCGCCGGGGGCTGCGTCCGGGCGGACGAGCGGAGTGGGCCCCCCGAGTCCGGTGCGCCGCTCGACAGAGCGGCGATTCCGGCGAGTGGGTGACGAAGCCGTCCGCCCGGGCGCGGCCCCCGGCGACAGGACCCACCCGCCTCGCGCGAAATCCCGCTCGACTACCGAGCGGGCCTAGCGAGCGAGGTCGCGCGCGAGGGAGTCGACGCTGTCGGCGACGACGGCCACGAGTTCGTCTATCTCGGCGGCGGTGATGCAGAGAGGCGGCGCAAGGCGCAGGACGGTGCCGCGCGCGTAGATGATCGCGCCGCGGTCCCAGGCCTTGCGGTCGAGCTCGGCCACCTGCTTGGCGTCGAGCGGCTTGCCGGAGCCGTCGGGCTCCACGAAGTCCACGCACACTAGCAGGCCGCGGCCGCGCACGTCGCCCACGATGGGATGCTTGCCGACCGCGCCCCGCAGGCCCTCCAGCAGCCGCGTGCCCATCGTCTCGGCGTTCGCCACCAGCTTGTCCTGCTCCATGATGCGCAGGTTGGCGAGCGCGGCCGCGCACGCCACCGGATGGGCCGCGTATGTGTTGGGGTGCACGTTCTCCTGGGTGGTGGTGTCGGAGAAGGCGTCGGCGAGCCGGCTGCGCGCGATGCTCGCGGAGAGCGGGACGTAGCCCGAGGTGATGCCCTTGGCGACCGACATGAGATCGGGCACGACCTGGTCGTGCTCGCACGCGAACCAGCGACCGGTGCGGCCGAAGCCGGTGATGACCTCGTCGACGATCATCAGCACGTCCAGCTCGTCGCAGAGCGCGCGCACCGCCCGGAGCCAGCCGATCGGCGGCATGATGAAGCCGCCCGAGGAAAGCACCGGCTCCATGATCACCGCCGACACCGTGTCCGGGCCCTCGCGGACGATGGCCTCCCGCATCTCGTCGATGCGGCGCGCGATCAGCTCCGCCTCGGTGCCACCCGCCAGATCGCGGAAGGGATGCGGCGGCTTCACCTTCGCGAAGCCGGGCACCTCGAGCGGCGCGTAGGCCTGGGACAGGTGGGGCAGGCCGCAGATCGCGAAGGTGCCCATGGTGGCGCCGTGGTAGCCGCCCTGCAGCGAGATCACCTTGTACTTGCCGGGCTTCCCGACGGCCAGCCAGTACTGGCGGGCGATCTGCATCGAGCGCTCGTTGGCCTCGGACCCGCTCACCGCGAACATCGTGTAGCGCAGGTCGCCGGGCGTGAGCGCCGCCAGCTTCGCGGCGAGCTCCGCGGCCGGGCGATTGGAGAACTGCCGCGTGGTCGGGTAGTAGGCCAGCCGCACCGTCTGCTCGGCGATCGCCTCCGCGATCTCGCGGCGGCCGTGGCCCACGTTGACGACCGCGAGCCCCGCGAAGCCATCCAGGAGCTTCTTGCCCCGCTCCGTCCAGACCCAGACGCCTTCCGCCCGATCGATCACCAGCTCCTCGTCGGACAGGAACGGATGGTCCTGCGTCTTGTGCGTCCAGAGGTGATTGATCATCTTCGCGTCGGTCGTCATGGCGGCGAGTCTCCCGGATGAGGTGAGCGGCTGGCGACAGTGAGCCGGATCGTAGCAGAGCGCCCGGGGCCTTGTCGCAGCCGGGGTGCTCATTTCAGTCAGAAACCTGACACTTTGCGCGGGCTAGTGACCAGGATGCCCTGCTGTTTCAGCTACTTGCCGGTGGCGTGGTCCTTGCTGCCCTACCGCTGGATGCCACCGATGAGCCCCGAAAGCCGCGCGGAGATGCAGGACGAGGCGGCGCTCCATGCCCGCCTCCGCTGGCTCGAGCAGGAGAACGCGCGCCTCCTCGAGGAGCAGTGGACACACCTGCAGGAAACGCGGGCCCTGACCGGCATCGGGCGGCTCCTCTCCGAGCGGCTCGATCCCGACGTGGTCGGGGAGCGCATCGCGGAAAGCCTCCGCTCCCTGCTGGGCGGCCGCTCCGCGGTCGTCTACCGGCTCGACACCGACTCCGGGAACCTGCTCGCGATGGCGGTGTCGCAGGGGGCCTCGGCTCCCGACGCGGGCTGGCGTCCCGTGCGCGATCTCCGGTCGGGCGCGGTAGGCCTGGCCACGCGCGAGCGCCGCACCATCACCAGCCCAGACGTCCTGGCGGACGCGCGAATCGAGATCTCGCTCGAGCTGCGCACCCATATCGACCAGGGGGTCGACCGGGCCATCCTCGCGGTGCCCCTGCTCACGCAGGATCGGCTCATCGGCGTCCTCGCGGTGCGCACCGCGACCGGCAGCGTCTTCGACACGCGCGCGGTGCAGCTCGCCGAGGCCCTCGCCGACCAGGCCGCGCTCACCCTCGAGCACGCCCGGCTCTTCGCGGAGGAGGAGCGGCGGCGGCGCGAGGCGGAGGTGCTGGCCGACCTGGCCCGCACGATCGGCGCGGCACCCGAGCTCGCCACCGTGCTGCAGCGGGTGGCCGAGGCCGCGCAGGAGCTCTGTGCGAGCGACGGCGCGGTGATCGGCCTGCGGATCCCCGAGTCCGACGCGGTGTTGCTGCGCTACTGGACGTCGGCGTGGTACGGCGAGCTGGCCGGCACGCGCGTGGAGCCCGGGTACGGACTGGGCGGTCTCGTGCTGGCGGAGCACGGGCCGCGGCGCACGGGCGACTATTCGCGGGACGATCGCCACAACTCTTACTACGTCGAGCGGGTCCAGCGGCTGGGCATCCAGGCCGAGATGGCGGTGCCGATCCTCATCGACGACCGCGTCGAGGGCCTGCTCTACGTGGACAATCGCTCGCCCCGAGCGTTCACCGACCAGCACGAGTCGGTCCTGGTACGCCTGGCCGCGCACGCCGCCATCGCGATCCGCAACGCCCAGATCCTCGAGGCCGAGCAGCTCGCCCGCGGCACCGCGGAACGGCTGGTCCGAGCGCTGCGGGAGAGCCAGGACCGTTTCCGGTTCGTGGCGCGCGCCACCAACGACGCGGTGTGGGACTGGGATCTCGTGAGCCAGGCCCTGTGGTGGAACGAGGGCGTCAGCACCCTCTTCGGCTACACCCCGGAGCAGGTCGGCCCGGACGTCGCGTGGTGGTACGAGACGATTCACCCGGACGATCGCGAGCGCGTGAAGAGCGACATCAATGCCGCGGTGGAGCGCGGCGCCGAGAGCTGGAGCGCGGAGTATCGCTACCGCCGGGCCGACGGCTCGTACGCCCACGTCTTCGATCGGGGCTACGTGCTACACGACGGGGACGGCCGACCCACGCGGATGATCGGCGCGATGATGGACATCACCCAGCGCCGGGACCTCGAGGAAGAGCTCCGGCAGTCCCAGAAGATGGAGGCGGTGGGCCGCCTCGCGGGCGGCGTCGCCCACGACTTCAACAACCTGCTCACCATCATCACCGGCCGCTCCCACTTGCTCCTCGGCAAGCTCAAGGCCGACGAGCCGGCGCGCCGCAGCGTGGAGGTGATCCAGAAGACGGCGGACCGCGCCGCCGCCCTCACGCGCCAGCTCCTGGCCTTCAGCCGGAAGCAGGTGCTCCAGAGGAAGGTCCTCGATCTCAACACCACGGTGGGGGACGTGAGCACGATGCTGCGGCGGCTCATCGGCGAGGACGTGGACCTGCTGCTGACGCTGGGGCCGGGCGCCGGACGGGTCAACGCCGACCGGGCCCAGCTCGAGCAGGCACTGATGAACCTGGCGGTGAACGCGCGCGACGCGATGCCGCGGGGCGGCACCCTCGGCCTCGAGACCGACCACGTGCGGCTCGGGGCGGCACCGCCCGATCGGCCGGACGCGCTCCCGCCGGGGCCGTACGCGGTGCTCCGCGTGATGGACACCGGCATGGGCATGGACGCGGCGACTCAGGCCCGCATCTTCGAACCGTTCTTCACGACCAAGGAGCCCGGCAAGGGCACCGGCCTCGGTCTCTCGATGGTGCACGGGACCGTGCGCCAGCACGGCGGCGCGATCCACGTCCGCAGCGTGGTGGGCGGCGGCACGACCTTCGAGATCTACCTGCCCCAGGTCGAGGCGGCGGCCGAGACCGGCGGCGCCGACGAGACCGGGGTGGCCCAGCCGGCGACCGGTCACGAGACCATCCTGCTGGTGGAGGACGAGGACGACGTGCGGGCGCTCGCCCGCGAGGTGCTGGAGCGGCAGGGCTACACGGTGGTGGAGGCGAGCGACGGCGCCCAGGCCCTCCAGGTCTACGAGAAGGAACGCGAGCGGATCGACCTTATCCTCACCGACGTGGTGATGCCGCGCATGAGCGGCCGCGAGATGGTGGACCGCGTGCGGGCGAGCCGGCCGGACATGCGCGTGCTGTACATGTCGGGCTATACCGCCGACGCCATTGTCCGCCACGGCGTGCTCGACCAGAGCATGCTGCTGCTCGGCAAGCCGTTCACACCCGTCGCCTTGATCGCCAAGATCCGCGAAGTCCTCGACCGGCCACGTTAACCTCGGAGGGGGGCTGCGCCCCCCTTCCGAATCTCCCCCCAGAAGCGGGTTGCGCGGGCCAAGCCCGCGCTCGAAGCGGCCTGGGTCATCGGCCGCGGACGAGCGGCTCTCCGATCAGGGCCCAGTAGGGCAGCGCCACCGCGAGCACCACGAGGGCGGCCAGCGCGGTCATCAGGAGCCCGAAGCCGAAGATCTCCCCGGCGGTGAGGTGCCCGCGCTCGTAGACCACCAGCGACGAGGCGCTCTGGGCCGGATAGTAGAGGACCGCGTCGCCCGCGCTGGTGACGATGAGCCCGCAGAGGATGGGGTTCAGGCCCGCGGTGGTGCCCACCGACATCGCCACCGGGATCGTGGCGGCGAGGAACCCGGTGATGTTCGGAATCAGGAGCCGCACCACCGAGGAGGCGGCGAGCAGCACGGCCACCACCATCCAGGGCGACTCCGCCACCGAGTGGGCGGCCCCGACCACGCCGCCGGCCAGCCAGTCGCTCGCGCCGGAGCGCGAGAGCGCCTGGGCCAGTGACAGCGACGCGGCGATGACGAAGAAGTTCGTCCAGCCCACTTCCTGCTCGAACTGCCGCCAGGTGAGCACGCCCAGGCCGGGCATCAGGAAGCACACCCAGGCCAGCAGGGCGGGGAGCGTGGGATGCCAGTGGTGGACGGAATCGGTCAGCCAGAGGAGCCCCGCACCCGCGGTGATCAGCGCGGTGCGCCACTCGACGCTGGAGAGCGGGCGCGGCTCGGGCCGGGGCGGCACCTGCACCTCCGGGCGGAAGCCGTGGCGGTAGCGCAGGTAGATGGCGGCGGCCGCGAGGGTGATCAGGGCCAGGTACGGCACGCTCATGAGCACGAACCACCGCGTCCACGAGATCGTGCCGATGAGCCCGGCGGCCACGATGGGCGTGATGCCGCCGGTTAACAATATTGTGGACGACAGCCGGTTCACCGAGTTCAGCACCAGCATGATGGCGCGGGCGAGCGGCGCGCCGGGCGGCACGCGGCCGAGCGCGAAGGCCTGGTCGTAGACGTGCACGAGGATGCCGGTGCGGGTGGTAGCCGACGGCAGCAGCAGCGCGAGCGGCGGCAGCGCGAGCAGCAGGTGCACGTAGAGCGCGCCGGCCCGGCCCCGCCCGCCCGCGAGCAGCAGGTGCGCCACCCGCTCGGCCAGGCCACTCCGCGCCACCGCCACACTCATGGTCAGCACGCCGATCAGAAAGTAGGCGATGGGATCCGCGAAGCCCGCGAGCCCCTCGCGGATGCTCGGCACCGCGTGCGTGAAGACCAAAGCCATGATCGCGACCACGCCGGTGACGCCGGGTGGGAGGGTCTCGAAACCCCAGAGCCCGATGGCGAGCACGATCACCGCGAGGACGCGCTGGCCTTCCGCGCTCAAGCCGTCGGGCGTGGGCGCCGCCAGCACCGCCAGGCTTCCGAGCAGCGGAATCAGCCAGCGGAAGCCGGGGAGTGGGCGGCGCACCCGCCGAGGATACTACCAGCGGCCGCGGTCGTAGTAGCGCGGCGCAGACCAGTACGGGTAGGCGGGGTAGGCAGGGTAGCTGTAGGTGAAGCGCGGCCGCGGAGGCGGCGGCGCGTACGCGAACGGTGCGAGCGGCACGATGGCACAGCCGGCCAGCAGCAACGCGGCCAGGGAAATCCAGAACAGTCGCATGACGGTGTCCTCCTCGCCCGATCAGACGAAGGAGGGCGTCGTGAATATTCCCGCGACTACGTGTAAGCGCACGGCGGGGCCGCCGCGTCTAATGAGATTGGCTAGGGCTGCTCGCCAAGCACGATGACACCGGCCGCGGCGAGGCGATCGATCTCCTCGCGCGAGAGCCCGAGCTCGCCGAGCACCTCGGCGGTGTGCTGGCCGAGCAGCGGCGCGGGGCGGTCGATGCGCGGCGGGGTGCCGGAGGCGCGGCCCGGGAACGTGAGCATCCTCACCTTGCCCACGCCGGGCTGCTCCACCTCGGCCACGAGCCCGAGGTGCCGCACCTGCGGATCGTCGAACACCTCGTGGAACTCGTAGATCGGCCCCGCCGCGATGCCCGCCGCCTCCAGGCGCGCCACCCACTCGGCGACGGACGCGGTGCCCAGCACCGCTTCCACGCGCGCCTTGAACGCGGCGTGGTTCTCGAGCCGCGCCGGGTTGGTCCCAAAGCGTGGCTCCGTCTCCATCGCCGGATCGCCGAGCGCGCCGCAGAAGCGGCCCCACTGATCCGGGTTCAGGAGCACCACGTTGACGAAGCCGTCCCCGGCCTGGAACGCTTCCGCCGGCGTCAGGTTCAGGTTCCGATTGCCCGCGCGCTTGGGCCGCTCGCCGGTGTCGAAGTAGATCGCGACCGGATCCGGCAGGAGACCGAGGCTTGCTCCGACGAGGCTCACGTCCACGTGCTGGCCGGCGCCGGTCCGGAAACGGTGCACCAGCGCGGCGTTGATCATGCCAAAGGTCATGTAGGAGGCCGCGACGTCCGAGACCGAGCCTCCGACCCGGGTGGGCGGGTCGCCGGGCATGCCGGTCAGGGCCATGAGCCCGCTCATGCCCTGCGCGATCGTGTTGTAGCCCGGCTTGCGGGCGAGCGGCCCGGTCTGCCCGAAGCCGGTGACGGAGGCATAGACCACGGCCGGATTCACCTCGCGGACGGCCGCGTATCCCAGGCCGAGGCGTTCGGCCGCCCCGGTCAGGAAGTTCTCGATGATCACGTCAGCGCGGCGCGCGAGGTCGAAGGCCAGGCGCGCGCCCTCGGGTTTCTGCAGATCCACCGCGATGCCGCGCTTGTTGCGGTTGACCGCCGCAAAGGAGGCGCTCATCTGCCCGCTGCCCCGCAGCGCCCGCAGGTCGTCGCCGCGGCCGGGCCGCTCCAGCTTGATCACGTCGGCGCCGAGATCGCCCAGCAGGGCCGCGCAATAGGGCCCGGCGATGACGCGGGAAAGGTCGAGGACGCGGATGCCCTGGAGCATGGCGGCCCGGGCATGGTGCCGCGTCCGGAGGCCCGGAGTCAAGGCGCGGGGCCGGGCCCCTCATGTTTTGACGTGGGGCCCAACGGTGGCTAGTTGACGTGGGCCCCGCCGGTAGCTAGGCTCTGTCCACACACGAGCAGTAAGCCCGGTACCGGCCAAAGGGGGCGTCATGCGCTACCAACGGATCTCCGCCGACTGCCACATCGACCTGCCCTGGATCCCGCCCGATCTGTTCACCGCGAATGCCTCGGCGGCGCTCAAGGACCGCATGCCCTACGTGAAGGACGGCCCCGACGGGCCGTTCTGGACCGCCAAGAACGGGATGAACTTCGGGCTGTGGGGCGGGGTCGGGCCAGCCGGGTCCAAGTACGTCCCCGGGGTGCACCACCGCGTGGACGTGATGGCGTCTACCGGTCTTTACGATGACGGCCGGAAGGGTATCGCCCGTCCGACGGATCCGGCGCTGCGGGCGAAGGACATGGACCGCGACGGCGTGCAGGCGGAAGTCATCTACGGCATCCTGGGCGCGGCCACTCGCCTGAACGACCACGAGGCCGCCACCGAGATGTTCCACATCTACAACGACTGGCTCTTGGACTTCTGCGGCCACGACCCGGACCGCTTCATCGGGCTGGCCTGCCTGCCCTACGGCGATATCGACGCGGCGGTGCAGGAGGTCTACCGCGTGGCCAAGCTCGGCCTGCGCGGCATGGAGCTGTCCTGCTCGTGGGACATGGAGCCGATGTGGCACCCGGTGTGGGAACCACTCTGGAAGGCGGTCAACGACGTCAACCTGCCGCTCCACTTCCACACCTTCCCGGCCCTGCCGCCCTCGGTGCTGGAGAAGCAGACCGGCCTCACGAGGCGCGCCGCCTTCTTCACCGTGGTCTCCGCGTTCCAGATGAACCTGGTCAATATCCTGGCCGCGATCATCGGAGCCTCGGTGCTCGAGCGCTATCCGAACGTGCGCATCGCCTTCGGCGAGAGCGGCATCGGCTGGGTGCCCTACGCGCTCGACCGCATGGACTTCGAGTGGGAGGACCGCTTCCAGGATCTCGGCCTCAAGATGAAGCCGAGCGACTACTGGCGGCGGCAGTGCAAGGCCACCTTCCAGTTCGACCGCATCGGCACCAAGTTGATCGACGACATGGGCGTGGAAACGCTCATGTGGGGCTCCGACTACCCGCACGGCGACGGCGTGTGGCCTGACTCCTCCAAGTACATCGCCGAGCAGTTCGGCCACCTGCCCGCCGACGTCATGCACAAGATGACCTGCGAGAACGCGGGGAGGTTCTACGGCCTGATCAAGTAACCGTCAGGCCGGCGGCGTCTACCCCCAGCGCGGCTGCTCGTCCGGGTTGATCCCCAGCGCCAGCTTGCCGACGATCTCGTGGGTGAGGGCAGGATTGGCCGGGTGTATGCGGCCAAGGCGCGCGTCACGGAGCAAGCGCTCGCTCCCCGAGGCCGCGAA
>DASQAL010000175.1:0-13470 GCA_035635775.1 Candidatus Acidiferrum sp.
GCGCCGGCGACGACCACGGCGCTGTGGGTGACGCGGCGGAGCTGGCGGCTCCATCGAAGTCGGTGTGGCGCGACGGCCGTCGTGCCGAGCACCCCTTCGGACCTGACTTCCACGGGGGAACACTAGGCTCTGGGCCCCCACCTGTCAAGCGGGCTCCCGGGACGGGAAACATGGCATGTGGTTAATTGTTTAAGGATTATGATCATTCCGATGCGAGGGCCCATCTTGATGGCGGTCTTTGGTCTGCTCGTGACGGCTGGCGGAGCTTTGGCCCAGGCCCCCGACACCGTGTTCCTCGAGGAGCTGACCTGGACCGAGGTGCGCGACGCCATCCGTGCGGGCAAGACCACCATCATCGTCCCCGCCGGCGGGACCGAGCAGAACGGCCCGCACATGGCGCTGGGCAAGCACAACGCGCGGGTGAAGATCCTCTCCCAGGACATCGCGCGCGCGCTCGGAGACGCGCTGGTCGCGCCGGTGATTGCCTACGTGCCGGAAGGCGGGATCGCGCCCCCGACCGCCCACATGCGCTACCCGGGCACCATCACCGTGCCCGAGGAGGCCTTCCAGAAGGTGCTGGAGTTCGCGGCCCGCAGCTTCAAGCTGCACGGCTTCCGGAACATCGTCCTGCTCGGCGACCACGGCTCCACCCAGGCGGGGCAGAAGGCGGTGGCGGCGCGGCTCAACCGCGAGTGGGTGGCCACCGGGGTGCGGGTTCACGCGATCGAGGAGTACTACCGGGCCGGTGAGATCGAGGTGCCGCGGCTGCTCCGGGCGCGCGGCTACTCCGACGCCGAGCTGGGCCGGCACGCGGGGCTCACCGACACCGCGCTGATGCTGGCCACCGACGCGCGCATGGTCCGCCCGGATCGCCTGCGGCCCGGGCGCGAGGGCGACGGGGTGGACGGCGACCCGACCCGCGCCACCGCCGAGCTGGGCCGGCCGAGCGTCGAGCTGATCGTGAGCCGGACGGTCGACGCGGTCCGGAAATCCATCACGCATCGCTGAGGAGACGACACGTATGGTTTTCAAGCTGCGCTGGATCGCTTCGATCGTCGGCGTGTGGGCTGGGGTGGCCGCCGCGCAGGGCGCGCGCCCCGTCGAGACCGTGCCGGGCATGCCGCCGGTGCCGGATCCCGCCAACCTCTACAGCGAGACGCGTGCCGACAAGATGAGCCCGGCGGTCGCGGGCGCGCTGCCGCGCATCTACGTGCCCAACCGGCAGGGCAACGACGTGACCGTGATCGATCCGGCCACCATGAAGGTGGTGGACCGCTTCCCGGTGGGTATCAATCCGCAGCACGTGGTGCCCTCGTGGGATCTGAAGACGCTGTGGGTGACCAACAACGCGGAAGGGCGGCCCGACGGCAGCCTCACCCCCATCGACCCCACCACCGGCAAGCCGGGCAAGACCATCATGGTCGAGGACCCGTACAACATGTACTTCTCGCCGGACGGGAAGTCCGCGATCGTGGTGGCGGAGGCGCTCAAGCGGCTCGACTTCCGCGATCCGCAGACGATGGCGCTGCAGTATTCGATCGCGGTGCCCCAGTGCAAGGGCATCAACCACGCGGACTTCTCCATCGACGGGCGCCTCGCCATCTTCACCTGCGAGTTCCAGGGCAGCCTCGCCCGCGTCGACCTCGCCACCCGGAAGGTGCTGGGCTATCTCAAGCTGTCGCGGGGCGGGATGCCCCAGGACATCCGCAGCTCCCCCGACGGCACCCGCTTCTTCGTGGCGGACATGAAGGCGGGCGGCGTCTTCGTCGTCGACGGCGCCACCTTCACCGAGACCGCCTTCATCAAGACCGGGATCGGCACCCACGGCCTGTATCCGAGCCGCGACGGCACGAAGCTCTACGTGGCCAACCGCGGCACCTCCCACGTGTACGGGCCGCCCAAGGGCAAGGGGAGCGTCTCGGTGATCGACTTCGCCACCCGCCAGATCGTGGCCACCTGGCCGATCCCGGGCGGGGGCAGCCCCGACATGGGTAACGTGAGCGTGGACGGCAAGGTGCTGTGGCTCTCCGGGCGCTTCGACAATCTGGTCTACGCGATCGACACCACCACCGGCGAGGTCCGCAGCATCCGGGTCGGCAAGGAGCCCCACGGCCTCACGGTGTGGCCGCAGCCTGGTCGCTACTCGCTCGGCCACACCGGCAACATGCGGTGACGGGCAGTCAGCGGCGGGGGGGCGAGGTGCTGAGGGTGAAGAGGACCCAGCTCAGCGCAACCGCCACCGGGGCCGCGCCGAAGGGGATGGAGTAGGAGCCGGTCAGGTCGTAGAGGAAGCCCGCCGCCGCCGGTCCGATCGCGGCGCCTAGCCGCCAGCCGAGGGCCAGCACTCCCATGATGGCCCCGATGGCCCGGAGCCCGAATACCTCCGGGATCACCTTCACGACCATGGTGTCGGAGGCGGCGAAGCCCGCCCCGAAGACCACCAGCGAGGCGAGCAGCGCCGCGCTCGACGGAAGCCACAGCAGCGCGACCAGCGCGACCATCTCGAGCACGTACGCCGCCCCGATGGTCGCGCGCGTCCCGACGCGGTCGGACACGAATCCCGCGGTGAGCCGTCCCGCCACCGAGCCGATCCCGTAGGCGGTCAGGGCGAGCGAGGCGTCGGCCAGGCTCACGCCGCGGTCTCGCGCGAACGGGACCGCGTGCACCGAGATCATGATGGCCAGGCCGCCGAGCAGCAGCCAGGAGAGGTTCAGGCCCCACTGCCGCGGGTCGCTCAGCGACTGGCGCAGCGTCATGCCGCCGCCCGGCCCAACGCCCGCCGGGCCGGGCGCGGCGTGGAGCAGGTCTCGCCGCTCGGCCGGGCGGGGCAGGCGCACCGTGATGGCCGCGCAGAAGCTCAGCAGCCCGCAGCCGCCGCCGAGGACCCAGTAGGCGGCGCGCCACCCTATTTTGATGATGAGCCACGCGGCGAGCGGGCCGCCCGTGATGTAACCGAGATTGAAGCCCACCAGCACCAGGGCCAGCGCGAGCCCGCGCCGCTCGTCGAACCAGTGGGTGACGGTGGCGGTGCTCAGCAGGTAGAAGCTCGACATCCCGATCCCGCCCAGGAGCCCGATGAACAGGTAGAGCTGCCAGAGCGCGCCCACCACCGAGACGAGCGCGAAGGCGGCGCCGGCCAGCGTCACCGTCACCACGAGCAGCAGCCGGGGGCCGCGCCGGTCCGCGAGCGCGCCGACCCCGAAGCCGGCCACGCCGCCCACCAGCAGGTTGACGGACAGCGCGGCCGAGATCGCGCCGCGGCTCCAGCCGAAGTGCTCCGCGAGCACGGGCAGGAAGACGCCGTAGGCGGCCAGCGGCGTCGAGATGCAGTAGGTGACCACGAAGAGCGCCGCCACGATCTGCCAGCGGCGGATGTCCGGACGCGCCATCAGGTCGCGATCGGGGGCTGCTTTCGTCGCAGCAGGTAGCGGTGCTCGCCTTCCATCACCAGCTCACCGGCCTGGTTGTGCACGGTGGCGCGCATGACCACGACTCCGGTGGTGCGCCCGGGCTCGAGCGCGGTGATGGCGAGCGCCGGATACACGGTGTCCCCCACGTAGACCGGCTTGAGGAAGCGGGAGGACTGCTCGAGGAACGCGATCAGGGACTCCCCGATCCCGTGCGGGAAGAGGCCCGCGCCGGCCGCGGCCTGCGCGGTGACCAGGAGGCCGTGGGCGAGGAGATCGCGGTGGCCGTGGGCGTGGCAGTACTCGCGGTCGTAGTGGATCGGGTGGTTGTCCGCGGAGGCGAGCTGGAAGGCGGCGAAGAGGGCCTCGGTCATGGTGCGCGAGGGGTTGCAGAAGCGCTCGCCCACCTGCAGATCTTCGAACCAGCGCGGCTCGGCGAGCCGGTGCGCGCCCGGAGTGAAGGCCGGATCGGGCATGGACGGCGTCCCGGTCGGCCGCGCTAGCGCGCCGGCACGGGCGCGGCGGCGGGCGCGGTGGACGGGACGCGTCCGGGCAGCAGCGAGACGAAGAGCGTGGTGAGGGACGAGATGCCCGCCATCACCACGAGCAGTGTGGTGAAGCCGGCCGCCTTGACCGTCGGCCCCAGCAGGTAGACCGCGAGGGCGCTGACCCCGAAGGAGACCGCGAGGCGCATGCCGGCCACCCGGGAGCGCATCCGATCGTCCACGTACTGCACGATCATGGCGTCGATGAACGGGATGGCGCCGAACACGAAGACCATGAAGAGGAGCATGCAGGCGTAGAGCGCCCAGCCCTCCGCGCGGGCCGCCAAGGCGAAGAGCGGGACCTGGGCGGCCACGATGGGCAGGTAGACGTACTTGAGCGGGTAGCGGTCGATCAGCTTCCCCACCACGATCTGGGCGAGCGAGGCGATCGCGTAGACCACCGCGAGGAGGACGCCGAGGGTGGCCGGATCCTCGACCAGGCCGCGGAGCCGCTCGGCCAGGAGCTGGTTGTTGCCGTTGGTGGTGAAGTTGAAGATCATGCTGCCCGAGACCGCGGCCAGCGACATCACGAAGAAGATCCGCGCCATCAGCGAGGCGGGCAGCGCCACGTGGCGCCGGGGCTTCTTGGCGGGCGCCATGTCTTCGCGTGGGACCACGAGCGCGAAGAGGACGCCGCACCCGATCGCGAGCAGGGAGGGCACCACGAAGGCCACGCGCCAGCCCGCCTGCTGGACGAGGAAGCCGGTCAGGATCGCCGCGACCGCGATGCCCAGGTTGCCCGCGAGGCCGTTGAGCCCGATGGTGAAACCCGGTCGGGTCGAGTTTTGCACGATCATCGGGATGCCCACCGGGTGATAGATGGAGGCGAAGACCCCCATCACGGTGAGCGCGGCCGCGAGCTGCCACGGCCGCTGCGCCGCCGCCACCAGCAAGCCCGCCGCGCCCAGGCCCAGGAAGAAGATGACCATCATGACGCGCCGGCCCCAGAGGTCGCCCAGCCGGCCGGCGGGCAGCGAGCCCAGCCCGAACAGCACGAAGGCCCCGACGGTGTAGGGCATGAGGTCCTGCCACACCATGCCCCACTCCGCCGCGATGGCCGAAACGGCGGTGGCGAAGATGAGCAGGAAGAGATGATCCATGGCGTGACCGGCGTTCAGCAGCAGCGCGGTCGGACTCGTGTTGGACATGTCGTTTACCGTCCTGGGCGTGCCCAGATGCCCCGGTCGTGCATGAGGCGGATCTGGCGCTTGATGACCTTCTCGCGGTACTCCTTGTGCTTCATGGGCGCGCGCTTGAGATAGAGGTTCTTGGGATAGATCGGCTTCTCGTAGAGCATACCGTACAACTCGGTGCGCAGGTCCTTCATCCAGTTGTCCCACTGGGCGCGCGCGCGATGGTCCCGCAGGGCCTCGACGTCGATCACCCCGCCCACGTAGGTGGAGCCCGCCCCGTAGTCCTGGCGGCCGACGATGCGCCCCTTGTAGTCGATGATGAACGACCGGCCGCCGAAGGTGTCGATGGGCGTGCTCTCCTCCGGGAACAGATAATACGTCCCCATGTTCGGGGCGACGACATACATGTTGTTGTCCAGCGCCCGCGCCCGGCTCTGGATCTCGAAGATCTCGTTGCCGGTGGCCGGGTGGGGGTAGGAGGCGCGGTAGACCACCTCGGCCCCGTTGAGGGCCAGCGCGCGGGCGTTCTCCGGGTAGGAGCCCTCGTTCGCCATCATGATGCCGAGCCGGCCGATCTCGGTGTCGACTACCGGCCAGAAGCTCTGTAACGTGCGGCCGTACTTCTCCACCCACCAGTCGTAGACGTCGTGCGGGCACACCGAGTGCTCCACCGGGAAGAGCGGCGAGACTTTGTAGTGCTGCAGGATCACCCGGCCGCGCGGATTGATGATGAAGCCCACGTTGAAGTAGCGGTCCTTGAGGTCGGGATGTCGCGCCTTGGCCTGGGCCATGATGAAGGCGTTGTACTCCTTGGCGATCTTGCCGAGGGCCTCCGTCTCCTCTCCGGGGATGTCGATGGCGCACTCGCGGGCGAAGGTGGCGTGGTCGAGGTCGAGCACCTCGTCGTTGAAGGCCTGGAGCGCGCCCTCCGGGAACGCGATGAGCCGCACCGGCAGGTCGAGGCTCGACAGCCAGGAGGCGGCCTTCACCAGGTGGGAGAGATGGTCGAGGTTGATCTGGATGTCCTTCCTCTTGCGGATGCCGCGGACGGTGGGGACGAGCCCGACGGCGGTGTAGGGCTTGATCATGAGCGCGCTCCTTGCGGTGGGAGGTCCGTTCGCTGCTGCCGCTGCACTTCTTCCATGATCATGGTGTTGAGGTCGTCCACCAACTTGCCGCGCTCCTGGCTGCCGTCGTTCCGGATCAGCTCGCGGATGCGTGACGGCCGGGCCGAGAGCATGATCAGCGTGGTGCCGATGGCCACCGCCTCCTCGATCGAGTGCGTCACGAAGAGGATGGTACGTCGGGTCTCGGCCCAGATGCGACGGACTTCATGCTGCATGATCCGGCGGTTCTGGGCGTCGAGGGCTCCGAAGGGCTCGTCCATGAGGAGCACGTCCGGCTCGATCGCGAGCGCCCGCGCGATGGCGGCCCGCTGACGCATGCCGCCGCTCACGCGTCCCGGGTAGTAGTGCTCGAAGCCCTGCAGCCCCGCGAGGTTCAGGTACCGGTCCGCGCGCGCGTGACGGGTCGCGGCGTCCAGCCCGAGCGGCTTGAGCACGAGCTTTACGTTATCGCGCAGCGAGAGCCAGGGCAGGAGCCGGTCCTCCTGGAAGACCACGCCCACGTGACGGTGGTGCCGGCGGTCGGCGACCACCGGCTTGCCGTCGAGCAGTACCTCGCCGCGGGTGGCCGGCTCGATGCCGCCCACGATGCGCAGCAGCGTGGTCTTGCCGCAGCCGTTGGGGCCCAGCAGGCAAACGAACTCGCCCGGCTTCACCGAGAAGGAGACCGCGTCGATAACCGGGATGAGGAAGTCCTTCCCGACGCCGCGGACGTCGAGCTTCAGCGCCATCGGGCCAGGCGGCGGTTGAGGGTGTCGAAGAGCAGCTTGTCGGTGGCGAACATGATGAGGATCATCACGAGGGCCCAGACGAAGACCATCTGGGTGGCGAGGATCTCGCGGCTGTAGTTCATCACGTAGCCGATGCCCGAGGTGACCCCGAAGATCTCCGCCACCACCGAGACCTTGAGGGCCAGGCCGAAGCCCACCTTCATGCCCGCCACCAGATAGGGCAGGGTGGAGGGGATCACGATGGCGGTGAACTTCTCGTACTCGCTCAGCCGATAGACGTCGCCCATCTCGAGGAGCCGCCGGTCCACCGCGGCCACGCCTTCCACTAGATTCGACGCCACGACCGGCAGCGTGATCATGAAGGTGGTGAAGATCGGCGCCCAGTTGCTGAGCCCGAACCAGATCAGCGAGATGACGATCCAGACGAAGACCGAGGTGGAGTTGAGGATGGCGAGGAGGTCGTGCACGACGCCGCGCGCGGTCCGCGAGGCGAAGGCGCCGAGGCCCATCAGCAGCGAGAGCAGCACGGCCAGGCCGAAGCCGACCGCGATGCGGGCGAGCGAGGCGGCCGCGTGGGTCCAGATCTCGCCGCTGCGCACGATCTCGACAAAGCCGGTGACGATGGACCCGGGCGCGGGCAGCACGTAGGCGCCGTAGCGCCGCGACAGCAGCGTCCAGCCGGCCAGCACCACCGCGAGGGCGACCAGAGTCGGCAGGTGCAGGCGGCCGGCCCAGTCGCGCGCGCTCACGACCGTCAGGCCCTGTGGAAGAACTCCCGGCGGATGCGGTCGGGGTTGTCCCAGATGTCCGACTTGAGGAAGCCGAACTCTTTGTTGATCTTGAGCTGGGCGATGAGGGTCTCGACCTGCTCGTCCGGCAGCCCTGAGAGCATGCGCACCGTCTCCTTGTGTGCGACCGCGATCACATCCTTCGGCAGCTTGGTGACCTCCGCGACGATCTCCATGGCCCGCGCCGGGTTGTTGTACCAGACGTCCACCGCGTCCTTCTGCGCGTCGTTGAGGTCCTTCGGAAACGACGGGTTCTTCTGGATGAACTCGGTGCTGGCCAGGTAGCAGACGTGGACGGGGAAGCCGGTCGGGCGCCCGGTGGCCTTGCGCCACAGGTCGATCTGCTTGGCCAGATAGACGCCTTCGCCGCGGAACACCACGGAATCGGTGATCGGCTGCCAGGCGATGATGGCGTCCACGTCCTTCTTGCCGAGCATGGTGACCATGTCGGGCGGCGAGGTCGCGGTGACGAGCTGGGTGTCCTTCTGCAAGTCGAACCCGTAGCCCTTCAGAGTCAGCGCCCGAATGTCGAAGAAGGTCGAGGTGCCGACGATCGCGGCCACCTTGCGGCCCTTGAGGTCTTCCACCTTGGCGAGCCCGGCGTCCTTGCGCGCGACGATGGCCCCCAGCACCGCGGTGGCCACCCCGGTCACCTTCAGCGGCACTCCGTCCTCGAAAGCCTTGGCGGCCAGCGCGAAGCTCATGTCGATGGCGTCCACGTTCTTGGCCGCGAGCTGGTTCAGCAGCGGGCCCGGCGCGCCGGGGACGATGGAGTACTCGGCGCTCCAGCCGCGCCGGCCGAGCAGATCCTCCTTGTGAATGATCTCGGTGGCCGCCCAGCCGAGCTGGAGATACGCGAGGCGGACCTTGCCCTTGCCCTGCGCTCGCAGGACCGCCGGTACGCCCGTCACCGCGGCCGCGGCGCCCCCACCGGCCAGCTTGAGGAACTCGCGACGCGCGAGCATCGGGGCGACTCCTCCTAGCCCTTCACCCGAGGCAGATGCTTGAGGGCCTCCCGCACCTTCTCGTCCGGGTACGCGTAGTCCTGGAGCTTGCCGGCCAGATACGCCTCGTAGGCCGAGAGATCGAGGAAGCCGTGGCCGCAGAGATTGAACACGATGGTCTTGCGCTTGCCTTCCTTCTTCGCGGTGAGCGCCTCGTCGATGGCGCCGCGGACCGCGTGGGCCGCCTCCGGGGCGGGCAAGATCCCTTCGGCCCGGGCGAACAGGATGGCCGCCTCGAAGGTGGCGAGCTGGGGCACCGCGCGCGCCTCGATCACGCCCTCGTCGTAGAGCTTGCAGATGAGCGGGGCCATCCCGTGATAGCGCAGGCCGCCCGCGTGCATCGGCGCGGGCACGAAGGTGTGGCCGAGCGTGTGCATCTTCACGAGCGGGGTGAGGCCCACCGTGTCGCCGAAGTCGTAGGCGTACTTGCCCTTGGTGAGGCTCGGGCAGGCGCTGGGCTCGATCGCCACGATGCGCCGCTTCTTGTTCTTGCCGGTGAGCTTGTCGGCGACGAAGGGGAAGGAGAAACCGGCGAAGTTCGAGCCCCCGCCGATGCAGCCCACGAGCACGTCGGCCTCGGCGTCCGCCTTCTCGAGCTGCTTCTTCGTCTCGAGCCCGATCACGGTCTGGTGCATGAGCACGTGGTTGAGCACGCTGCCCAGCGAGTACTTGGTGTCCTCCCGCGTGGCCGCGTCCTCGACCGCCTCGCTGATGGCGATGCCGAGGCTGCCCGGCGAGTCCGGATCCTGCTCGAGGATCTTCTTGCCCGCCTGGGTGTCGGGGCTCGGACTCGCCACCACCTGGGCGCCGAACGTCTCCATGAGGATGCGGCGGTACGGTTTCTGCTGGTACGACACCTTCACCATGTACACCTTGCACTGCAGCCCGAAGAACGAGCAGGCCTGCGCCAGCGCGGAGCCCCACTGGCCCGCACCGGTCTCGGTGGAGAGCCGCGCGACCTTCTCCTTCTTGTTGTAGTAGGCCTGCGCAATCGCCGTATTTGGTTTGTGGCTGCCCGCCGGGCTCCCGCCCTCGTACTTGTAGTAGATGCGCGCGGGCGTATCGAGCGCCTTCTCGAGCCGGCGCGCCCGGTACAGCGGGGTGGGGCGCCACAGCCGGAGGATGTCGCGCACCTCGTCCGGGATCTCGATCCAGCGCTCCTGGCTGACCTCCTGCTTGATCAGCTCCATCGGGAAGAGCGGGGCCAGATCCTGGGGCCCGATGGGCTGGCCGGTGCCCGGGTGCAGGGGCGGGGGCAGCGGGGTCTTGAAGTCGGCCTGGATGTTGTACCAGCGGGTCGGTAGCTCCTTCTCGGAGAGCAAGTACTTGGTAGTCATGTCGGCGGGCTTCCGAGCCATGAGCGGCCTCCTTCCAGGTGCGCACGGTGGGACTGATGGGAGAAACGCGGACAACACTACAGGTCTCATGTGAAAGCCGTCAAGGGGGAGGGAGCTTCACCGGCACCGCACCGTTGGCGACGATGACGGCCTCGCCCGCTGAGCTGCGAATGAACTCGATGAACCGGGAGACCGGCGGAGCGGGGGGCGCTTTCGTGACCAGGACCGAGTCTCGTGTCAGGGTATAGATCTGGCGCGCCACATTGGCCGCGGTGGGGATGACGCCATTGAGAGACAGGGCTTTGATCTGCCCGCGGCTCTGCTCCACGACGGTCGCCGTCGTCATCCCGATAGCTCCCTCGCTGGTAGCGAGATCCTTGGCCATGTCCCCGGATCTCGGCATCACCTTCACGCGTTCGGGCATCGTCAGGTCCCTCAGGCACGCGATCTTCGCCCTGACCACCTCGGCGTCAACCTCCGAGTCGGGCCGGGTGCGGGGGGCAATCGAGAGGTCGGGTCCCCCCAGGTCCTTCCAGCTCGTGACCTTGCCCGCGTAGGTGTCGCAGATGTGGCGGTCGGTGACGTTCGTCACGGGCACGCTCGCGTTAACCCCAAAAACGACGGCCACCTTGGCGATTTCGTGCACGGCCATTCCTCGCCGGGTAAGCTCCTCGACGACCAGACCGTGGCTGGCCAAGGCAATGTCGATCGTTCCTTCCGCCAGAGCCTGGAGGCGTGCCGTCGTGCCCAACCCCTTGCCCATTTCCACCGTGACGCTCGGATATTGCTCTTGATACGCCTTGGCGAGCGCCGCCACTAACGGCATGACCCCAGTTGACCCGTCGACGACGATCTTCTCGCTCGTTTGCGCGTGAGTCGTCGGCGCCAGGGTAAGGCCCAGCATCAGCGTACCGATATGGCATACCCATCGAAGTCGCATCACCCACCTACTTCCCTCTGCGTGGCGCGCTTTGCAGCAGCTCCGCCAGATCCTGCTTCTCCTTCAGCCTAGTCGGTGATCGCCTGGTACACGAGTTGCTTGAACAGCCTTCGATAGTAAGCGCGCTCCGGACTGGGAGCCTGGGTCATGAGGACCCCGAGAAGCTCCTCCTTCGGATCCACCCAGAAGTAGGTCCCGGCGAATCCGGCCCACATGAACTCGCCGGCTGACCCGGGCACACCTGCCACACCGGGGCCTTGCCGCACCGCGAAACCGAGGCCGAATGTGTAGCCAGGGGTCCCCAGCAGCAGCTCGCCGGGCGTGACGGGCGTGCTGATCCTGGCCAGGTGGTCCGAGGTCATCAGGCTGACGCTGGTTCGGCTCAGCACGCGGGCGCCATCCAACCGACCACCGTTGAGCAGCATCTGACTGAAGCGCGCGTAGTCCATGGCGGTCGACACGCCGCCCGCTCCACCGGAATCGTTCTTCGGCGGGGCCGACACGTCGATGAGCTTGACGGGATTGTCCGGGGAAGGCTGGGCCAACCGACGCATCTTCTCGGCAGGGACCGAGAATCCGGAATCGGGCATCTTCAAGGGTTCGAACAGCCGCTGTTGCAGAAACTGGGCGAGCCTCATCCCCGATGCCGCCTCGACGACGCGCCCGAGCACGTCGCTCGCCAAACTGTACTCCCACACCGTCCCCGGCTGGTGCGCCAGCGGCGCCTTGCTCAGCCCCGTGACTTGCTCGGCGGGCGTCGATCCCCGCGCGTCGAAGGGCAGCCCGCTCGGCTGATAGGCACCGGCCTTCGCGTAGGCCTCCTTGACGGGCGCGTTAGCGGTGATCTCCCCGTAGGCCAAGCCGGAGGTGTGGCGCAGGAGATCTTGGATCGTCATCTCCCGCTCCGTCGGCAGCATCTGGTAGGTGACTCTGGCGAACGTCGAGTCAGCTTTCGGGGCGCTGACCTGAAGCTTCGTGAGCTGCGGCAGGTGGAGCGAGACGGGGTCCGTGAGCACGAGCCGCCCGTCTTCCATCAGCATGATGGCCGCCACCGAGACGAGTGGCTTCGTCATCGAGTAGATGCGGAAGATCGCGTCGTTGGCCATCGGCGCCCCACCGGCCTTGTCCTGGAGCCCGAAGCTCTCGAAGTAGGCCACCCGGCCTTTCCTCGCCACCAGCGCCACCGCCCCCGGAAGCTTACCCTTCGCGATCTCGCCCTTCAGCGCCTGGCCGACGCGATCGAGCCGTTCGGAGGACAGCCCCACCTGCTCCGGCTTCGCCGACGGCAGGGACTGGGCCCAGGCCACGCTGCCGGTCAACACGAGCATCACGGACATCACGAGGCTGATCAGCTTGCTCATCGGCGGACCTCCTCCACCCACAGATTGGTGGCGGTCAGGATGTGGCTGCCAAGAACTAGACCAGTGCCAAGCGCTGCCTCTGCTTCATTCTTACGACCCGTGCCGGGCCAGCCCAACGCGCCGTATCAGTCTGCGGCGCGGAGCGCCGCCAGCTGCATGCGGAAGTTAGGGTTCGCGCCAGAGAGTACCTGTCTGCACCACATTCCGCAGGCTGTTCGCGATCGTCTCAGGGACCCCTTCGATCGCGTCAATGTGGACGGCCCGCATGCCAACCGCCATCGCACCCTCGACATTCTCCCTGGTGTCATCGAAGAAGAGGATCCGATCGAGCGACACGCCGATCGTTTCGGCGATTGCCGCGAAGGCCTCCGGCTCGGGCTTTCTCAGCCCGAGGTCTGACGACACAAACACCCGACGAAAGCTCTTCAGGGTCTCCGAGTAACGGTTGGCCCACAGCACCATGTGTGTCGGGTTCGAATTGGTGAAGGCGTAGAGCGGTATCTGATCCTTCACCGACCGTAGCAGCTGAGCCACCCCCGGTATCTCTTCAAGATAGATCGCCGTCCACCCATCAGCGAATTGGGCATCCGACAGGTTGATCTGCAACGAGGACCGCAGCGACGCAAAGTATTCGGTTGCTTGAATCTCTCCCCGCTCGTGGCGAGCATAGAACGCATCGAGGGAGAATCGCGCGCGGATGGTCTCCGGCTCCTCACCAGCATAGGCAGCCCAGCGGGCGAACATCTGGTTGAAATCGATCTCGAAAACGACACCGCCAAGGTCGAACAAGAGCGCATCGATCTGGGGTGACGTTACTGGCATCTGTTCTCCCGGAAGCCAAACGTCTGCGCTCAGCCGCCGGCGGAGGCGGTCGGCTGCAACGGGTTGTTGGGCGACAGCTTCCAGACAGCTACGAGATGCCTCGCCACCGCCTCGATGTCTGCCGCAGGATAGTGAAGCCAGCCCGGCTGGACCGAAGGCAGCTCGCGACCGACAAACACCGGAAAGGCAACTGCCCCAAGCATCTGTTGATCGCCCGCGGAATCACCCACTGCGGCTGTTCTCTCCCAGGGCACCCCAAGCCGCTGAGCGAGGCCTCG
>DASQAL010000176.1:0-1587 GCA_035635775.1 Candidatus Acidiferrum sp.
TCGCGCCGCGGTCCACCAGGAACAGGCTGATGCCGGCCGCATCGGTGTCGGCGCCCGCGGTGCGGGCGGAGACGATGAGCGTGTCGGCGGAGCCGCCGTGGAGCACCGCGCGCTTCTCGCCTTCGAGCGTGAAGCCGGAGCCGGTGCGCTTGGCGCGGGCGCCCACGTGGCCCAGGTCGTAGCGGGCCGTGCGCTCGGTGTGGGCGAAGGCCAGGCGGCGCTTGCCCTGGATCAGCGCCGGCAGGATCCCCTTCTGCTGGGCCACCGAGCCGCCACGGGCGATCAGGCGGCCGCCCAGGCCCACGTTGACCCAGTAGGGCTCGACCACGAGGCTCTCGCCCAGGGCCTCCATGACCAGCATCACGTCCACCGCGGTGCCGCCGAAGCCGCCGTGCTCCTCCGCGAAGGGCACGCCCAGCAGCCCCATCTCGGCGAAGGCCGCCCACACCGTCTCGCTCCAGCCGGTGGGCGAATCCACGATCTTGGCCCGCGCGTCGATCGAGTACTCGTTGGCCAGGTACCGCTTGAGGCTGTCGGCCAGGAGCTGCTGCTCCTCGGTCAGATCGAAGTTCATAGCCCCAGCGTTGCCTTCGCGATGATATTGCGCTGGATCTCGTTGGAACCCGCGTAAATCGTGGCTTTCCGGAGGTTGCAGTAGCGAGGCGCCAGACGGGCCGTGAAGTGGTCGAAGTCCATCGCGTCCACCGGCCGGAAGGCCTGGGCCAGCGGCCCCGCGGCCTGCATCATCAGCTCGGTGATGGCCTGCTGGATCTCGGTGCCCTTGATCTTGAGCATGGAGACGTCGGCGCCGGGCGGCCGGCCGCTGCGCCGCATCTGGTCGAGGAAGCGCAGGTTGGTGATCTCGAGCGCCATCAGCTCGACCTCGACGCGCGTGAGCCGGTCGCGGAAGCGCGGATCCTCCATGAGCGGGCGTCCGTCCTTCATCTGCTCGCCCGCCAGCTCCTTCAGCTTACCCAGCTCGCGCTTGGAGGCCCCGATGCGGCCCGTGCCCATGCGCTCGTAGCCCAGGAGGTACTTGGCCACCGTCCAGCCCTTCCCCTCCTCGTGCACGAGGTTCTCGACCGGCACCTTCACCTCGTCGAAGAAGACCTCGTTGACCTCCTTGCTGCCGTCCAGCAAGACGATCGGCCGCACCGTGATGCCGGGGGTGTGCATGTCGATCAGCAGGAACGAGATGCCGTCCTGGCGCTTGCCGGTCGTGCCATCCGTCCGGACCAGGCAGAAGATCCAGTCGGCGTGCTGGGCCATGGTCGTCCAGATCTTCTGGCCGGTGACCACATACTGGTCGCCCTGGCGCACCGCGCGCGTCTTGAGCGAGGCCAGGTCCGAGCCCGAGCCCGGCTCTGAGTAGCCCTGGCACCAGAAGTCCTCGCCCTGGTAGATGCGCGGGAGAAACTTCTTCTTCTGGGCGTCGGTGCCGAACTGCAGGAGCACCGGGGCGCACATGCGCACCCCGAAGGGCACGACCATCGGGGTCGCCGCGAAGCCGCACTCCTCCTCCCAGATGTAGCGCTGCACCACGTTCCAGTCGGTGCCGCCCCACTCCTTCGGCCAGTCGGGCGCGAC
>DASQAL010000177.1:0-5305 GCA_035635775.1 Candidatus Acidiferrum sp.
GCCCATCCGCGTGCCCTGCTCGCTGACGATATCGACGGTGTCGGCGGGGGCCACCAGGCCGCGCTCCACCAGGTAGGCCCCGAGCGGCCCGCTCGCCGTGCCGGTGGCGGGGTCCTCGGGAATGCCCGACGTGTGCGGGGCGAACATGCGCGAGTAGACGCGCCCGACCCGCGGATCCGGATCGGGCGCGAAGACGAACACCCCGAGATTCGGCCCCGAGCCCTGCGCGGCCAGCAGCGCGGGCACATCGAGCCGAGCCCGGTCCACCACCTCGCGGTCGCGCAGGGGGATATAGAGGAAGGCGTTGCCGGTCGAGCCGGTTTGAACGGGCGAGCCCGCGAGCAGATCCGACTCGGCGAGGCCAAGGGCCCGCGCGAAGCCTGCGCGCTTGATCAGCTCCGGCCCGAATCGCGCCTCGCCGTGCCGCATCCAGAGAAAGCTCGGCCGCGCGGGCTCGCCCTCGAGGGTCACCTCGACCGGCCCGATGCCTTCTTCCAGATTGAACCGGCGCGTGTCCGGAGGCAGCAGCTTCTCGGTGGCCAGCACCCACGCCGTCCCGATGGTCGGATGGCCGGCGAACGGCACCTCGCGCGCCGGGGTGAAGATCCGCACCCGCGCCGCGCAGTCGGGCCGCGTCGGCGGCAGCAGGAACGTGGTCTCCGAGCAGTTCATCTCGCGCGCGATGGCCTGCATCAGGGCGTCGGAAAGTCCCGCCGCCTCGAACACGACCGCGAGCGGGTTCCCCCCGAAGACGCGCTCGGTGAACACGTCCACCTGGACGAACCGGAGCTCGCGGGTCACTGATCTCCCCTCACCCTGCCCTCTCCCCTTCGGGGAGAGGGAGAAGACTAGCCGACGCGGCGGCGGTTCTTGCGCACCACGTGGCTCAGGTGCTCGCGCTGCAGCTCGAGCTCCTTGATGCGCAGGAGCCACTCCTCCCGCACCGCGACCATGCCGTCGCCGCCCAGCCGGTTCACGTCCTTCAGGGTCTCCCGGAACGTGACCAGCGTCTGCTCGAGGGTCTTCAGCTCCTCTTCCGCGTTCATGCTCATCTCCGGGCCGCGCGCGCGATGGCCGCGATCTTGTCGGCGAAGTTCACCTGGCTGTCGTCCTCCGGCGCGTAACCGAGCTTCACGCGCGCGTTCGCGATGGACCAGAAGCGGTGCGTGTTGCCGCTGACCCCGTAGACGACGAGGAACGGCACCCCGTTCTCGTCGCGGATGTCCTCGGTCTCCACCATGCGCACCGCCTGCTGCACCTGGTCCCGCTTGGAGAGATAGGCCCCGAGGGCGCGGTGCATGACCTTGATGTCGCCCGGCTTCACGTGGTCGATATCGTCGTCGCGCGGGCCCCCGATTCGCCACTGCACGATCTCGAGCTTGCGCCCGTCCACCTTGCCGGTGGCGAAGACGAAGCCCAGCAGCTCGTAGGCCGCCTTGGCCCAGCCGTACCAGTTGTCCGAGCGCGGCGGCATCTCGGGCGTCACCATCTCGAGGCGGCCGTCCCACACGAGCCGTTCGTAATAATCGGCTGCATGATTGGAGCTGCACACCACGACCCGCCGCACGCCCTCCTCGAGGGCGACCCGGCAGACGTTGTAGGCGAGCGCCACGTTGGTGTGCTCGGCCCAGAACTTGGCGTCGCTATTGTCCTGCCAGGTGGTGGCGTCGAGGTTGGGCGCGCTCACGAAGCCGCAGTGGATGACCGCGTCCGCCCCGCGGAAGTGCTGCCGGTACTCGTTGCGGTCCGGCTTCGTCAGATCGGCGACGATCAGGCCGGGCACCGGCTTGCCGTCGCGGGTGGTGGGCCGCACGTCGATCGGCACGAGATCCCACCGCTCCGTGAGCTCCGGCCACATCCGCTGGGCGACGTAGCCCGCCGCCCCGGTCACGACTACGCGTCGCTTCGCCATGGATTTCGCCGTGGATTTCGCCATGGATCCTCCTCAGTAGCGGTCATGGTCGCCTCACGGCTCGAGGGTGAACGTCACGGTCACGGAGGCCTGGATCTCCTGCTCGCCGGGGGCCACCGGCACCGCGGCCGACATCGCCATGCGCGGGGCCATCTCCGAGCGCGGCGACGCGGCGCCCGCTTCCTGCACCGCCACCACGCGGCCGACCTTCAGGGCGGCGGCGGCCGCGTAGAGCTCCGCCCTGCGCCGCGCGTCCCCCATGGCGCGCTTGCGCGCTTCGTCCAGCAGCGGCGCGGGCTCCTGCCGCCCGAACTGGATGCCGTAGACGAGATTGGCGCCCTGCCCCACCTGCTGGTCGAGGACGCGGCCGAGGCGCGAGAGGTCGCGCACCTTCACCCGCACCTGGTTGGTCACCTCGTAGCCGGTGATCTCGGGGGGCTGCCCGTCGCGGCCCTGGCGGCGGAGCGGCGACACGCTGATGTTCGTGGTCTGGATGTCGCGCGCGGCGACGCCGAGGGCGCCGAGGGCCTGGAGCAGCCGCTCCATCGCCTGGCTGTTGGCGGCGAGCGCCTGCGCCGCGGTGGGGGCCTGCGTGACCACTCCGGTGGTGATCTCGGCCATGTCGGGCGCGGCCGACACCGTGCCCGTCCCGGCCACCGTGACCGTCGAGGTCCGGGGGTGATGGCCAGCATGCCCCATGGGGGCGCACCCGGCGGCGCCGAGCGCCACCGCCACGAGCAAGAGCGCGCCGCCGACCCTGGCCCATCGGGGGCTCACGCGGTCTGCTCCTGGGCCGCGGCCGCGGTGCGCCGTCCGTAGACCAACTCGAACAGCGGGGACGCCATCAGGGTGGTGACGACCGCCATCAACACCATGATGGTGAAGAGCGTGGGGGTGATGACCCCGCGCTGCAGCCCGATGTTGAGGATGATCAGCTCCATGAGCCCGCGCGCGTTCATCAACACCCCGATCGCGACCGACTCGCGCCAGGCCTCTCCCGAGACCCGCGCCGCGAGCAGGCACGCCACGCCCTTGCCCACGATCGAGAGCGTGACCAGGATGACCGCGACGCGCCAGATCGCGGGCGAGTCAAGCAGGGCGATCTGGGTGTTGAGGCCGGAGTACACGAAGAAGACCGGAAGGAGGAACGTCGTCGTGAGCGGCTCCAGATGCCCGATCGCCGCGTCCGCGAAGCGCCCCCGCGGCATCGCGATGCCCGCGATGAAGGCGCCGAAGACCGCGTAGATCCCCACCGCGTCGGTGACGAATGCCCCCAGCATGAGGACGAGTAGGCCGGCCACCAGGGTCCCGGGCGCGATCCGGCCGTGGTCGTCGACGCCGCGGTCGAGGACCCGCAGCAGCGGCCGCCCGAGCAGGAGCATGACCAGCACGTAGAGCGCGCCGCCCCCGATGGCGAGGATCGCGATCATCCACGAGCCCTCGAGGTAGGAGAGCACCAGCGCGAGCAGGCACCAGGCCACCGCGTCGTCGCTCGAGCCGGCCGCGAGGGCCAGCGTGCCCATGCGGGTGCGTGCGATGCCCTTCTCGTGGAGGATGCGCGCGAGCATCGGGAACGCGGTGATGGACATGGCCGCGCCCAGGTAGAGGGCGGCCGCGCCGGGGGTCACGTGGGGCGCGAACAGATCCGCGTCGCCCCGAAGCGTGAGCGCGGCGACGGCGCCGAGCGCCATCGGCACCGCGATCCCCGCGCCCGAGACGAGGGAGGCGTGGCGCACGCGCCCCAGGATGAGCCGATGGTTGAACTCCATGCCGATCAGGAACATGTAGAGCACGAGTCCGATCTGGCTGAGCGCGTAGAGGATGAGCATCGACGGGTGCGGGCCGCCCGCGGCCAACGTCTTCGGGAAGAGCCAGGCCTGCGCCGCGGGCGCGAGCAGCCCGAACAGCGACGGCCCGAGCAGCACGCCCGTCACCATCTCGCTCACCACCTGGGTCTGGCCGACCCGCCGACCGAGCCAGCCGCAGACCCGGCAGGCGGCCAGGATCACTGCGAGCTGCAGGAACAGCTTCACGGTGAGATCGTGCGGGCTCATCAGAGCGAGCCCATCATGAACAGATCCAGCTCCTCGTCCTTGGCGCGCAGCCGCGTGATCAGGAAGTGGAGCAGGTTCAGGTAGATCACCTTGCCCACCCGCGCGTCGCCTTCCGCGATGCTGCGGAACTCCTCGCGCGAGAGGAAGAAGAGCTTGGCCCCCGCCATGGAGCGCGCCGCCGCCGAGGTGGAATGCTCGTCGATCAGCGAGTACTCGCCGAGACAACGGCCGGGACCCATGGTGTTGAGATGCACCTCGGTGGGGCGCCGGGCGCGGCCGGTAGTCCCGTCGGGCAGGAAGATCTCCACGAGGCCTTCCAGCACCACGTAGAGGCCGGGGCCACGGATGCCCTCGGCGAGGACCGTCTCGCCGGCCGCTACCTCGACCAGCAGCCCGCGCGCGATGATGTGATCGAGCGCGGCCAGCGGGAGGTGCTCGAAGACCACCGAGCCCCCGAGAATGTGCCGGTAGCCGTCCTTGGCCAGCTCCATGAGGGGCCCATTCTGGCACAGACTCCCGGCTTGCGCAGGACCAACCAGCCCGGACTCACCGAAGATCCGGGCGAGCGCCTCCGGTCCCTTCCAGCACCGCCTCGCGCCATTCCCGCTTGAGCGGCAAGATAGGCGGCATCGGCACTACGTCGGGCGCCTCGGTCGGCTCGGCGACCGCATCCTTGCGATCGGTCGCGGCCCCCTTCTTCATGAACAGATTGTAGATCGACCACTGGAGCCGACGGCGGCCACCACGGACCGGAAAGCGCCGGGCCATCGACGACAGCGCGTAGAACGTCTCGTAGGCCGTGTTCTGGCCCAGCCGGAGCTCGTCGCCGGACATCCGCGCGGGTCGAAAAACGACGTTGGCCTGATCGTACTTCTCCCAGTCGAAGGAAACGATGCGGTTGGCCTTCTTCATCTCGTACCAGGTCAGGGTGCCCGGATATGGGGTGAGGACGGAGTACGCGCAGGCATCGTAGTCTGCCTCGATATTGAACCGCGCCGTCTCCCCGAACACCGAGGGGTCGTCGCCGTCGAAGCCGAACATGAACAGGCCGAACACCATGATGCCGTACGAGTGCACCTTCTCCACGAGCGCGGCGAAGGTCTCGGGACGGTTCACGTGCTTGTGCACGCTCGTCAGGGTGGCGCGGGAGATCGACTCGAAGCCAATGCTCAGCAAGGTGCAGCCGCTCGCGGCGGCGAGCTCGAGCATCCGATCGTCCTGGGCGAGCTTCGAGGTGACGCCCGCCTGCCAGGTGACCCCCCGGCCCTTCAGCGCCCGCATGACCTCCTTCGGGCGCTCCGGCGTGCCGAAAAAGTCGGCATCATTGATCGAGATCATG
>DASQAL010000178.1:0-10443 GCA_035635775.1 Candidatus Acidiferrum sp.
GCGAGCGCAGCTCCTCGTAGGTCGAGAACTCGTAGAGCAGGCAGCACTTGAGGCGCCCGCAATTGCCGAGGAGCCGGCTGTCGGTCAGCGGCATGTCCTGCGCCTTGGCCATCTTCACCGAGATCGGATCGAACTTGCGCAAGTGCGACGAGCAGCAGAGCTGCCGGCCGCAGGGGCCGATGCCGTCGAGCAGCTTGGTGGTGTCGCGCGCCCCGATCTGGCGCATCTCGATCCGCGCGTGGAACTCGCGGGCCAGATCGCGCACGAGGTCGCGGAAGTCCACCCGCTCCTCCGAGTTGAAGAACACGGTGACGCGGCGGCGTGAGGGCTCGATCTCCACGTCCACGATCTTCATGACGAGCGCGCGCCCGCGGGCCATCCGCTGGCACGTCTCCACCCCCCGCACCTCGCGCGCCCGGCGGTCGCGCCACTCGCCCGCTTCCGCGGTGGAGGCGCGGCGGACGACCCGGCGATAGACGCGGTCGCGCTTGAACGAGGGCAGGGCGCGCTTGGGGCGCCGCACCTCGCCCACCGCGGTGCCGCCCCCCATGTCCACCACGACGAGATCGCCGACGTGGAGATCGGGGTCGGTGGTCAGGTGGTCCTCGGCGAGGAGCGGCTCGCGCAGCCGCACTCCGATCAGGTACTGCGGCGTCTCCTCGGCCACCGAGGGGGCGGTCGCGGCGGGCTCGAGCGGCTCGGTCATGTCAGGCGGCCTTTCCGGTGAGTCGGCCCAGGAGCACTTCCACGCTGAGCCGGGGCGAGACGCTCCCCTGCAGCGCGAACCACGCCTCGCGGCAATCGCGGAGCGCGCCCAGCACGTGATCGAGCGATCGCGCGCCGCCCGCGTTCGCGGGGGCTTCGCCGAAGAGGGCCAGCCCCGGGGCGCCGCCGGCCAGCCGGCAGAGGAGATCGCGGTGCCAGAGCCAGCACGCCTCGACGAAGGCCTCCGCCGCCGGCCGGTCGCGGCCGACCTGGTCGCCCAGGCGCAGGATGGCCTCGACGCCCTGCTCGCGCGCCTCGGCCAGGAGACGCAGGCTGCGCGCGTGGGCCTCGCCGCGGACGTCGGGGAACAGGGCCGGCACGCCCTCCACGACCCTCGGGCGGAAGCGCACCACCTGGCAGCGGGAGAGCACGGTGGCGGGCAGCGCGCGAAGCTGGGAGAGGATCAGGATGATCACGGTCCGCGCCGGGGGCTCCTCGAGCGTCTTCAACAGCGCCTGCGGCGTCGAGGCCGTCATCTTCTCCGCCTCGTCCACGATGAAGACTTTCCAGGGGGCCTCGGCGGGCTTGAGCGCGGCCCGGCGCTCCATCTCCCGGATCGCTTCGATGCGCAGGGCCGGCGTGCCCTTGGGATTGCTCGGGGGGGGCGTCGGCCCCAGCCGGTGCACGTCGGGATGGCTGCCGCGCTCGACCCGGGCCGCAGCGGGCCCGCCCTGCGGCGCGACGAGGGCGGACGCGAAGGCCAGCGCGGTGGCCTTGCGGCCCGAGGCCTCGGGGCCGACGAAGGCGTAGGCGTGGGCCACCCGCTCCGTGGAGATCGCGCGCCGCAGCAGCGTCACCGCCTCGGCCTGGTCGCGGATCGCGTCAAGCTCCACGGACGCCTCCGCGCCGCGCCAGCAGCTCGTCCACCGCGCGGACGACATCGGCGTGCAGCGCGTCCGCGTCGCGGGCGGCGTCCAGCACGACCACGCGATTCTTGTCGGCGCGCGCGATCTCGAGATAGCCCTCGCGCACGCGGCGGTGAAAGGCCGTATCCATCTTCTCGAAGGCGTCGAGCGCGCGCCCGTGGATGCGCCGCATGCCCGCGGCCGGATCGAGATCGAGCACGAGCGTGAGATCGGGCAGGACCCCGCCCGTCGCGAGCATGTTCAGCTCTCTGATGGTCTGGACGTCCATGCCCTGACCGTAACCCTGGTAGGCGACCGTCGCGTCCGCGTAGCGGTCGGAGATCACCACCGCGCCCCGCGCGAGCGCCGGGGCGATGACGCGCGTGACGTGCTCCTGACGCGCGGCCATGAAGAGGAAGGTCTGGGTGAGCGGCGTCGGGGTGGGGCCGTCGGCCTCGAACAGGGCCCGCACCCGCAGACCCAGCGGGGTGCCGTCGGGCTCGCTGGTCCGCACAACTTGGAGGCCGCGCCCCAATAAATGCTGCTCCAGCCGGGCGCACTGCGTGGATTTGCCGGATCCCTCGACGCCCTCGACCGTGATCAGCACCGCAGGCATGGGCGTACTCTAACACACTGATTTGGTAGGGGGCCCATCGCCACTGTGGTGCTACCTCAGGGAAATTTCCTTCCACAGTTCGTACCCCACCCTTCTTGACGCGAAGCAGCGAACCCGGAGAGAAGTGCCGGGGAACCCGCCTTTCCCTCGGAATGCGCGGTGGCGCGGCTCTTGCTATTCTCTGGAACGCCCGAGGCGGAGCGCGGGTTGAACAAGTGCGGAGTCCTCGCCACACACCGGTTCTGCGCGAGGATCAAGCCCGCCTCCGCCGTCGGGTCCAAGACAACGTCGGGTCGAGAGGGGCGACACATGAAGAGCCTGGCGCTACAAAATACGGGGATGCGCGGCCGCGGACTCGGCTGGCGAGCCGAGCGGTGCGCCGACCCACAAAGTTGCGAGCTACACCTCTGTATCGCGGACGACCAGGAGAGCTTCTGGCACCCCGCGGATCCGCTCGCCTTCGCCCACTGGCGAATTCGCGCCGACCTCGACGCCATCCCGGCCCACGTGATGGTCCGCGTGAGCCGCGGCTGGGAGGCGATCCGTCGCGGCGTGGTGCTGGGTGCCCTCGGCGTGGGCGGCACTGCCGCGGTGGTAGGCGGCATGTGGTGGGGCCGTCAGAGGCTCTTCTCCATGAAGACGCTGAGCGGGTCGGGGCCGTACTCGCCGAAGGCGTCCCGCTCCACGTAGCCCGCCGACCGGTAGAGCCCGAGCGCCTCCGGCTGGTGGATGCCGGTCTCGAGGCGTATGCGCCCGAGCCCCTCTCGGCGCGCCTCCTCTTCGATCCGGTCGAGGAGGCGGCGCCCCAGCTTGAGCCCCCGGGCCTCCGGGGACGCGAACATCCGCTTCACCTCCCCGTATCCCTCCGGGTCGATCCGGAGCGCGCCGCAGCCGAGTGCCCGCCCATCCCGCCGCGCGACGAAGAAGCGGACACCCGGCGCGGCGAGTGCCTCCACGCCCAGGAAGTGGTTGCTCTCGGACGGGTAGAGCCCGCCCTGGTAGATGTCGAGCGCCTCGATCAGGCGCACGACGTCGGCCTGGTGGGGCGACTCGATCCGGAGCGTGATCTCGGTCATCCGCGCAGTCGTCGCTCTGCGCGCCGCGCCACCGCCCAGTAGCGGAGGGCCGGCGGCAGCAGTGGGAGGCCGCGACGCGTCGCGGCGGCCAGGAGGCGGAGCGCGCCCGCGCGGCGGCCGTCCCAGGGAAGGCCGTAGGCCGCGCGGATCGCGGGAGGCAGGAGGCCGACGGCGGGCAGCGCGCCCAGCCAGAGCGCGGGCCGGACGAGCGCCGGAGCGGGCGGCCGGATGATCTCGCGTGAGAGCTGCCGGGCCGTGTCGGTCACCTCGATCACGCCTCCCGCCAGCATCGCGTCCAGGTACTCGCGGAGCTGGCGTTCCGTTCGCGGCAACCGGCCCGGCGGGATCCCCAGCGCCGGCGCGATGCCGCTGGCCTCCCCGCAATACTGATCGGCTTCCGCGGGCGTGACCCGCCCCACGAAGAGGCGATAGGCCAGCAGGAACGACTCGATCAGGGTGGCGTGCACCCAGGTGAGCAGCTCTGGATCGTGGGCGCTGTAGGAGGCGCCCGCCACCGGTTCCTCGAGCCGCCCGTGGACGCGGTCGTGGATGGCATTGATCCGCGCGGCGGAGCCCGCGGCCTCCTCCTCCGAGCCGAAGGTCAGCGCGAGCATGGCGGCGAGCGTCCGGTGCAGGCGCCGGAGCCGCCCCCAGGGCTCGGTCGTGAACCCGCTGTGCTCGGCCACCCCGCGCGCCACCTTCGGATGGGCGATCTGGAGCAGGATGGCCCGGCCCCAGCCGGCCAGGAGCACCCGCTCCCGATGTATCCTCCAGGCCATGTTCATGGCAGCATTATGCGCGCGAGCCCGGAAACTTCGAGAGCCCGCCGCCCGTTGTGTGGGCATCACCCCTCACTCTGGAAAGGAGAGCCCCATGCGTAGAGCTACCCCGTTGCTGGTCGCGGCCCTGCTGCTGACCGCCCTGGGCGCCGCCGGCCTCGGCTCGGCCACCCCGGCCGCCGCCCTGGAAGTCGGCCAGAAAGCGCCCGATTTCACCCTCCCTGGCCCTGGCGGTAAACCGGTCAAGCTGTCCGAGCTGACCCCCAAGGGCCCCGTCGTCCTGTTCACCTTCATCCAGGCGTTCACCGCCACCTGAAGCAAAGAGCTCCTCGGCTTCGAGGAGAGCCTGCCCAAGTTCCAAGCGGCCGGCGCCCAGGTCGTGGGCGTGAGCGCCGACCACGCGGCCACGCTGGACGCCTTCACCAAGCAGAACAAGATCAGCTACCCCCTCCTCTCTGACTTCCGCCGCGCCATGCTGCCCGGGTACGACGCGCTGGTCACCGACGAGAAGAGCCCGATCTTCCGCTACGCCAAGCGCGCCTACTACGTCATCGACAAGAACGGCGTGGTCCGGTACATGAAGATCCACGAGAATGCCTTGGACCTGCTGGATCCTGCCGAGGTGCTGAAGGCGCTCAAGGACGTGGGCGCGTGAGCGCGCGCCCGCTTGCCGCGGCCATCCTGATCGCGGCGGCGCTCTGGGCCGGGGCCGCGGCGGCGGCGCAGCCCGCCGCCGCGGCCCCGGCCTGGGAGAAGCTGGGCGTGCAGGCCTACGAGGCACCCAAGCCCGCGCCCGCCTTCGCCCTGCCCGCGCTCGACGGCCGTACCGTGCGGCTCGAGGATCAGAAGGGCAAGGCGCTGCTGCTCTTCTTCTGGGCCACCTGGTGACCGACCTGCCGGGAGGAGGTACCTTCCGTCAACCGGCTGTACGAAGAGTTCAAGGGACAGGGGCTCGAAGTATTGTTAATCAGCTTTCGCGAAAGCGCGGCCGTCGTGAAGCGGACCGTGACCGAGCGCGGCTACACCGCGCCGGTGCTGCTCGACGCCTCGGGCGACGTCACCGGGCGGGCCTACGGCGTCTTCGGGCCGCCCACCGCCTTCCTGGTGGACCGCGAGGGGCGCCTGGTCGGCCGGATGGTCGGCGGCCGCGACTGGAGCGGTGCCGCCGCGCGCGATCTCATCCGCGGCTTCGTCGCGCCCAAGCCGCGCTGACCGGTCGCTCCTGGGAGGCTGCAGCCTGCTAGCCCGGACTATGCGTGACCTGCGCCACCCTCACCCCGACCCTCTCCCTCGCCGAGGGAGAGAGAGTCGTTTCGATCCCCTCGCCCCCGGAGGGGGAGAGGGACAGCGTGAGGGGGAGCATCGGACACGGAGCACGCGTTCGTGAATAGAGCAGGCTAGCGGCCGGCGGCCAGCGGGGGCGGGCCCGCCTGATCACGGGCATGGCCCGCCATCGCCACAAGTGCCGTCACCAGGTCGCCCAGCGCGGCGCGCGCGCCCGGATCAGCGAGCTTGCCGTCCTGAAAGTGGCCGGACTCGAGGTACACGCTGGTCGGCACCACCAGCGCCCCGAACCAGGCCAGCACCGCGCGGAGCTGCCAGTCCACGCCCAGGTAGTGATGCAGCGTCGCGCCCATCGCCACGATGCCCACCGGCTTGGCCCGCAGCGCCTCCACCGGCGTGAGATCGAGCAGGTTCTTGAGCGCGCCGGTGAACGAGGCGCGGTAGACGGGGCTCGCGAGCAGCACCGCGTCGGCCTCGGCGATTGCGCCGACGACGCGCGCGGTGTCGTCGGGGTAGCGGTCGAGCGGGCGCCCGTCCGCGAAGGAGACGCGATGCTCGCCCAGGCTCAACACGGTGGCGGAGATGTCCCGCCGCTCGCCCGCGCGGTCGGCGGCGCGGTCGGCCGCGAAGCGCACCGCCGCGTCGAGCCGCCCCGGCGGCGTCACCGCGCCCACGACGGCCAGGAGCCGCGTCACCGCGCGAGCGCCGCCGCGCGATCCCGCTCGCGGCGGGCGACCTCGGTCTTCACCAGGGGGATGAGCTCGCGGCCGTACTCGATCGCGTCGTTGAGCGGATCGAAGCCACGGATCAGCAGGGTAGTCACGCCCAGATCGTAGTAGTCGAGCAGCGCCTCCGCGACCTGCTCGGGCGTGCCCACGAGCGCGGTGGTGTTGCCCTGGCCGCCCACCGCCGCCGCGATCGGCGTCCAGAGCCGCTTGTCGTGCACGTCGGCCTGCTGCGCGAAGTCCACCAGGCGGCGGGCGCCCACCGCTTCGGGCTGGGGGACGGCGCGCTGGCCCTGCTTCGTCTGCACCTGCTCCAGGATCGTGCGCGCCTTGGCCCAGGCCTGCGCCTCGGTGGGCGCGATGATCGGCCGCAGCGACACGCTGAACCGCGGCAGGCCCGGCTCCCGCCCGGCGCCCACCGCCGCCGCGCGCACGGTCGCGATGCGGTCGCGGATCGCGGCGAGCGGCTCGCCCCACAGCATGTAGACGTCGCAGTGCCGGACGCCGATCCGGTGCGCGGCCTCCGAGGCGCCGCCGAAGTAGAGCGGCACGTAGGGCCGCTGCACCGGCTTGACGTCCGAGTAGGCTGCGATGACCCGGTAGAACTCCCCGGCGTGGTCGAAGGGGCGCGCCTCCGTCCACACCCGGCGCACCAGCCCGAGGTACTCGTCGGTGCGGCGGTAGCGCGTGTCGTGGTCCACGAAGTCGCCGTCGCGCGCCTGGTCGGCGTCGCTGCCGCCGGTGATGATGTGGAGCGCGAGCCGGCCGCCCGAGAGCTGATCGAGGGTGGCCGCCTTGCGCGCGGCCAGCGTGGGCGCGACGAAGCCGGGCCGGTGGGCGAGCAGATAGCCGAGCCGCTCGGTGTGGGCGGCGGCATAGGCCGAGACCAGGAAGCCGTCCGCGGAGGTGGACGTGTAGCCCACCAGCACCTTGTCGAAGCCGGCCCGCTCGTGAGCCTGGGAGAACTCCCGGACCCATGCCATGTCGATCTCGCCGCCGATCACATGCACCGCGGCGCCGTCGGCCCCTTCGGGCCGCACTCCGATCATGCCGATGAACTCGATGGCCATCACGCCCTCCTGATCAGTCCCGGCCGGGTGCGCGTGGCGCCCGCGGCGACCGTGCACCGGTCAAATCGTATGCGATGTGGTCGGCGAGATGGGCGGCGTCGTCTCCGACCCCGCACAGCACCGATGACTTGAGCTTGTGGAGCCAGGGCAACCCCAGGAAATAGAGGCCCTCGCAGCCGGTGACGCCCCGCCGGTGGATCGGCTCGCCCCGCTCGTCGAAGACGGGCGCGTCGATCCACGAGAAGTCGCGCCGGAAGCCGGTGGCCCAGACCACCGCCATGATGCCTGAAGCGGCCAGATCAAGCTCGCGGATCGGCGCCGGCGACACCACGGGGGCCGACCCTCCGAGCGAAGCGACCGGCGGCGGTGCCTCCACCGGAGCCGTGAGGCTGGACCGCGCGATGTACGCGTCCACCGTGCGCGTGAACACGCCGACGCTCTCATCGCCCGCGGCCAGCAGCGTCTCCAGATCGTCCGCCAGGTGGAGCTGCGAGCCCGTGACGGCCTGGAGATGTCCCAGGAGCGTGACGCCGGCGGCCGCGTAGTCGCGCAGGTCGATGTCGTGGCCGCCGCCGACCCCGGTGACGAGCGGGTTCGGCCGCTCTCGCGCCTCGGGGCGCTCCTCGAGCGTCTGGTCCAGCGCGCCGATCCGCTCCATCCACCAGAACATGTCGTGACCGCGATACCGCCGCGGATAGCGCCGGTGGCGGCCCACCGAGAAGTACACGGTCCGGCCCGCGGCGAGGAGGTCCTCCACGATCTGGCAGCCGGAGGCGCCGGAGCCGACCACGAGCACCGCCCCCGGCGGGAGCTGGGCTGGATTTCGGTAGCTACTCGCGTGCACCTGGGCGACGGCTGGCGGAAGGGTATGGCGGAGGGGCGGCAGGATCGGCTCCTGGTACGGGCCGGTGGCGACGACAACGTTGGCGGCGTCGATCTCGCCCCCGGTGGTCTCGAGCCGGAATCCGCCGTCCATCGGGCGGACGCGATCCACGCGCACGCCCGTCCTCACGGGCGCGTTGACGAGCTCGCGGTAGCGCTCGATGAAGGCGATCACCTCGTCGCGCGTGGCGAAGCCGTCCGGCCGGTCGCCGCCATACTCCTGGCCGGGCAGGCGCAGGCTCCAGTTGGGGAACTGGAACATCAGCGAATCCCAGCGCTCGCTCCGCCAGCGCTCGGCCACCCGCCCCCGCTCGAGGATGACGTGGGGACGCCCGAGCCGGCCCAGGTGATAGCTGAGCGCGAGCCCGGCGTGCCCGCCGCCCACGATCACCGTCTCGGACGAGGCCGTCATTACGCGACAAGGCTACGGAGGTGTGACGGCCTAGTCAATCTGTCTGCGGCCCTGAGGCGGGGTTCGCCCTGCGCGATCAGGCGTTTCGCGCCACCCCTCCAATTGCCCGTGGGGTTGCTTGCGGGGAATGGCCCTCGCGCGCAGCCAGCATCCGGGTCGTCGCGTCCACCGCCCGTTCCGGTCGGTAGTGACTGTACCTTGTCACCATCAGCAGGCTCGACCACCCCCCGAGCTGTTGCAGCAGGGTCAGGTCGGCGCCTGACTCAACCATGCGCGAGGCCCCGGTGTGGCGCAGGCTGTGAATGCCCAGCTTGGTCGCCCCAAGCCCCATCGCGCCTACCGTCTTGAAGTAGACGTCCTTGAAGCGGTGGAGCGCGCAGCCGCTCCACCACGCCGGGGCTCAGGGGCAGGTGTCGCGCGCGCCCGTTCTTGGCGTGGGTCGCGATGATGGTCAGGCGCGCCTTGTCCAGGTCGACGTCGGCCCAGGTGATCGGCAGCAGCTCGGACTGCAGGCGCGCGCCGCACTCGAGCGCGAGCTGGGTGACCGTCCGGTGGGGTTCTGGGAGCGCGGCGAGCAGGGCGTCCTCCTCGAGGTAGGTCAGGATCCGCTCGCGGCCCCGCGATTCGCCAAAGCGCTTCGCCTCGGTGCAGGGGTTGTCGACGCGGCGGGTGAGGCCCCAGGTCTTGCAGCGTTCGATGTGACCGAGCTCAACAAGCCGAGCTCCCGATTGGTGATGGTCGTCCCGGGAGCGCGACGGCGCACCCCAACCACGCATGCTGGTCGTCAACGCCGCCGTCGAGCTCACCGCAACCGCGGTGCTCCTGCATGAAGGCGTCGAACGCGACCAGGAGTTCTGTCGCTGTCATCTCACTACATCCGGTCCAGGCCTGTCACTTCCCCTTCGGCCCGCGCGGGTCCACGGTGTCGGGGAGGTACACCGCCTACTCAATCACCTGATCCGCCCGCTGGAGGAGCGACGGCGGGATCGTCAGGCCCAGCGCCTTGGCGGTCTTGAGGTTGATGACCAGACGAATGTCCTTTATACCCTCGACCGGAAGCTCATCGGGACGTGCCCCCCGAAGCAGCTTCGCAACCAATCGCGCGGCCTGACGTCCTTCGCGCTCGTAGTCGGATCCGTAGGACACGAGTCCGTTCAATTCGCCCACGTGCGTCCAAAACTCGACGGGAAAGATGACCGGCAGGCGCGCCTGCAGCGAGGCGATCAGCATCTGGCCGGGAATGTCGAGGGTCACTTCGACGGGAGCGAGCAACCCGTCCCCGGTCCCGAGCGCTTTCAGGACGGCAACCAGTTCTTTCGGTGTCTCCACGGGGCGTTCCGGAACCTCGATTCCCAGGGGCCCCGCCGCCCGCTGGGCGGCGCGGGCTGCCGAAGCGGCAGCGGTATCCCCCTTCGCGTAGATCGCCCAGATACGGCGTAGAGCCGGGGCCAATTCCCTCAGGATCTCGATGCGTTTGGGGGCCAGTTCCGTGCTCAAGCCCGCGATCCCAGTGAGGTTCATGGACGGGTGCGCCATCGATGCCACCAAGCCGGCGGCCACCGGGTCGCCCACGCTGGTGAAGACGATGGGAAGCTTCTGGGTCGCGTCGCGAGCAGCGTTGGCCGCTTGCTCACCAACGACAACGATGACGTCGACGCGGGCCGCTACCAGCTCATGAGCCGCGTGGGACAAGAGGCCGGAAGTGCCTTTCGTGAAGCGTTGCTCGAAGACGACATGTCGACCCTCCTCGAGGCCTTCCGTCGCCAACCCGGCCCTGAGACCGACCAGCGTCGGTGGGTTCGCTCCGAACACGGTTGAGAGGAAACCGATGCGCCACACTTTCCCCGCCTGCTGCGCCTTATACTCCTGCGCGTGGGCCGCAGCGCCGATCGGTGCCAACCCGATGGCGACGCCCGTGAGAAAGCGGCGGCGTGAGATCACGGGGCGTCCTGCGCCGCGCAGGCGAGAGCCTGCGACGGGAACCATAAG
>DASQAL010000179.1:0-45559 GCA_035635775.1 Candidatus Acidiferrum sp.
GCTCGACCGGGCGCGGCCGGCCCGACCTGAGCTGGATGACCGCCTCGCGCACCGCGGCGGGGATGTCGGCGACCTGCAGCACGCGCTTACGCCACTTCGTCACCGGCGCGATGCAGTCGAGCTGGTCGTTGACCTCGTGGAGCAGGCCGATGTCCTTCCCGATGCTGTCGCGCGGGATCTGGCCCGAGAGGATCAGCACCGGCGAGGAGGCCGAGTAGGCGGTGGAGAGGCCGGACATGGCGTTCAGCAGGCCCGGCCCCGGCACCACCAGCGCGGTACCGAAGCTGCCGCTCGCGCGCGCGTAGCCGTCGGCCATGAAGCTCGTGGCTTGCTCGTGGCGCGTGGTGATGAAGCGGATGCGCGGCTCGTCGCGCAGGGCCGCCATCACCCCGTAGAGCTGCACGCCGGGCAGCCCGAAGATCACGCGGACGCCTTCGGTGTAGAGGGAGCGCACCAGCGCTTCGCCGCCGGTCATGGGTGTCGCCGCCATGGTCTCGTCTCTCCTGTGGCCCCGGCTCAGGGCGCCTGCACGGCGCCGGCCTGGGCGAGATCGTCAATTGCGCGTTCCTTGTAGCCGAGTAATCCGGTGAGGACGGAGCGCGTGTGCTCGCCGACGCGGTAGGGCGCCGGCCCCGCCGGCGTGACCGCCCGGCCGTCGAGCTGGAACGGCGCGGCGGTGACGCGCACTTCTCCGCGGGCCGGATGCGGCACCGTGGGGAAGGCGCCGCGCGCCTGCAGATGCGGATGCGCGATGACCTCTTCGGGCATGAGCACCGCGGCGGCGGGAATGCGGGCGCCGCGGAGCGCCTCCAGCGCCTCGTCCACCGTGGCGAAGCGCGCGATCCACTCGCCGATGATGTCGCGTAGCGCGGGCCAGTTGCGCCGGCGCAGGTCCGGCGTCGCGAACCGCGCATCGGTGGCCAGATCGGGCCGGCCGAGCAGCGCCTGCAGGCGGGGCCACAGCGCGGCGGCGCCGCCGGTCTGGAGCGCGAGATGCCGACCACCCACCGCGAAGACGCCCATGGCCGGACGCGGGGAGCCCTGCGCCTCGCCGCCGTTCAGCACCGCCGCGTAGGAGACGTCGTCGGCCGCGATCAGGGCCTCCAGCATCGAGACGTCGAGGTAGGCGCCCTGGCCGGTGCGGTCGCGCCGGCGCAGCGCGGCCAGGATGGCCCCGAAGGCGTGGGTGGCCGCGAGCACGTCGGCGGCCTGGAGGTTCGACGCACGGGGCGACGGCTGATCGCCCTGGTCGAGATGCATCATGCCGGAGGCCGCGTTGATGATGTGGGCGAAGGCCTGGCGCTCCCGCCACGGGCCGGTCTGGCCGAAGCCCGAGATCGAGCAGTAGACGAGATCGGGCTTGATCACGGCCATCGCGGGGTAGCCGAGACCGAGCTTCTCGACGACGCCGGGGGCGAAGTTCTCGACGAAGACGTCGGCGACCCGGCAGAGATCGGCCACGACGCCGCGGCCCTGCGGGTGGCTCAGGTCCACCGCTACGCTCTCCTTGCCCACGTTGATGCGGATGAAGTAGGTGGACTGGTCGGCGCGGCCCGGCTCGAGCTGGAGGTGGTTCTTCCGCATGTCGTCGCCCTCGCCCGGTCGCTCGATCTTGACCACCCGCGCGCCCAGATCGGCGAGCAGGCGGGTGCAGTAGGGGCCGGCGAGCACGCGGGTGAGATCGAGGACTACCAGATCGGACAGGGGGAGATCGGACAGCGGGAGGTCGGAGAGCGGGCCGGGGGCGTCGCGCACCGGCCGAGTATAGCGCGGTGATTGACGGGGCGCACCTGCCCCCCTAGACTCGGCGCATGCGACGCAATCGACTCCGAGAGCTGCTGAGGGCTGGACGGCCCACGCTGGGCACGCACATCCATTCGGCGTGGCCGGCGGTGGTGGAGCTGGCCGGGCACGCGGGGGTCTTCGACTACGTGGAGTTCGCGGGCGAGTACGCGCCCTACGATCTCTTCGCGCTCGAGAACCTCGGGCGGGCGGTGAACACCTTCGACCACATGTCGGCCATGTTCAAGGTCGAGCAGCAGCCCCGCACCTATCTGGCGGTGCGGGCCATCGGCTCGGGGATCCAGAACGTCCTCTTCGCCGATCCGCGCACGCCCGACGACGTGCGCGAGTGCGTGCGGAGCGTGCGCGCCGAGACGCCCGAGGCGGGCGGGATCCACGGCGTTGGCATGCGCCGCGACGTGGGCTACGTGGTGGACGTGGGCTCGCCCGCCTTCGTGCAGGCGCTCGACGACGCGGTGGTGGCGGTGATGATCGAGAAGGCCTCCGCGGTGGAGAACCTGGAGGCGATGCTCTCGGTGAAGGGGGTGGACATGGTGCAGTTCGGCCCCGCCGACTACTCGATGAGCATCGGCCTGCCCGGTCAGTGGAGCCATCCGCGAGTCGTGGAGGCCGAGCGCCACGTGATCAAGACCGCGCTGCGCCTGGGCATCGCCCCGCGGGCCGAGATCTCGCATCCGAGCGAGGCCAAGGCCTATCTCGACGTGGGCGTCCGGCACTTCTGCATGGGCTGGGACGTGAGCGTGCTGTTCGACTATTTCAAGACCGAGGGCGGGGCGCTGCGCGACCTGCTGGGCGCGGGCTAGCCCGCCGGCCTGCTGCCCATGGCGCCCCGTCCGGCGCGTGCCACGGCCGCCGGTCTCCTCCTGCCTCTCCTGCTCGCCCTGCTCGCGGGCGGTTGCGGGGAGCGCCCCGGCGCGGGCGCGCCGGTCACCCTGGTCTTCAAGCACGCCAAGATCCTGGGGCCCGCCGATCCGGTGCCCGGGCTGCTCCGGCGCTTCGAGGCGGATCACCCCGGCGTGCGGGTGCAGAGCGAGGCGCTCACCTGGAGCTCGGACGAGCAGCACCAGTTCTACGTCATCAACCTGGAAGGCGGCAGCCCGCCCTTCGACGTGATGATGCTCGACGTGATCTGGGTGCCCGAGTTCGCGCGCGCGGGCTGGATCCTGGATCTCACGCCGTCCGTGGCGCCTAGCGAGCGCGACGCGCATTTCCCGACCGCGATCGCGCCCGCGGTGCAGGAGGGCCGGCTCTGGGCGCTGCCGTGGTTCATGAACGTGGGCCTGCTGTACTACCGCGCCGACCTGCTGGCGAAGTACGGCTTCCGCGCGCCCGAGACCTATGACGAGCTGATCGAGCAGGTGCGGCGGATCCGCGCGGGCGAGCGCGATCCGCGCCTCGACGGCTATCTCTGGCAGGGCAAGCAGTACGAGGGCGGCATGGTCAACGTGCTGGAGGCGCTCTGGGCCAACGGGGCGCGGCTCCTCGACGACGCGGGGCGGCCCTTCCCCGAGGCCGAGCGCGCGCGCGAGTCGCTCGCCTTTCTGCGCGGCCTCATCGAGAGCGGGGTGAGCCCGGGCTGGGTCACCGCGGCGGACGAGGAGCTGACGCGCCGGCCCTTCGGCGACGGCCGCGCGATCTTCCTGCGGAGCTGGCCCTACGCGCTGGACCTCTTCGAGCTGCCGGACTCCCGCGTGCGCGGCAAGGTGGGCGTCGCGCCGCTCCCGCGGCTGCGCCACGGCCCGGTTGGCGCGGGCTCCACCGGCGGCGCACACCTGGCCGTGAGCGCGCGCACGCGCCACCCGGCCCTGGCGGTGGAGCTGGCGCGCTTTCTCACGAGCGAAAGCGCCCAGCGGGCGATGACCGAGGGCGCCGCGCTCCGCCCCTCGCGCCCCGCGCTCTACCGCGACCCCGCGCTGATCGCGCGCGACCCGAGCCTGCCCGCGCTCCACGGGCTGATGCTCCGCGGCCACCCGCGCCCCATCACGCCCTACTACCTGATGCTCTCCACCACGCTGCAGCCCGAGTTCTCCGCGGTGCTGGTCGGCCGCAAGTCCCCCGACCGCGCGATGCGCGACGCCACCGCCCAGCTCCAGCACCTCCTCCGCGCGGTCGGGCCGTGAGCGACCGCCGCCTGGCCTGGCTTCTCCTCGCCCCCGCCCTCCTCTTCCTCGGCACCCTCACCGTGTACCCCGCCCTCTGGGTGCTCTGGCTCGCGCTCCAGTACCGCATCCCGGTGTTCGGCATCTCGCGCTGGGCCGGGCTCGACCACTTCGCGTTCCTCGCGGTGGACACGCGCTTCTGGAACGCGGCGTGGGTCACCGGCCTGTTCACGGTAGCCTCGGTCGCGCTGGAGGGCGCGCTGGGCCTGGCCGTCGCGGTGGCCCTGCGTGGGCAGCGTGGCGGCCGGCGCACCGCCCTGGCCCTCCTGCTCCTGGCCTGGGCGCTCCCGTCGGTGGTGACGGCCAAGATGTTCGAGTGGCTGTACCACCCCGCGGGCGGGCTCGTGAACTTCCTGCTGGGGGGCCGCGCCATCAACTGGCTCGGCGATCCAGACCTGGCCCTGCCGTCCGTGATCCTGGCCGACGTGTGGCGCGCCACTCCGTTCGTGGCGCTGCTCTGCTACGCGCGCCTCCTGACCATCGCGCCCGAGCTCTACGAGGCCGCCCGAGTCGATGGCGCCGCGGGGCTCCAGGCGTTCGTCCGCATCACCTGGCCGCTCGTGCGGCCGATTCTCCTGGTGACCCTGCTCTTCCGCACGCTGGACGCGCTCCGCGCCTTCGACATCATGTTCGTGCTGACGGGCGGGGGGCCGGCGGGCAGCACCGAGTCACTCACGGTCTACGCGTACCGCGCCCTGTTCCAGACCCTCCAGGTCGGCTTCGGCTCCGCCATCGGCGTGGTGGTGTTCGCGCTCGTGATGGTCGTCGCCGCGGTGTACCTGCGGCTGATCGGCCGGCAGGAGGGGACGGCATGAGGGCGGGCCGGCTGCGCGACGGCCTGGTGCTGCTCGCGCTGGGGCTCTACGCCGCGCCGTTCTTCTGGCAGGCGCTGACCTCGCTGCGGCCCGACGCCGAGCTGCTGCCCTTGACCCGGCTCTTGCCGAGTCATCTCACGTGGGGCCACTACGACGTGGTCTTCCGTCAGAGCCTGATGCCGCGCGCCCTCGTCAACAGCCTGGGCATCGCGCTCCTCAGCACGCTGCTCGCGGTCGGGCTCGGGGCGCTGGCCGCCTACGCGCTCGCGCGGCTGCCGGTGCGGGGCCGCGGCGTGATCCTGCTCGCCATGATCGCGGCCACCGCGTTCCCCCAGATCGCCACCGTGAGCCCGCTCTATCTGCTGATGCGGGCGCTCGGGCTCCGCGATACCTGGCTCGCGCTGATCCTGGCCAACGCCTCCTTCACGCTGCCGCTGGTGATCTGGCTGCTGGCGGGCTTCATCCGCGAAATTCCACGCGCGCTCGAGGAGGCGGCGGCGGTAGACGGCGCGGACCGACTGGCCACGCTGCGCTGGGTGGTGCTGCCGCTGGTGGCCCCCGGCATGGCTTCGGCGGCCCTCCTCGCCTTCCTGTTTTCCTGGAACGAGTTCCTCTTCGCCTACAGCTTCACCGCCAGCGAAGCGAGCCGGACGGTGCCGGTCGCGCTGGCCCTCTTCCCCGGCGTCTTCGAAGTGCCCTGGGGCGATATCGCGGCCGCGTCGCTCCTGGCGAGCCTCCCGCCGATCCTGATCGTGGTGGCCTTCCAGCGCTACCTGGTCCGCGGTCTCCTCGCGGGCGCCCTGCGCGAGTGACGGGGTCTACGGCTCCAACACCAGCCCCGGCGTGACCGCCGCCCCTGGCAGCACGCGGAACACCTCCGGCGAGATCTTCACCTTCAGAGCCCGGCTGCCGCCGCCGAGGATGATCCAGGGCAGGGGCATCAGCCCCTCGTCCACGTAGATCGGGAGATCCGCGGGCAGGGCGAACACGGTGACGCCGCCCAGCATCATGCCGGTGAGCGCGCACGTTTCCTCGGGGTCGGCGAAGGAGAGGCGGGAGACGCCGAGCAGCTTCCGCACCGTGTGGTTGACGTCCACCCGCTTCGTCGCCCGGACCACGCAGGCGCAGTAGCGCTTGGGCTCCTTCTTGGAGCCGACGATGATCGTATTGGCCGACTGCTCCAGCGGGTATCCGTACTGCGCGCAGAACGCGGCGGTGTCGGCGTACTGCGGATCGATCTCGACCATCTCGTGGGGCAGGCCGAGCCCGTCCAGGACCCGGCGTACCCGCTGCTCGATCTCATCCGTGGCGATCACTGGTAACTGGTCCTCCGGTCAGGGGGTGGATTCGCGCGGCCCGCCGAGCATACCGCGCTACGGCTTCGGGTGGGCGCGGAAGAACGCCCAGATGAGCGCGGTGGCGTCGACGTCGCGGCAGACGCGGCCGACGAGCCGCTCCGGCAGGTACTGGGCGCCGCCGGGCCAGGTGTGGCCGCCGCCGTCCAACCGGACCAGCACCACCCCGCTCCCGTCGCGGCCGCCCGAGTACGTCAGGCGGAGCCCCCCGCAGTGGTCCTTCCCGGGCGCGGGCAGTGCGATTGGCCGGGGCTCCGGCGCGGCTCCGTTGAGCCGGGCCCAGCGGCGTGCCGCGTCCTCCGTGTCGATGATCCGGCCGCGACCGAACGCGATGGCGCCGCCTTGGTACGGCACCAGCGGATCCATCGTGCCCTGAAGGATGAGCACCGAGACGGGCTGTTCCGGTTTCAACCAGGCGTCGGGCGGATCCGCGATCCCGCCCACCACCGGCGCGATGGCCGCGATGCGCGGGGAGAGATGGGCGGCCAGGTAGTGGGAGAAGACGGCGCCGTTGGAGATGCCGGTGGCGTAGATCTGCCGCGGGTCCACCGCGTGCGCGCGCGCGATGGCGTCCAGCATCGCGGCCACGAAGCCCACGTCGTCGATCCGCTCGCGGTGGGCGCACGAGCCGCTGGCGAACTCGCGCCCGTCGTACCAGTTCCGGCCGATGCCTTCCGGATACGCGACGAGCAGGCCCTCGCGATCGGCCAGCTCGCTGAAGCGGGTGAGGCGCTCGGTGGCGGGGCCGTTGCCGCCCCCGCCGTGAAAGACGAGCACTAGCGGTGCTCCGCCCGCGGGCAGGGCCGGCGGCACGTGCAGCAGGTAGCTCCGGGTGAGGCCGCCGACCTCGAGCGTGTGCGCCTGGGTCGCGCGATCGGCCGCCGCGGGCAGCACCGCGGCCACGCTCCACGCCGCCGCGATCAGCCAGACCATCGCGCGTCTCATCGTCGGAGCTTCATTGTACAATCACCCGGCCATGCTTCGGATTCCCCACGACGATACGGCGCTGCCGGAGGAGAGCCACGATGGGCACTGATCTGCTCGAGCAGGTGAAGGACGGAGTGGCCGTGCTGACCCTCAACCGCCCCGACCGGCTGAACGCGATGTCGCGGCCGATGCTGGATTCGCTGCTCGAGGCCCTGCCGCGGCTGGCCGAGGATCCGGAGATCGGGGTGGTCGTCCTCACCGGGGCCGGTCGTGGCTTCTGCGCGGGCGGCGACGTCAAGGCCATGGCCGAGGGCAACGAGCTGGGCGGCCAGACCATGGAGGAGAAAGCCCAGGCGCTGCGCTCGCGCATGGAGACGTCGCGCTGGCTCCACGAGATGCCCAAGCCCACCATCGCGATGATGCGGGGGCCGGCCGCGGGCGCCGGGCTCTCCCTGGCGATGGCCTGCGATATGCGCATCGCGAGCGATACGATCCGGCTCGGTACCGCCTTCGCGCGCGTCGGCTACTCCGGCGATTTCGGCGGCAGCTACTACCTGACCCAGCTCGTGGGCACCGCCAAGGCGCGCGAGCTCTACTTCACCGCGGACCTGCTCGACGCCCAGCAGGCGCTCGGCCTCGGCCTGGTGAACCGGGTGGTGGCCGACGCGCGCCTCGAGGAGGAGACGATGGCGCTGGCCTCACGCCTGGCCCGCGGGCCGCGCGTGGCCTATCGCTACATGAAGCGGAACATGAACGCGGCGGAGAGCGCCTCGCTGAAGGAGATGCTCGACCTCGAGGCGTGGCACCACACGCGCACCGGCATGACCGAGGACCACCGCGAGGCCGCGCGCGCCTTCGTGGAAAAGCGCGAGCCTCAGTTCAAGGGACGGTAGGGCGAGCCGCAGCCGAAGGCGAGGCGAGCGGATACAGGCCGGGCGAGCCGCAGCCGGGGGCGAGGCGAGCGAATACACGAGTCAGAGGGGGTCGCCCAACCGCCACGCGAGGTAGAGCACGCCCGCCACGAGCCCCCCGATCACCGCGACGGTCCCGTAGATCGAGACCTGCGCGAACAGCGTCAGCGTGCCGCTCGACAGGCCGACGAAGGCCAGCCCGACCACCGGGATGACCGGCGCCCCGCAGCCCATGACGGTGCAGCCTCCGGTGGCCAGCCCGCAGACGCTCCCCGCGGCGCCGAGCATGCCGCCCTGCCGGCCCAGACGGACGGCCCACCCGCCGGCGCCGGTGCAGTCGCGCCGGTGGAGCCATAGCGCGAAGTACGCGCCGATCAGGGCCCCCATGAGCGCGAACCGGGCCAGATCGGCCGCGGTCACCGCGAAGCCCCAGTCGATGCCGAAGATGCCGTTGGCCGAGAACCAGAAGAGCGCCAGGCCCCAGGCCCGCTCGATCCGCTCGCCGAGGGAGCCCTGGCCGGAGGCAAGGTAGCCGGGGAGGCTCGGGAGCCAGGGATTGATCATGAAGTAGTCGACCGGCTTGCGCGCGATCGAGAGCACCAGGACCGGCACCAGGACGTCCAGGATCACGACAGCCGCGCCCACGGCGGCACAGATGCCCCACCGCGCGCGTAGCGCCTGTCCGAGTCCCACAAGGACGCGCCTGACCCCGTGCATCACCCGCCGGGCCCATTATAGAGGCGCCACCGCCCGCCGGGAACTTCTTGCGGTTGCCGCGGTTACTGGGGCAGTATTGCCTCGCATGATCCGCGCGGTTCCACACCGGGGTCCCACCGTCCCCCAATGAGGAGGGCAGACACATGACGCAAGAAGTGAGTCGCCGAGATTTCCTGGCCCGTTTGGGTGTGACGGTCGGCACGGCTGCCGCCGGCGCCGCTGCAGCCGCCGGGGTGCCACTGGCCGCGGTGCCGCTTGTCTCGACCGCGCACGCGCAGCCCAAGGGCAACATCCCCGACACGCCGTACAAGATCGCCCACATGACCTTCTTCACGGGCGCCGCCGCGGTGCTGGGCGAGCCCTCCTTCAAGGGGCATACGCTCGCTGCCGAGGAGATCAACGCCCAGGGCGGCCTGCTCGGCAAGCGGAAGATCGAGACGCTCAAGGCCGACGAGAACGCGGGCACCGACGCCAACGTGAAGGAGATGCGGCGGCTCAAGCTGTCCGAGAAGATCGACCTCTTCACTGGGGTCATCTCGAGCGGCAACACGCCCGCCCTCGGCCCGGTGGCCGAAGAGCTGAAGCTGCTCACGATCTTCGTCGACGGCTGCACCGACTTCCTCTTCGACAAGGTCGTGCCGAACCCCCACCACATCTTCCGCATCACCAATATGCAGTCGGCCGACGGCGTCACCTGCGCGGTGGCGACCGCGATGACGTGGGGCAAGCAGATCAAGCGGGTCGCCCACATCCACCCCGACTACACCTACGGGCGAAACGCGTTCGCGCACTTCAACATCGTGATGAAGAAGATGGTCCCCGGCGCCCAGGTGGTGTCGGAGGGCTGGCCCAAGCTGGGGACCACGGACTTCACCTCCCACATCACCAAGGCCATCGCGGCCAAGCCCGACCTGCTGGTGTCGTCGGTGTGGGGAGGCGACTACGTGGCGATGTACAAGCAGGCGCTCCGCTACGACATGTTCAAGAAGATGAAGTTCGCCTCGACGATCGCCTTCGGCGTGGCGCCGCACGCGATCGGCAAGGATCACCCGGAGGGCGCCATCGCGGGCGTCCACTCCAACTACTACTTCAACTACCCGCCGCAGGACCGCTGGCCGCTGAACACGACGTTCGTGAAGAAGTACTACGAGCGCTGGAAGGAGTACCCGAACTTCCAGTCCGAGGGCGCGTACACGACCCTGTACCTGCTCAAACAGACCATCGAGAAGGCGAACAAGCTCACGGGTGGCTGGCCCGACGACGAGGTCATCATCAGCCAACTCGAAGGGGCGTCCATCTCCGGGCCGGCGGGTTATCTCCACATCCGTCCGGACAACCACCAGGGCTACAAGGACGCCATGACCGGCTTCAGCATGAACTCGCCCGACTATCCGTTCCAGATCCTGGATCCGAACCGGATCATCACGATTCCGATCCGAAACATCACGGCGCCTCCGGGGTGGCCGGCGCCGACCGGCGAGGACACCCGGACCTACAGCTGGATCGACAAGACCTGGCCCCAGCTCAAGGCCTAGGGCGCACGGACACTCCCCTTCACCCTGCCCTCTCCCCCTCACGGGGGAGAGGGAGTCTTCCTGTCCCCTCTCGTCCCCGGGGAGAGGGCCCGGGTGAGGGGATTCGTGTGTTCGCCCGCGTCCTCACGGTCGCCTTAGCGCTCGTCGCCGGCGCCTCTCCCGCGCGCGCCGGGCACGAGATGCCGTTCTATCCGGGCTACTATCCGCAGGAGATCCGCATCGAGGTGCTCTCCCCGGCCGCCGCGGTGCCGCTCCTCCGGAGCGGCACGCTCCACGCCTACGTCGGCGCCGACCCCTTCGCGGGCGGTCGGCTCCCCGCCCATATCGCCTCGGTGGACTCGCTCGGCGGATACCTGGTCGCGCGCTTCAACCCCGCCCCGCCCGGCGCCGAGGCCCGCTGTGCCGCCGCCGCGCACGCGGGCAAGAGCCTGGGCGGCCCGCGCGCCGGCCACGTCCCGTATCCGTACTCGGTCACGCCCTATCACGCCGACTACCTCCAGCACTGGGACCTCGCCCAGTCCGCCCGCAAGGCGCTGGAGGCCGCGCCGGCGGGCCCGGCGCCGCGGCCGGTGGCCGTCGAGGAGGTGGATCTCCAGAGCCTGCTCGCCGCGCACGCGATCGGCGCGGGCGGCACCTTCGCGCCGCCCTGGCTCAAGGAAGGATGGTTCCACGCCTACCTGCTCCAGGCGCCCGCCATCTCCGACGCGGCCGCCCGCCAGGCCGTCGAGGGTCTCTACCGGCGCCTCGTCACGTTTGCCTACGACGGCGCGGCGGAGCGTGCGGATATCGAGCGCCGGCTCGTCCAGCGGCTCGCGGCCGGCTGCGAGCGCCCCGTGCTGGGCTACACGGTGCGGCGCGAGCCCTTCAACTCGGAGTTCTCGCAGGGCATCGAGAACATCGCCTGGGATTCCCAGCGGGGCTTCAACTCCGAGATCTTCGTGCGCACCGCCAAGCTCAAGGACTTTCCGTGGAACGGCTGGATGAAGGTCGGCGTGGCCGGCCGCGCCACCGCCGCCTGGAATCCGGTCGCCGGCTTCACCGACGCGCCGGGGCGGCTGCTCTGGGCCGCGGTCGGCGATCCCGGGCTGATCGCGGCGCCCTACGCCGCCGGCTTCGTCCCCCATCGCGCGGTGCCCGCCCAGGTCGCGGTCGCGGGCCCATCGGGCTTCGAGGTTCCCGAGGACGCGCTCCTGCCCGAGCCGGGAACCGGCGCGCTGCTGCCGGTGGGGAAGGGGAAGATCGCGAAGGCCCGGGTGACCTATCGGCTCTGGGCGTCGGCGGCCCACGACAACACGCGCGTCTCGGCGGCCGACGCGCTCTATCCCTACGTCTTTGCCGCGCGCTGGAGCGGCGGGCGCGCGCCCGGCAGCGTCGAGCACGATCCCGCGGTCGAGGCGGCCACCGAGACGGCGCGCCAGGCCCTCGTCGCCGTGCGGGTGGTGAAGGTGGACAGCGAGGTGCAGCGCTACAGCGACATCACGTTCACCTACGTGGTGCCGGTGGTCGAGGTCTACCTCAACGCGGCCACCGCCGACACCGCGGAGCTGGCCGCGCTGGCGCCGCCCTGGAGCGCGACGCCCTGGCACGTGATGGTGCTGATGGAGGAAGCGGTCAAGCGAGGCGTCGGCGCCTTCTCGGCCGCGGAGGCCCGGCGGCGCGGGGTGCGCTGGCTCGACCTCGCGCGCGATCCGAAGACCCGCGAGGAGCTCGGCGCGATCCTGGACGGGCTCGCGCGGCGGAACCACGTGCCGGAGGCGCTCAAGCGGCTGGTAGCGGCCGACGAGGCGCAGGCCCGCTGGGCCGCGCTGCGCCAGTTCGCCCAGCGCCGCGGCCACTACCTGGTCACCAACGGACCCTACCTGCTCGAGAAATGGACCGACGCGGCGGTCGTGCTCCAGGTCTTCCGGGACATGAACAACCCGCTCGGCGTCGGGTCCTACGATCGCTTCGCGATCCCCCGGCGTGCCTACGTTGCGCGCATCACCGCGCGCGGCGACCGGCTCGAAATCATGCCGGAGATCGAGCGGCTGGAGAAGTTTCTCCGGGAGTACCGCCTCGTCCGCGAGCCGCTCGGCTCCCGCGGCGAGGAGGAGCGGCCGGATCTGCCCGCCTGCCGGTACGTGATCCTCGGCGCCGACGGGACGGTGGCCGCGGCCGGGGTGTCCCGTGACGTGCACGCCCATCGCCTGGTCGTCGATCTCAAGGGCCGGCTCAAGCCGGGCGCCTACACGGCCCTGGTGGCCCTGGCCCTGGGGGACAACCTCGTCGGCCCGGAGGTGGCCACCGCGCAGTTCCGGGTTGATGCGGCCCCATGAACTAAGGCATCGTATCGGCTCATGGACACCCTCGTCGTCCATATCCTCAACGCGCTCCTCTACGCGTCGGTGATGTTCCTGATCGCGGGCGGGTTGAGCCTCATCTACGGGGTCATGCGCATCGTCAACCTCGCGCACGGCAACCTCTATGCCTTCGGCGCCTACGTCACCGCGTGGGCGGTGGGCACCGCGCTCGGCGGCGCCACCGAGGCGAGCTTCTGGATGTACGCGCTCCTGCCGGTGGGGGCGCTGGCCGCCGCCGCGCTGGGCGCGGTGCTCGAGCCGACGCTGCTGCGGCCGCTCTATCGCCGCGCCGAGGAGTATCAGCTCCTCATCACCTTCGGCCTGCTCCTGATCCTGGAAGACGTCATGCGTCTGGTCTGGGGCCCGTATCCGCTGCAGGCGAGCGCGCTCTACGAGGGCCTCGGCAGCCTCACCTTCGGCGACTCCATCTACCCGACCTACAATCTCGTTGTGATCGTCATCGGCGGCGTCGCGGCGGCCGGTCTCTGGGCCTTCGTCTACCGCACCCAGTTCGGGGTGGTGCTGCGCGCCACCTCCCAGAACATGCGCATGGCTGCCGCGCTCGGCGTCAACGTCAACCGCGTCTACGTGCAGGCCTTCACCCTCGGCTGCTTCATGGCGGGCCTCGGCGGGTCGGTGATCGTGCCCCAGCAGGGCGCGGTGCTCGGCATGGGGGTGGACGCGCTGATCCTCGCGTTCGTGGTGGTGGTCATCGGCGGGCTCGGCAGCCTCGAGGGCGCGCTGATCGGCGCCCTCATGGTGGGCTTCGTGCGCGAGGCCGGCATCACGTTCTTTCCGGAGATCGAGCTGGCCGTGCTCTACCTGATGGCGGCGGCCGTGCTCATGATCCGGCCCGCGGGGATCCTGGGCCGCGCATGAGGCCGATGGCATGAAGGCGATGACGGGGCCGCCGCGTCGCGTGCTCGCCTGGTCGGCGCCGGTCCTGCTCGCGCTGATCGTCCTGCCGTTCGTGGTGCCGCCGTACCAGACCGTGCTGCTCTCCTACGGCCTGGTCCTGGCGATCGCCGCGCTCGGCTTCAACCTGCTGCTGGGCTACACCGGCCTGCTGTCCTTCGGCCACTCCGCGTACTTCGGCGTGGGCGCCTACGCGGTGGCGTTCATCGTCAAATACCTCAAGTTCGAGTCCATGGAAGCCTTTCTCCTGGGCGGCATCCTGGCCTCGGGGGCGGTGGCCGCGCTCTTCGGGCTGCTCTGTGTCCGCTACACCAAGATCTTCTTCGGCATCCTCACGATGGCGCTGTCGCAGGTGCTGTGGAGCCTCGCCTACAAGTTCTTCTGGGTGACCGGGGGCAGCGACGGCCTCCGCGTGCCCACGCCCACCCTGCTCGGCGGGCTCGTCCGGGCCGGGAGCGACAAGTTCGAGTTCCTGTCGCACCGGTACTACTTCTACGTCCTCGCGGTCTTCGTGGTCTGCGTGGCCGTCATGTGGTTCATCGTGCACTCGCCCTTCGGCAAGGCGCTCCAGGCGATCCGCGACAATGAGACGCGCGCCGAGTTCGTGGGCGTGCAGGTCTGGCACTACCGCTGGGTGGCGTTCCTCATCTCCGGCATCTTCACCGGGCTCGCGGGGGCCCTCTGGGTCCCGCTGAACGGGCTCACCACCCCGGACATCCTGCACTGGACCTTCTCGGGCAAGATGGTCTTCTTCACGGTGCTGGGCGGCTTCCAGACCTTCTTCGGTCCGATCATCGGCGCCATCATCTACAACTATCTCGAGACCTACGCGGTGGGGCACACCGTGTACTGGCAGATGGTGCTCGGCATCGTGCTGGTGGTGCTGGTGCTGGCCCTGCCCGCGGGCATCGTGGGGACGCTGTGGCGCCTGGGTCTGCGCGCGGCGAAGGCGACCTGAGCGTGGACATCCTCAAGACCACCCAGCTCTGCAAGTCCTTCGGGGAGACCCACGCGGTGGACCACGTGGACTTCGCGGTGACCGCGGGGGAGGTGCTGGCCCTCATCGGCTCCAACGGCGCGGGCAAGACGACCCTCATCAACCTGATCAGCGGCCTCATCCCGCCCGACTCCGGCCGCATCGAGTTCCAGGGGACCGAGATCACGCGGGCCTCCATCCACCAGAAGATCGAGCTCGGCATCGCCCGCAGCTTCCAGCTCGTCAACCTGTTCGACCAGCTCAGCGTGCACGACAACGTTTCCCTGGCCATCTTCTCCCGCGAGGGGCGCACGCGGCGGTTGTTCTCGCTGGCCGACGCCGACACCGCGGTGCGGGACGAGGCGGTGGCGGTGCTCAAGCAGTTCGGTCTCGACGGCCGCACCGGCGCGCCGGCGGGCGGCCTGTCCCAGGGCGAGCGCAAGCTGCTCGACGTGGCGGTGGCCTACGCGCTCCGGCCCAAGCTCCTCTTCCTCGACGAGCCGACCAGCGGAGTCAGCACGCGCGAGAAGGCGCCGATCATGGACATCATCACCCAGGTGGTCCGCTCGGGCGGCATCACCGCGGTCATCGTCGAGCACGACATGGACGTCGTCTTCACGTACTGTCCCCGGATCGTCGCCATGCACCAGGGCGCCATCCTGGCCGACGGCACCCCGGATCAGATCCGGAACCATCCCCAGGTGACTGCCAACCTGCTCGGCGCCCAGACCGCCTGACCCATGCTCGAGCTCGAGCGCCTCAACGTCTTCCGCGGCCCCGCCCAGGTCCTCCGCAATCTGTCGCTGACCGTCGCGGACCGCGAGTCGGTGTGCCTGGTCGGGCGCAACGGGGCGGGCAAGACGACCACCATCGACGGCATCATGGGCCTGCTGCCCGTGCGCAGCGGCCGCGTCGCCCTCGGGGGGCGCGACATCACGAAGCTGCCCACCCACCAGCGCGCCCTCGCCGGGATCGGCTACTCGCCGGAGGACGCGGGGATCTTTCCCGACCTGACGGTCGCCGAGAATTTCCGCATCAGCCAGTCGCTCGCGCGGTCGGCCGGGAAGGGGGGCGCCGTGGTCGCGGGCAACGGCATCGACGAGCGCGTGCTCAACCTCTTCCCCGAGATCGGCGACTTCACGGGCCGGCGCGGGCTCTTCCTCTCGGGCGGCCAGAAGAAGATGGTGGCGATCGGGCGGGCGATGACCCTCTCGCCGTCCATCCTCCTGCTCGACGAGCCCTTCGAGGGGCTGGCCCCGGTGGTGGTGAGCCGGTTCATCGACGCGGTCAAGCAGATCAAGGCCATGGGCATCTCGCTCCTGATCGCCGAGTCCAACCTCATGACCGCCTCCCGGGTGGCCGATCGGCTGTATGCTATCGACCGCGGGGAGATCATCTTCGAAGGAGAGCCCAAGCGTGCGTTCGAGAACCCCGACGTCATGAAGACCATCCGCGGGTGATGCTGGCCTTCCTGACCCCCACGCCGACCCCGGCCCGGGCCGCCGCCATTCTTCGGCGGGTCTTCGGCAGCCTGCCCGCGTCGTTCGCCTTCCGGCTCTGGGACGGCCAGGAGGTGCGCTTCGGATCCGACCGGCCCGAGTGCATCGCGGTCATCAAGAGCCCGGAAATGTTCCTCTCGCTGATCCGCGACCCTTCGCCGTACAATTTCGCCGAGGCCTACGTGCAGAGCCGGATCGATCTGGAAGGCGACCTGTTCGGGGCGATGGACGTGGCCAACGTGGTCGAGAACGTGAGGCTGACGCCGCTCCAGAAGCTGTCGATCTTCCTGTCGCTGTGGAGGCGGTGATGGGCTACGACGCGATCGTGGTCGGAGGCGGGCCGGGCGGCAGCACCGCCGCCTGGCGGCTCGCCGGGGCGGGCCTGCGCCCCCTCGTGCTCGACGCCGCGGTCTTCCCGCGGGTGAAGATCTGCGCGGGGTGGGTGACGCCGGAAGCGCTCGCCGACCTCGAGGTGGATCCGGACAAGTACCCGCTGACCATCCAGCCGTTCGACCAGTGCGTCCTCGAGTTCGCGGGCTCGCGCCACGAGACGGGCTGGCGGCGGCCCACCAGCTACGGCATCATCCGCCGCGAGTTCGATCACTACCTGCTCGAGCGCGCGGCCGCCGCCGGCGCGGACGTGCGCTGGGGCATCCGGGTCACCGGGGTCTCCGAGCAGGCCGACCGGGTGCGCGTCGAGACCGATCGCGGGGCCTTCGAGGCGCCGGTCGTGATCGGCGCGGGCGGCCATCGCTGCCCGGTGGCGCGGGTCCTCGGGCAAGTCTCCGGGCGCGAGGAAATCGTGGTGGCGCAGGAGAGCGAGACGCGGTTGCCGCCGGAGTGGGTCGCGCGCCTCGAGCCGTTCCTGGGCGCGCCCGAGCTCTACGTCGAGCCCGACCTCCGCGGCTACGGCTGGTACTTCCCGAAGCGCGACTTCATCAATATCGGCGTGGGGTGCACCCAGGGCGGCGACGGCAGCCTGCCCCACCGGCGCGACGCGCTGGTGGCCGCCCTGCGCGCGTCGGGCCGGTTGCCCGAGGGGCTGCCGATCGAGCCGTTCAAGGGGCACGCGTACGTCGTGCGGCGGCAGGCGCCGCGTCGGCTCTCCGGCGCCCGGTTCTGTCTCATCGGCGATGCGGCCGGGCTCGCCCGGGACATGTCGGGCGAGGGGATCGGGCCCGCCATCCGCAGCGGCCGGCTGGCCGCGGAGGCGGTGACGGCCCTGATCCGCCAGGGCACGCCGCTCGACGGGTACGCGCGGCAGATCGTGGCGCGCTACGGCCCCGGCGAGCTCGGCTGGCTCCAGCGGAAGCTCTCGAGTCTGCCCGACGCGCTGGCCCGGTGGGGCGTGCGGGCGGTCCTGGGCTCGGAGGCGGCCCGACGTCGGATCGTGTTCGATTCCATCTTTGGCATGCGAGAGGTGGCGCCATGACCCAGTCTCCGCGATCCAAGGAATACGACGCCCGATCGATCGCCCACCACTACGACGTCTCGAACGAGTTCTACGCGCTCTTCCTGGACCCGCTGATGGTCTACACGTGCGCGTACTACCGCGACTCGGACGGCAAGCTCGAGCAGGCGCAGGAGGACAAGCTCGATCTCGTGTGCCGCAAGCTGCGCCTGCAGTCGGGCGAGCGGATGCTCGACATCGGCTGCGGCTGGGGGGGCTTCAGCATCTGGGCCGCCCAGCACTACGGGGTCCGCGCCCACGGGGTGACGCTCTCGAAGGCGCAGGCCGACTGGGCGGCGGCGCGCATCAAGCGGGAGGGGCTCGAGGGGCGGTGCCTGGTCGAGTACCGTGACGTCCGGGACCTGCCCGCGGGCGCGCGGTACGACAAGATCGCGGCGATCGGGGTGATCGAGCACGTGGGCATCCCGAACTACCCGTCCTTCTTCGGGCGGGTGAAGGACATGCTGGTCGACGGGGGTCTCTACCTGAACCACGGCATCCACCACGAGTTCCACTGGAAGCGCACCAGCCAGACCGACTTCCTGTACCGCTACGTGTTCCCCAACGGGGATCTCTCGGGCGTGACCGAGACGCTGACCGAGATGGAACGGGCGGGCTGGGAGCTGCTCGACCTGGAGAACCTGCGGCTCCACTACGCGCGGACGTGCCGCCAGTGGGCGGAGCGCCTGAAGGCCCGCGTGGACGAGGCGCGCGCGATCGTGGGCGAGCAGACCTACCGGACCTGGCTCCTCTACCTCACCTGTTCGTCGGTGGCCTTCGCGAGCGGCTCGATCGGCCTCTACCAGGTGCTGCTGCAGAAGCAGTGGGACCAGACCCGCGGGCCCGCCCCGACCACCCGCGAGGGGATTTATGCCGGCTGGTAATCCGCGTCAGGCAGGTTGCCGCCTGGTAGTCCGGCTCACGACGGCGGTTACCCGCTGGTAGCCCGGCTCAGCGGGCCGCCAGGGCCCGCTCGATCTCGTCGAGATGCTCGCGCCGGTGCTCGGCGCGACGCACGCTGATCGGGCTGCCCGCGGCGGTGTTGGCGGCGAGCGCGGTGTCGGTGAGGGTGGCGACGCGCTGATCCGCGGCCATCGCCGCGTCGAGGGCCATGCGCGCGGCGGTCCGCGGCGGCAGCCCCAGGCAGAGCGGCTTCCCCGCGTCGTTGATCCAGTTCACCGCCGCCTCATGGTAGGCGGGCGGGGGGGTCCCGCGCCCGTCGGCGCCCCAGGCATCGAGCAGGGTCACGATGCGGTAGTCCCAGAATGCCAGGTGGGCCAGCACTCCCGCCACCGTCCAGCCGGCCTCGAGCGGCCGCGACAGCTCCCGGTCGCCAAGCTTGTTCACGAGCGCCTCGAGCCGGGCGAGCTGGGTCTGGTTCTCGGTCACGTACGATCGATCGGTCGCCATGGGGTCCTCCTCCTGGTCGGACATCTTACCCTTTGACCCCGCCCGAGGCGGCCGTGAAATGGCGACCCGTTGCCGCCCCCGCCCGATTCATGCTACACACGCGGGAGCGATGGACGTTCTCGCCGCGCACGCCGCCCGGCATCCCGCGAAGCCCGCTCTCCTCGAAGGCGAGCGCGTCTGGAGCTGGGCCGAGTTCATCGCCCGGCGTAACCGACTGGGGCACGGTCTCGTCGGCCTCGGGCTGCCGCCCGGCGGCCACGTCATTGTCTACGCGGAGAATTCGCTGGAGCACTATCTGGCCGGCGCCGCCGCGCGCGCGGCCGGGCTGATCCCGGCGCCGATGAATCACCGGCTGGTGGCCGAGGAGGTCGTCTACATCCTCGACCACTCCGACGCGGTCGCGGTGCTGGTGAGCGACCGCTTCCTGCCCATCGTCGAGACCATCCGCGCTCAGGCCAAGAGGGTGCAGCAGTGGATCCTGCTCGGATCCCAGCGGCGGCCCTGGGGCGTGCACGTGGACGACCTGCTGGCCGCGGGCCGGCCCGATCCGGTGGAGCCCCGGGGCGGCGAGGGCTTCGGCGCCTCCATCATCTATACCGGCGGGACCACCGGGAAGCCCAAGGGGGCCCTGCGCCGGGGGATCAATCCGCAAGACCTGATGGACACGCTGCGGGCCATGGATCTGCTCGACCCCGCCCACGTTCACCTGGTGGCCGGCCCCATGTACCACTCGGCACCGGGCGGCCTCGCGCTCTACACCCACCTGGTCGGCGGCACCGTGGTGATCATGCCGAAGTTCGATCCGGAGCTGGCGCTGGCCCAGATTGAGCGCCACCGCTGCACCAGCACCTTCATGGCCCCGACCCTGCTCAAGCGCATCGTGGACCTGCCCAAGGCGGTCCGGGCGCGCTACGACGTGTCCTCGATGCGCGCCATCATCATGGCGGCGGCGCCGTGCCCGATGAGCGTGAAGGAGGGCGTGGTGGCCCACTTCGGGCCCGCCCTCTACGAGTTCTACGGCTCGAGCGAGCTGGGGGTGAACACGGTGCTCCGGCCGGAGGATGTGCTGCGCAAGCCGGGCTCGTGCGGGTGCGCGGCGCCGGGCAAGGAGATCGCGCTGCTGGACGACGACGGGCGCCCGGTGCCGGCCGGGGAGCCGGGCGAGCTCTACGTGCGCGAGTTCCCCGGCATTCTCGACGAGTACTACCGCGATCCCGAGGCCACGCTCAAGATGCGCCGCGGCGACTGGTACACGGTGGGCGACGTGGCCTACGTGGACGTGGAGGGCTTCTACTACATCTGCGACCGCAAGCGCGACATGATCATCTCGGCGGGCGTCAACATCTACCCGGCCGAGATCGAGGACGTGCTGCACCGCCACCCCAAGGTGCTCGACGCCGCCGTCTTCGGGGTGCCCGACGAGGAGTGGGGCGAGCGGGTGCACGCCGCGCTCCACGTGCGCCCCGGGGAGACGCTCACCGCCGAGGAGATCACCGCCTTCTGCCGGGGGCACATGGCCGGCTACAAGGTGCCCCGAGAGGTCTCCTTCCACGACGTCTTCCCGCGCGACGCGGCGGGCAAGCTCCTGAAGCGCCAGCTCCGCGAGCCCTACTGGGCCGGCCGCGTCTCGCGCGTCTGAGGCCCGCCCCATGCGCATCCGGCTGACCACCAAGATCACCGTCCTGATCATCCTCGTGCTGATCATCGGGTTCGGGGTCGCGACCATCCTCACGATCAGGCGGGAGAGCGAGCTGCTCGTCGAGCAGAACAAGATGGCGGCGCGGCAGCTCATCGGCACGCTGGTCTCGAGCATCGAGACCGCCATGCTCTCCGAGCGGCCCGACATCACCCGCGGCATCATCGACGACCTCCGCAATACGAATGTGGTCCAGGGGCTGGTGGTCTACCGCCGCAACGGGGTGGAGGCCTTCACGGACCTCGCCACGCTCCGGGAGGTGTCGAAGGAGGCGGAGCTGCCCAAGGGCGTGATGGCCTCGATCGAGAAGATGCGCCGGGAGCCGGGCCGCACCATGGCGGGGCCGCTCTTCACCCGGGCGCTCGACACGCTGCAGACCCAGGAGGCGCTGGAGTCGCGCGACGGCGCCAGCGTGTTCACGGTGTACCGGCCGATCCCCAACCAGGAGCGCTGCCAGGGCTGCCACGGCTCGGACCACAAGGTGCGCGCGGTCATCCAGGCGGCCACCTCCATGGAGCCGGTGATGGCCGAGGTGCGCAAGCAGCGGAACCGCCAGATCATGATCGGCCTCCTGACCATCGTGGCCGCGGCCGCGGTGCTGGCGGTGGCCATGCGCTACGTGGTGGTGCGGCCGATCCACGAGCTGGCCGCGGTGGCCCGGCGCATCGGCGCGGGCGACTTCGCGGTGCGGGCCCGCGCCACCTCCGGCGACGAGGTGGCCGAGCTCGGTGGAGCCCTCAACGACATGACCGGCCACCTCGCGCAGGCTCAACAAGATCTGGCCGCCCGCAATACCGAGCTGGCCACCGCGCTCGAGAACCTGCAGGCCTCGCGGCAGCGCCTCGAGGTGCTCGAGCAGCTCAAGGGCGAGCTCTCCAAGTTCGTCCCCGACGCGGTCAAGGAGCTCCTCGAGCGGGATCCCAGCGCGACCAGCCTCGAGAAGCGCAACGAGGAGGTCTCGGTGCTCTTCCTCGACATCGCGGGCTACACGCGGCTCTCCGAGCAGCTCGAGGCCAAGCGCCTCAACCAGCTCGTGCAGACCTACTTCTCGAGCTTCCTCGAGATCATCCGCCGCCACCACGGGGACGTGAACGAGACGGCGGGCGACGGGCTCATGGTGATCTTCCAGAAGCAGCCGCGCGGGCCCGGCGGGGGCGACGAGGACCATGCGCTGAACGCGACCCGGGCCGCCTTCTCGATCCGTCAGCGGACGGCCGCGCTGAACGAGGAGTACGCGGGGGTGTTCCCGGCCATCGCGCTCCACATGGGGATCAATACCGGCCAGGCGCTGGTGGGGGCCACCAAGCTGGGCGGGGCCGCCTCCCAGCGCTGGACCTTCACCGCGACCGGGCCCACCACCAATATCGCGGCGCGGTTCGCGGGCGCGGCGGAGGGCGGGGACATCGTGGTGGGCCAGGTGACCGCCGATCGGATCGCCGGGCTCTTCGTGCTGGAGGCGCTCGGCGAGCGCACCTTCAAGAACGTCTCGCAGCCGCTCGCGGTCTACCGGGTGATCCCGCCCGGCGTGTACAGCAAAGTCACCTGAGCGTAGCTCAGGTGATCCCGCCCAGGGTCTGCCGCAAAGTCACCTGAGCGTAGCTCAGGTGGCGGCTACATCCCGCCGCCCCCACCTCCACCTTTCCAGTCGAACGAGGTCACGGTGACCCGGTAGGACGCGCCGGTCGCCTTGAGCGGCACCTCGAAGTAGACGCGGTCGTTGAACTGGACGACGCCCTGCACGAAGCCGATCGTCCGCGCGACCACCGCGCCGGAGGCGTCGAGCGTCTCGACCAGCAGGTGGACGTCGGTGGCCGGCCGGCCGTAGTCGTTGTAGACGTAGCCCTGGATCACCGGCTTGCCCCCGCGCTTGGTCCCGGCTTCCCAGTCGAGGCGGATCCGCGCATCGATCCCCGACGGCGCGCTCACCGCCGCGGCGGGCGCGGGCATCCCGATCGGCCCCAGGCCCAGGGCTTGGAATGTTGCCATCGCGAGCACGAGGGCCTTGATCGTCTTCATGGGTGGTCGCCTCCCGCCCCCTATGATGCGCCGGAGATGCCCCGGGATGCGGCCGATTCAGCGCCGGCCGCCCGCCATGAGCCGGGCCTCGGGCATGGCCCGCAGCCGGGCCATGGCGAAGACCCCCAGCGCCGGCCCCACCGCCAGCATGGCGAAGGCCCAGCGCCAGCCGGCCCATCCGACCACCGGGGGGATCAGCCAGATCGAGACCATGGTCAGCGCGAAGCCCAGGCAGGTCTGGGTGGTGAGCGCGGTGCCGACATAGGCCGCGGGCGCCAGTTCGGTGACCGCGGTGGAGAACTGGGCCGAGTCCGCGATCACGGTGACACCCCAGGCGACCGCCACCAGCAAGGTCAGGGGCGGCGGTCCGCCGAAGGTCAGCCCGATCAGGATGGCGCACAGGCCGGAGAGCGCCATCGCCCCCATGGTCAGCGTGGTGCGGCCCCAGCGGTCGGCGAGCGCGCCCCCCGCCCAGGCGCCGACGCCGCCGGCCAGCCCCGCGCAGACGAAGGTGGCCGCGCTGGCATTGAGCCCGGCGTAGCTGCCGCCGCCGCGGGCCTCGAGGCTCGCGGCCAGGAAGGCGCCCAGCCAGGCCCACATCGCGTAGAGCTCCCACATGTGACCGAAGTAGCCGAAGCAGGCCAGCCGCGGCCCGCGCTCGCGCAGCACCGCGGTGGCCATGCGCAGGTCGAAGCGGGCCGGCGGAAAGCGATGCGGGCCCTCGGTGACCAGCGTGACCGCGAGGGCGCCGAAGATGGCGAGCAGCGAGCCGGCGAGCAGGGTGTGGCGCCAGGGCAGATCGGTGAGGCCGCGGATGAGGTGCGGCGCGGCCGAGCCCACCGTGAGCGCGGCCACCAGGAGCCCGATCGCGAGACCGCGGCCCTCGCGGAACCAGGTCGCCGCGATCTTCATCGCGGGCGGGTAGGTGCCGGCCAGGCAGACCCCGGTGAGAAAGCGCAGGACGAGCGCGGCGGGCAGGTGCTCCACCCAGAGCGCCAGCACCGCGTTCGTGAGCGCGCCCGCCAGCGCCCCCCACATCATGAGCGCGCGGGCGGGCAGGACGTCCGGCAGGTTGGTGAGCGCGGCGGCGAGGGTGCCGACGATGAAGCCGGCCTGTACCGCGATGGTCAGGCCCGCACGGCCGCCGTCGCCCAGGGCCCATTCGCGGGAGAGGGCGGGGAGCACCGCGGAGGCACTGAACCAGAGCGAGAGCGCCAGCAGCTCGGCCAGCGACAGCAGGCCGAGCGCCCTCCAGCGAGCCGATCCCCCGTCCATGATTGGTGCATCTAAGCACAAGTCTGCAAGACCTGCGTGTGTTGACTGAGTACAGGTGATCGTCTAGCATCATCGGAAGGCGCTACTGCATCGCGCCATCCGACTCAACGACGAGAGGATTCCATGGCCGATTCGCCGATGACGCTATCGGAACATCTCTCGACCCAGCAAGCCTCCCTCTCGACCGAGCATGCCCGAAATGTTGCAGCCGTGGTCGGCCGCATCGGGCGCGTCGCCGCCGTGATTGCTCGGGAGCTGGCGCACGCTGCACTGCACGACCGGCTCGGTTACGCGGGTGGGGCCAATGCCTCCGGCGACCAGGTCAAGAAGCTCGACGCCTGGGGCCACGAGACCATGGTGAGCGCGCTCCGGGAGACCGGCGCGTGCGCCGCGCTGATCTCCGAGGAGGCCACGGAGCCCGTCGAGATGGACGCGGGCGGCACCCACGGCCTCGTGGTGTGCGCGGATCCGGTGGACGGGTCCTCGAACCTCGACGTCAACGGGGCGGTGGGCACGATCTTCTCGCTGCGCCCCTCGATGGGGAAGATCCCGGCGGGGCCTCAGGCGCTCGGCCGGGGCACCGAGCAGATCGCGGCCGGGTACGTGATGTACGGGCCCGCCACCATGCTCGTCTACACGGTGGGGCGGGGGACGCACGGCTTCACGCTCAACCCGGAGACCGGGGAGTTCTTGCTCACGCATCCCGACATGCGGATCCCCCGGCGCGGCAAGGCCTACGGCATCAACGAAGGCAATATCCACTCGTGGCATCCGGGCCAGCGCGCCTTCGTCGAGCATCTCAAGACCCCGGACAAGGCGAGCGGCCGGCCCTACTCGCTCCGGTACTCGGGGGCGATGGTTGCCGACGTCCACCGCACCCTGCTGGAGGGCGGGCTCTTCATGTATCCGGCCGACTGGAGCGATCCCAAGAAGCCCAAGGCCAAGCTGCGGCTGCTGTACGAGGTCGCGCCGATGAGCTTCATCGTCGAGCAGGCGGCCGGCCGCTCGAGCACCGGATTCGAGCGCGTGCTCGAGCTCGTCGCCACCGACTATCACCAGCGAGCGGCCGTCATCCTCGGCAGCCCCGAGGACGTCGCGATGGCCGACGAGTTCTATCGTCGATAACTCCGCAACCGGAAAGGGACACGTACGCCTATGGAATCGCGGGTTCGAGAGATCCTGAGCTGGTACAGCAGCGACAATCCGGGGACGCGGACGAACCTCGCCCGGCTCCTGAATCACGGACGCCTGGCCGGGACCGGGAAGCTGGTCATCCTGCCGGTGGACCAGGGCTTCGAGCACGGCCCCGCGCGCAGCTTCGCGGTCAACGCGCCCGCCTACGACCCGTCGTACCACTTCCAGCTCGCCCTCGACGCCGGCTGCAACGCCTACGCGGCGCCGCTCGGCTTCCTGGAGGCGGGGGCGGCGGAGTTCGCGGGCGAGGTCCCCTTGATCCTGAAGATGAACAACCACGACGTGCTCCACGACGAGAAGGACCCGCTCTCCGCGGTGACCGGCTCCGTCAAGGACGCCCAGCGGCTCGGCTGCGTCGCGGTGGGCTTCACGATCTACCCGGGCTCGTCCCAGGCCCAGATCATGTACCAGCAGTGCCGCGAGATGATCCAGGAGGCCAAGGCCAACGGGCTGGCCGCGGTGGTGTGGTCGTACCCCCGCGGGACTGATGTGAGCAAGGCGGGCGAGACGGGTCTGGACGTCGTGGCCTACGCGGCCCAGATCGCGGCCCAGCTCGGCGCCCACGTCATCAAGGTGAAGCCGCCCACCGAGCACATCGAGCAGGCCGAGGCCAAGAAGGCCTACGAGAAGGCCAAGGTGCCGATGGCCACGCTGAGCGAGCGGGTGCGCCACGTGGTGCAGTCCTCCTTCAACGGGCGCCGCATCGTGATCTTCTCGGGCGGGGCCACCAAGGAGAACGACGAGGCGATCTTCGACGAGTGCCGCGGTATCCGCGACGGCGGCGGCTTCGGCTCCATCATCGGGCGCAACTCGTTCCAGCGGCCGCGCGACCACGCGCTGCGGTTCCTGGACACCGTGATGAAGATCTACTCGGGCGAGAAGAAGTAGCGGGCCGGCCCGGCTGAAGACGCTGTCGAACTGGGGCCGCTGGGGGAGCGAGGATGCGCTGGGCACCACCCGCCTCAAGGGCGTGACGGGCTCCCCGGTCAATCCGATCGGCCCTGGGCGGGCCTGGAACACGCCCCCCAAGTCGGCCCGGCGGCTGGAGATTCCCTGGTGGAGAGAAAATGGGGCTGGCATATACTCGGGGGCATGAAGCGCCACACCCCCTGGATCCAGCTCGTGGCGGTGGTCCTGATGGTCGTCGGGCTGGTCACGCTGGCCGCGCCGGCCCCTGCGCACGCGATGGATCCCCAGCTCATGCTCGCCCTGGCCTCCGCGGCGGGTGCCATCGCGCTGATCGTGGGCTACCTCATCGTGGCCAACGGCCGCGAAAGGCAGCGCGGCGCGACACTGGAAGGCATCTACGCCTGCGGCGACCAGGAGGCCTCCGGTCCGATGGGCTGTGGCACCCCAGCGGCCTCGGCGCCGATGGCCGTCGCGGCCGCTCCAGAGAGCCCCATGGCAGTTGATGCCCGCAGCGCTCTGCGGACGGACTCGCGGTCGGTCCTCACCCAGGTGTGCCCCGGACACCAGGTGGCGGGCCCGATGGGCTGCGGCGGCTCGATAGGCCCCGAGCCCGGCTCCGCTGCGCCTGCTCCCACCGCCGCCCCCCAGGGCCAGTAACCCCGGCGGGGGTCAGGTCTTACATTCCGACATTGCCGGGGTCTGGCTCGTCCCGATCCAGGACCTGACCCCGACACAAAGCACAACCGGCGGGGGGTGCACCCCCGCCGGTTTCTTGCTGCCCGCGCCGCCGGACGGACTCCGGGCGTTCGGGACCGGCTACTACTTCCGGAAGGCGTCGAAGATCTCGCCGAACTCGGCCCACTTCTCGCCGTCGAACCGCGCGAGCTGCTCCTGCTCGATGGGCGCGAAGTCGGTCGCGCTGGTGTTGACCTTGATGCCGGGGATCAGGAGCGGCAGCTCGAGGTCCTTGATGCTCGCGGCCTGCCGCATGATGTTCTCCCGCGACAGGTCGTTGCCGCACTGCTTGAGGACGTGCGTCATCAGGATCGCCACGTTGTAGGCGTAGCCGTTGGCCTGGTCGTCCAGCGCGCCTTCCGGATAGTACTTCTTCATCCACGCCACCCACTCCAGGAAGCCCTTGTCGTTCCGCCACTTGGGGTCGGTGACTTCCTTCATGTAGAGCGCGGTGATCAGACCCTTCGACGCCTCGAGCCCCGCCGGCTTCAGCACGGTGCTGAGCGAGCTCGACACGTTGTTCAGGTAGTGGGTCGGCTTCCAGCCGATGTCGTGGGCCTTCTTGATGGCCTGCACCGCGAACTTCGGGATCGTGATGTTGAAGAACACGGTGGCGCCGCTGTTCTTCAGGTTCACGATCTGAGAGTCGATGGTCGGGTCCGTCACCTCGTAGCTCTGCTTCATCACGATGAGGTTCTTCTTGCCCGCCTCGGTGAGCGCGTCCTCGAACCCCTTGAGGTAGTCCTTGCCGTAGTCGTCGTTCTGGTACAGGACGCCGACCTTGCCGTCCGGCTGGTTCTTCAGCATGTGCGCGGCGAAGACCCGCCCTTCCGTCTGGTAGTTGGGCTGGTATCCCATGGTCCACGGGAAGTTCTTCGCGTCGTTCCACTTGGTAGCGCCGGTGGCCACGAACAGGTGCGGCGTCTTCTGCTGGTTCATGTAGCGGTGGATGGCGCTGTTGGGCGGGGTCCCGAGGGTCTGGAAGAGCAGCGCCACCTGGTCCTGCTCGACGAGCTTGCGCACCATCTCCACCGTCTTGGGCGGGGCGTAGCCGTCGTCGTACGTGATGTAGTTGATCTTGCGGCCGTTGATCCCCCCCTCGTCGTTGACCTTCTTGAAGTACGCGCCGAGGGCCTTGCCGATGGTGCCGTAGGCCGACGCGGGGCCGCTGTAGGGGTTGGTGTTACCGATCTTGATCTCGGTGGCGGTGACGCCCACGACCGTCTGCGCGCCGGCGTCGGCGGCCGCCACCAGGGACGTCAGGCCGAGAGCCAGCAGAAGGGCCAGGAACCGCTTGGCCATACTCATGGTGTCCTCCCGTTCGGGTTGAAGGTGATACTGCTACTACCGGACCTCTCCTCTTCTGATAACCATCGACCGGCTCACGCGGATCCACAGGAGCCGCAGGAAACCGGCGATTCCGTACGGCATCACGTACATGAAGACGATGAGAAAGAGGCCGAAGATGGCCCAGGGGGCGGCCTTGGAGATGTCCTGGGCCCAGTTGGGCACGAACTGGATGAAGAGCGCGCCGTAGATGGCGCCGGAGATCGTGGCGAGGCCGCCGATGACGATCCCGGTCAGCAGCGTGATGGACAGGAAGACGTTGAAGGAATCGGGCGCGACGAAGGCGATGGCGACGGCGGAGAGCGCTCCCGCGACGCCGGTGTAGGCCGCGCTCACCCCGAAGACCACCGACTTGTAGAGCGCGTTGTCGACCCCCATCGCCTCGGCCGCGATGTGGTTGTCGCGGATGGCGACGATGGCCCGCCCGGTGCGCCCGTGCAGCAAATTGTACGCGAGGACGAAGAGCACGATGGCGACCGCGAGCGTGAGCCAGTAGAGCCACTGGTCCTCGCTCAGCCGCAGGCCGAAGGGTGCCTTGGGCTTGTTCAGCACGATGCCCTGCGAGCCGCCCGTCCAGTGCTCGAAGTACTTGAGGATCTGCGGCACCGCCAGCGCCAGCGAGAAGGTCGCCAGCGCGAGGTAGAGACCTTCAAGCCGCAGCGCGGGCCGGCCGAAGAGGAACCCGACGACCAAACAGAGGACTCCCGCTACCGGGATCGTCCATCCATAGCCGATGTCCCACTTGTCCATCATGATCGCGGTCGTGTAGGCCCCGAGCGCATAGAAGGCCCCGTGGCCCAGCGAGAACTGGCCGTTGTACCCGGTCAGCATGTTGAGGCCGAGCAGGGCGATGGCGTAGATCAGGACCTGGGTGAACTGGAAGAGGCGGAAGTTGCTCATGGTGAAGGGGAGGGAGACCGCGACCAGCAGGACCACGACGAGCGCGCCCACCGCCAGCGGGCGGGTCGAGAGGGCGCCCCGCGACGGGGCCGCGACGTCGCCCACGCCCTCGGCCGTCTTCGTCACCCCGCCGGTTTCCGACGCCATCGCTAGACCCGGCGGACGGTGGTCCGACCGAAGAGGCCGGTGGGCCTCACCAGGAGCACGATGATGATCATGGCCAGGGCGACGGTCAGCTTGAGCTCGGTCCCGATGAACGACACGTAGGTCCCGACCAGGTTCTCGGTCACGCCCACCAGGAGGCCGCCGACCACCGCGCCCAGCGGGCTCGTGAACCCGCCGACGGTGGCCGCCGCGAAGGCGTAGAGCTGGATGCCGCCCATCATGTTCGGGTCGAGAAAGACGATCGGGGCAACCATCATGCCCGCGATGGCGCCGAAGGCGGCGGCCAGGCCCCAGCCCAGGCCGAGCATCCAGCTCACCCGGATGCCGCAGAGCCGGCTCGAGACGGGATTCTGGGCGGCGGCCCGCATGGCCAGCCCGAGCGTGGTGTAGCGGAAGAACAGAAAGAGCAGGAGGAGCACGATGAGGGTCACGCTGATCTCCCCCACGTCGTGGGCGCCGAAGAAGATGTTGCCCATCTGGATTGGCTTGCTGGGGAACGGGCTGGGGAAGGGCTTCTGGATGTAGGAGTAGATCCAGCCGGCCACGCTGTTGAGGATCACGAGCAGGCCCAGGGTCACGATCACGATGGTGAGGATCGGGGCGTTCTCGACCGGCCGGATCACCACGCGCTCGATGAGGAGCCCGCCCACGAAGGCGATGGCCACCGTGGCGAAGAACGTGACCCAGTAGGGCACGCCCGCCTGCAGCAGGGACCAGGCGAGGTAGGTGCTGAACATCGCCATCTCGCCCTGGGCGAAGTTCACCACGTCGGTGGCCTGGTAGATCATCACGAGGGCCAGCGCCAGGCTCGCGTAGATCCCGCCGGTCGCGAGCCCCGAGACGACCTGCTGGATAAAGATGTCCATGCGCGCCTTTCAGTATCCGAGGTAGGAGCGACGGATGGCGTCGTTCTTTTTCAGCTCGGCGGCCGGGCCGGACATGACCACCCGCCCCGTCTCGAGCAGATAGACGTGGTGGGCCAGGTCGAGCGCGAGGGACGCGTTCTGCTCCACCAGCAGCACGCTCACCCGCTCGTGCTGGTTGATGGTGCGCACGATGCGGAAGATCTCGCGGACGACGAGCGGGGCCAGCCCGAGCGAGGGCTCGTCCAGCAGCAGGAGCCTCGGGTGGGACATGAGGGCTCGCGCCACCGCCAGCATCTGCTGCTCGCCACCGGACAGCGTGCCCGCCTGCTGGCGGCGCCGCTGCGCGAGCACGGGGAAATACTCGTAGACCTTGTCGTAGTCCTCGTTGAGGCCGATCCGGTCCCGCCGCGCGTAGGCGCCGAGCCGCAGGTTCTCCTCCACCGTCAGATCCACGAAGGTGCCGCGCCCCTCGGGGGTGTGGGCGATGCCGAGCCGGACGATGTCCTCGGTGGTCTTGCCGTCGATGCGCTGGCCGTCGAAGCGCACCTGGCCGCTGGTCTTGACCATCTGACACACCGCGCGGAGGGTGGTGGTCTTGCCGGCCCCGTTGGCCCCCAGGATCGTGGTGATGCCGCCCGCCTCCACCGCGAAGGAGAGCCCGTGGAGAACCTTGGTCCAGCCGTACTGGGCCTCGAGGTTCTCCGCCTCCAGCAGGGCAGGCATCAGCTCTCGCTTCCGAGGTAGGCGCGGATCACTTCGGGATCGCGCTGGACGGCGGCGGGCGGCCCTTCCGCGATCTTCCGGCCGAAGTCGAGCACCACCACGCGATCGGACACCTGCATGACCAGGCTCATGTGGTGCTCGACGAGGAGCACGGTTACGCCGCGCCGGTTGCGGATGGCGCGCAGGATGCCGCCGAGCACCGCGACCTCCTCGTGGTTGAGCCCACCCGCCGGTTCGTCGAGGAGCAGGAGCTTGGGATTGCCCGCGAGGGCGCGCGCCAGCTCTACGCGCTTGAGCGTGCCGAACGGCAGCCCCGCCGCGGGATGCGCGGTGACCCGATCGAGCTCGAGGAAGGCGATGACCTCCATCGCGGCCTCGCGCATCATCCGCTCCTCGCGGCTCACCGAGGGCAGCCGCAGCGCGTTGCTCAGGAAGTCGCTGCCGGTGCGCGCGTGCACCCCCACCATCACGTTCTGGAGCACGGTCATGCTCGGGAAGAGCGCGAGGTTCTGGAACGTGCGGCCGATGCCGAGGGCGGCCACGTGATGCGGGGTGTCGCGGATGATCGACTTGCCCTCGAAGACCAGGTCGCCGCTGTTCGGCGTGTACAGCCGGCTCACGCAGTTGAACAGCGTGGTCTTGCCCGCCCCGTTGGGGCCGATGAGCCCGACGATCTGGCCGGCCGCCATGTCGAACGAGACGTCCTCGAGGGCGACGATACCCCCGAAGCGCATCGAGACGTTCCGAACGGACAGAATATCGGCGCCCACGGCCGCATGCACGGTTCGTATCTTATAGGTGGTGGGCGGCGCTTTTGTCAATCCTAAAAGCCACTTCGCTGGTATGATCCGGGGTCTATGGCGCACCAGTACATCTTCGTGATGAAGGATCTGAAGAAGATCGTCCCGCCCAAGCGGGAGATCCTGAAGGGCATCTGGCTGTCGTTCTATCCCGGGGCCAAGATCGGCGTGATCGGCGGCAACGGGGCCGGCAAGAGCACGCTGCTCCGCATCATGGCCGGGGTGGACACGGAGTTTCTCGGGGAGGCATGGCCGGCCGACGGCGTGCGGGTGGGCTTCCTGCCCCAGGAGCCCCGGCTCGACCCCGCGAAGGACGTGCGCGGCAATGTCGAGGACGGCGTCGCCGAGGTCCGCGGCCTCCTCACCCGCTTCGACGAGATCAACGCCAAGCTAGGGGAGCCCCTCGACGACGACGAGATGGAGAAGGTCCTGGCCGAGCAGGGACGGGTACAGGACGCCATCGAGGCGGCCAACGGCTGGGACCTGGACCGGACGGTCGAGATCGCGATGGACGCCCTCCGCTGCCCGCCGGGTGACGCAGCAGTCGGCACTTTGTCCGGCGGCGAGGTCCGGCGGGTGGCGCTCTGCCGACTGCTTCTCCAGAAGCCCGATCTCCTGCTGCTGGACGAGCCTACCAACCACCTGGACGCGGAGTCGGTGGCCTGGCTCGAGCAGTTCCTCAAGGAGTACCCGGGCACGGTGGTGGCGATCACCCACGACCGCTACTTCCTCGACAACGTGGCGGGCTGGATCCTCGAGCTGGACCGCGGCGCGGGCATTCCGTGGGAGGGCAACTACACCTCCTGGCTCGAGCAGAAGAAGCAGCGCCTCGCCGTCGAGGAGAAGCAGGAGACCGCGCGGCAGCGCACCCTCGAGCGTGAGCTCGAGTGGGTGCGCATGTCGCCGCGGGCGCGCCAGGCCAAGTCCAAGTCGCGCCTGCAGGCCTACGAGGAGATGCTCGCGGAGGGCGGGCGCGATCGCGAGGGCCAGGCCGAGATCATCATCCCGGCGGGCCCGCGGCTGGGCGACGTGGTGGTGCAGGTCGAGCAGCTCGTCAAGGGCTACGGGGACCGGCTGCTGATCGAGGACCTCTCGTTCAGCCTCCCGCGGGGCGGCATCGTGGGCGTCATCGGCCCCAACGGCGCGGGCAAGACCACGCTCTTCCGCATGATCACCGGCCAGGAGAAGCCGGACCGCGGCACGCTGCAGGTCGGGGAGACCGTGCGCCTGGCCTACGTGGACCAGAGCCGCGACGCCCTCGATCCGGCCAAGAACGTCTGGCAGGAGATCTCGGGGGGCGCCGAACAGCTCCAGCTCGGCACGCGCCAGATGGCCTCGCGCGCCTACGTGGCCTCGTTCAACTTCAAGGGCTCCGATCAGCAGAAGAAGGTGGGCGATCTCTCGGGGGGCGAGCGCAACCGCGTGCACCTGGCCACCCTGCTGAAGAGCGGCGGCAACCTGCTGCTGCTCGACGAGCCCACCAACGACCTCGACGTGGATACCCTCCGCGCCCTCGAGGACGCGCTGCTGTCCTTCGCGGGGTGCGCGGTGGTGATCACCCATGACCGCTGGTTCCTCAACCGGGTGGCCACCCACATGCTGGCCTTCGAGGGCGACAGCCGGGTGGTCTGGTTCGAGGGCAACTACGAGGACTACGAGGCCGACCGGCACAAGCGGCTCGGCTCGGCGGCCGACACCCCGCATCGCATCCGCTACAAGCCGCTCACGCGCGGCTAGCCGCGAGGAGAGACGGGCCATGTTCAAGGACACCGTGACGTCCCGGGAGGAGCTGCGGGCCATCTTCGGGGCGCCGATGGAGCGCGCCGTGCTCAAGGAGCGGGCGAGCCTCGACGTTCACTCGCGCGCCTTCATCGCCAGCGCGCCCTTCGTGCTGGTCGCCACCTCGAGCGCGGCCGGCCGCTGCGATGTCTCGCCCAAGGGCGACGCCGCCGGGTTCGTGCTGGTGCTGGACGACCGGCACCTGGTCGTGCCCGACCGGCCCGGCAACAACCGCATCGACGGCCTGACCAATATCATGGAGAACCCGCACGTGGGGATGATCTTCCTGATCCCCGGCCGCGAGGATACTTTGCGCGTGAACGGCCGAGCCTACATCGTGCGGGACCGGGAGATCCTGGACCGCCTCGAGGTGCAGGGCAAGCGGCCCAAGGTCGCGATCGGGGTGGAGGTGGAGGAGTGTTTCCTCCACTGCGCGAAGGCCTTCAAGCGCTCCGGCCTCTGGGAGCGGGAGCGGTGGCCCGACGTGGCCGGGCTGCCCTCGATGGCGCGCATGCTGTGGGACCAGATCGACGCCAAGCCGGCCGGGCTGTCGTGCGTCGAGGACTACGAGCGCGACCAGCAGGAGCGCTTGCGGAAGACGCTCTATTGATCTGACCGCTCGATGAGCCCCGCGCTCCCCCGCAGCGCCGACATCGTGATCATCGGGGCCGGCGCCATCGGCGCCAGCATCGCCTACCAGCTCGGTCGGCGCGGCGCCCGCGACGTGGTGGTGCTCGAGCGCGACGCGGTCGGCGCCGGCTCGACCAGCAAGGCGGCGGGCGGCATCCGCGTGCAGTTCGCGACCCGGGTGGAGATCGAGCTCTCGCTCCGGGCCATCGCCTTCTTCAAGCGCTTCGAGGACGAGATGGGGGTGCCCTGCGATTTCCACCAGGAGGGCTACCTCTTCGTGATCACCGACGAGCCGACCCTGGCGCGCTTTCGCGAAAACGTCGCGCTCCAGCGGAGCATGGGCGCGGACGTGCGGGTGATCGCCCCCGACGACGCCCGCGCCCTGGTGCCCGCCCTGAACGTGGACGACGCTCTCGCCGCGGTCTGGGGGCCCACGGACGGCCACGCCTCGCCGAACGACGTGGTGCAGGCCTACGCCGCCCAGGCGCGGGCCCGGGGCGTCCGCATCGTGGAAGGCACCCCGGTGACCGGGATCGTGGTGGAGCACGGGCGGGTGACCGGTGTCCTCACCCCGGCCGGCACCATCGCCACGCGGCTCGTGGTCAACGCGGCCGGGCCCTGGGCGCCGCTGGTCGGCCGGATGGCCGGGCTCGAGCTGCCGGTGGACCCGCGGCGGCGGCACATCTTCGTGACCGACGCCTTCGATGGCATCCGCCATCCGCTGCCGCTCGTGACCGATACCGGCAGCGGCTTCTACTGCCGGAGCGAGCAGGGGGCCATCCTGATGAGCCCGGGCGATATCGGAGAGGTCACCGAGTACGAAGCGCGGGTGGACTGGAGCGTGCTGGAGCTCGCGGTCGAGAAGGCGGTCCGGCGCATCCCCGCGCTCGAGCACGCCCAGGTCCGGCACGCCTGGGCCGGGCTGCGGCCGCTCACGCCCGACGGCCGCGCCATCCTGGACTGGGCCCCCGGCGTGGAAGGGCTCTACCTGGCGGTGGGCTTCTGCGGCCACGGCTTCCAGCATTCCCCCGGGGTGGGCGAGACGGTGGCCGAGGTGCTGCTCGACGGCCGCTCGACGCTCGACATCCACGACCTGCGCCTGGGCCGCTTTCCGTCAGCTTGACACGGCGGCACCGGGCCGCTAACGTCCGAGTCCGCAGCGATGCAGAACGTTTCTCTCGACCGTCTCCGGCAGGTGGCGAATCTGGCCCGCTCCGTGGCCAGCGCGCTCGACGTGGATACCGTCCTCCGCCAGGTCGTGGAGGCGGTGCTCTCGCTGCGGCCGCGGGCCTTCTGCGTGGTGCGCCTGGTGGACCTGGAGCGGGGCGGCTACCGGCTCGCGGCCAAGGGCGGGGTCTACGAGGACGAGACGGACTTCGAGAGCGTGGCCGAGGTCATCCCCTTCGGGCGCGGGATCACTCACGCGGTCGCCCAGAGCGGGCAGCCGGTGCTGGTGCCCGACGCGGTCGGCGATCCGCGGCTCGTCTCCACCGTCTGGCGCGAGGAGCGTGGCCTCAAGGTCTACTACGGGGTGCCGATCAGCGCGGGCGGCGAGCTGATGGGCGTGCTCAACGTGGCCCTCTCCGAGACCGCGCCGCCCACCGCGGAGGAGCGGGAGATCGTGGACCTGCTGGCGAGCCACGCGGCGGTGGCGATCGGCAACGCGCGGCTCTTCGCGGAGAGCGAGACCCGGCGCCGGACCGCGGAGGCCCTCGCGGAGGTCTGGCGCTTCCTGTCCGAGACCTTCGACGCGGCCGCGCTCGGCCAGCGCATCGCCGACGTGGTGCTGCGGGCGCTGCGCGTGCGCGCCGCCGTGCTCTACCGCATCCTGCCCGGGCCGGGTGATCTCGCGGTGATCGGCCGCTCGGGGGAGGCAGAGCGGTTCCTCGATGCCAGCTTCGTGATGCCCGCGGGCCACGGAGTGGTCGGGCTCGCGGTGAGCCGCCGGCAGCCGGTGGTCAGCCCCGACGTCCGGGTGGACGCCCGTATCGTGTCGACCCCGGGCATGGGCCTGGGGCACGCCCTCTGTCCGTCGCTGCTCTCGCTACCGCTGGTGGTCAAGGGGCAGGTGGTGGGCGGGATCGCGGTGAGCGACTTCCTCGGCCGCGTCTACACCGACGAAGATCTTCGATTGGCCCAGACCTTCGCGGACCAGGCCGCGGTGGCGCTCGAGAACGCGCGGCTCTTCGCGGAGACGGAGCGGCGACGCCGCGAGAGCTTGGCGCTCGGCAACGTGAGCCACACCCTCGCCCAGTCGCTGCATCCGGGCGGCGTCGCCCAGCGGGTGGTGGACTGCGTGCGGGATCTGGTCGGCGTGCTCGCGGCTTCTGTCTTCCGCCTCGATCCCGAGTCGGGCGCCCTGGAGGAAACGGCCTGCTCGGGGCGGTCGCCCTTGCGCGACCGGCCGCTGCGGTACCCGCGCGGCACCGGAGCGGTCGGGCTGTCGGTCACCGAGCGGCGGGCGGTGGTCTCCAACAACGTCCTCGCCGACCCGCGGCTGCGCTTCGCCCCCGACGTGCGCGCGTTCCTCGAGAACTCGCAGATCCGCGCCATCCTCGCGGTGCCGCTCATCGTGAAGGAGCAGGTGATCGGCGCGCTCGGCCTGGTGGACGTGAGCGGCCGGGTCTTCACCGAGGACGACGTGCGCCTGGCCCAGGCCTTCGCGGACCAGGCGGCGGTAGCGCTCGAGAACGCGCGGCTCTACGCGGACGCCGAGCGGCGCCGGGTCGAGGCCGAGACCCTGTCCGGGCTGGTGCGCACCATCACCGCCACCCTCGATCCCGCCTCGGTCCTGCGCCGGGTGGCGGCGGCCGCCCGGGAGCTGTGCGGGAGCGACATCGCCCACATCCTGCTCCGGGATGCCGAGTCCGACACGATGTTCGCCCGCTACGGCGTGGGCCACGCGGTGGACGAAGCGGACGCGCCGCGCATCGCGCGCGGCCGCGGCGCGGGGGGCCAGGCGTGGAGCACGGGCCGGCCCTTCCGCACCGCGAACCGCCCTAACGATCCGCGGGTGCGCGACGACTACCCGGAGGCGGCCAGGCGGGAAGGCATCATCGCCACCCTCGTGGTGCCGATCTGGATCAGCGGGCAGGTCGAGGGGCTCCTCTACGTCTCCAACCGCGCCGATCGGTCCTTCACCGACCGGGACGAGGCGATCCTGATCCGCCTTGCCGACCACGCGGCCATCGCGATCCAGAACGCCACGCTCTACAGCCGCCTGCAGGGGCTCTCCGGGCGGCTGATGGAGGTGCAGGAGGCGGAGCGCCGTCACCTGGCCCGCGAGCTCCACGACGAGATCGGCCAGCTCCTGACCGGGCTGCGCCTCACCCTCGACGTGCCCGAGCCGCAGTCGCCCGCGCTGGGCGAGCGGCTCGGGCAGGCCCAGGCCCTGGTGCAGGAGCTGCTCGAGCGCATCCGCGCGCTCTCGCTCGACCTGCGGCCGAGCATCCTGGATGATCTGGGGGTGCTCCCCGCGCTGCTCGGCCACATCGAGCGCTACATGAGCCAGACCAAGATCCGCGTCCACCTCGAGCACAGCGGGCTCGACCGGCGCTTCGCCCCGGAGACCGAGACCGGCGTCTACCGCATCGTCCAGGAGGCGCTGACCAACGTGGCCCGGCACGGCCACGTGGACGAGGTGACGGTGCGCCTCTGGGCCACCGACGACGTGCTGGGCGTCCAGGTCGAGGACCACGGCGCCGGCTTCGACCCGGACGCGGTGCTCGGCACCGGCCGGAGCGGGGGGCTCGCCGGCCTGCGCGAGCGGGCCGCCCTGCTGAACGGCCACCTCACGGTGGAAACCCATCCGGGCCGGGGAGTGCGGCTGACCGCCGAGGTCCCGCTCAACGGCTCGCTGCGGCGGCCCGGTGAATGAACGTCAGGAGAATTAGCGCCAGGAGAATGAACGATTAAGACGATCTCCGTGGTGCTGGCCGAGGATCACCACGTGGTCCGGCAGGGCCTCCGCGCGCTCCTCGCCGCCGAGCCGGATCTCGAGGTGGTGGGCGAGGCCGCGAGCGGCCTCGACGTGAGCGACCTGGTGGAGCGGGTGAAACCCGACGTGCTGGTGGTGGACTTCGTGATGCCGGGCCTGAACGCGCCCGACATCATCCGGCGGGTGGCCCGGGTCTCCCCGCGCACGCGCGCCCTCGTGCTCTCCATGCACGCGAACCCGGCCTACGTCGTCGAGGCCATCCAGAGCGGGGCCGCCGGCTACGTGCTCAAGGGCTCGAGCGCGGCGGAGCTGGTGCGGGCGATTCGGGCGGTGGCGGAGGGCTCGCGGCACCTGAGCCCGCCGCTCTCCGAGGAGGTGGTGGAGGCGTACGCGCAGCGCGCGGTGCCCACCGGCCTCGATCTCTACCGCACGCTCACCCAGCGGGAGCGCGAGGTCCTGCATCTCGCCGCGGAGGGGCAGACCAGCGGGCAGATCGGCGCGCGGCTGAACATCAGCCCGCGCACGGTGGAGGTGCACCGGGCGAACCTGTTGCGCAAGCTGCGGCTGCGCGGCCAGAGCGATCTGGTCCGCTACGCGGTGGGGCGCGGGATCCTCACGGTCGACGGCTGAGCCGCGGGGCGGAAATTACGTACGTGTACGAATAGACGCGAGTGTGGTCGTGCGCGCATCGTGCCGGACAGTGCCAATCCGGTCCTCGGCGGCCCGGCCGTTCCCCGATGCCTGATCCGGAGATTCCTCCGGCCACCATCCTGGTCGTCGAAGACGAGGAAGAAGTGCGGGCGCTCGCCCGCGATGTCCTCGAGATGAACGGCTACCGGGTGCTGGAGGCGCTCGACGTGGCCGACGCCACGCGGCTCGCCCAGACCCATCCGGGACCGATCGACCTGCTGATCACCGACGTGGTGATGCCGGGCGCCAGCGGCCCGGAGCTGGCGCGGCGGCTGCGCACGCACCGCCCCGGTCTGCGCGTGCTCTGCATGTCGGGCTATCCGGAGAGCGAGGACCGGCGGATCGAGGGCGAGGCGGGCTGGACCGCCTGGCTGCAGAAGCCCTTCACGCCCGACGTCCTGATGCGGAAGGTGCGCGACTGCCTCACCAGCTGAGGACGCCGGTCCGGAAGTAGCCGACGAACTGCCAGAGGATCCCGCCCAGGAACATGACGAGCCCGAGCCCGGCGAGCGCCCGGAATGCGGTGGGCGCCGGGGTCCCGCGGCGCCACTCGCCTGCGAAGGAGAACCAGAGCGCGGCCAGCAGCAGCGCGCCGACCCCCGCGGCCTGGAGCAGCCAGCCCGCCATCACCCCTATCGTGAACTGCGGATCGAAGAAGATCGGCGGATGGTACATGGTCGCTCCTGTTCTCAGCGGGGCTGCATGCGGATGGCGCCATCCAGGCGGATGGTCTCGCCGTTGAGCATCGGGTTCTCGATGATGTGGGCCGCGAGGGACGCGTACTCGACCGGCCGCCCGAGACGGGGCGGGAAGGGCACCTGCTTGCCCAGCGAGATGCGCGCGGGCTCGGGCAGGCCGGCCAGCATGGGCGTCTCGAAGAGGCCGGGGGCGATGGTCATGACCCGGATGCCCAATTCGGCCAAGTCGCGGGCGATCGGCAGCGTCATGCCGACCACGCCGCCCTTGGAGGCGGAGTAGGCGGCCTGGCCGATCTGGCCGTCGAAGGCGGCCACCGACGCGGTGTTGATCACCACGCCGCGCTCGCCCTCGAGGTTGGGCACGTTCTTGGCCATCTGGGCGGCGGCGAGCCGGATGCAGTTGAAGGTGCCGATGAGGTTGACCTGGATGGTGCGGGCGAATCCGCCCAGATCGGCGGGCCCGCGCTTGCCGAAGGTCTTGTCCGCGGTGCCGATGCCCGCGCAGTTGACGAGGGCGTGGACGGCCCCGAAGCGCGCCACCGCCGCCTCGAGGGCCGCGACGACCTCGTCGGGGTTGGTGACGTCGGCGGGCGCGAAGAGGGCCCGCTCGCCGAGGGCGGCGGCGACCTGAGCGCCCGGCGACTTCGCGAGATCCAGCAGCACCACCGCGCCGCCTCCGCCGTGGAGGCGCTCCGCGGTCGCGCGGCCGAGGCCGGAGGCGCCGCCCGTGATCACCGTGGTCGATCCCGCGATCTGCATGCCGTCCTCCTGGGGTAGCGTCCTGAGGTAGCGTTGCCGACGGTGTAGTATAACCGAGCCGACCATGCCGCTTCCCCTCTGGATCCGGACCCCCGAAGCCCTGGAGATGCTGGCCCGCGAGCTCGAAGGCGCGGGCGCGGTGGCCATCGACACCGAGGCCGACAGCCTGCATCACTACCCGGGCAAGCTCTGCCTGGTGCAGGTGGCCGACGCGCGCGGGCGCGGACACCTGGTGGATCCGCTCGCCCTGCGCGACCTCTCGCCGCTGGGGCCCACGCTGGCCGCCCCGGGAACCCTCAAGGTCCTGCACGCCGCCGACAACGATCTCGCCTATCTCAAGCGCCTGTACGGCGTGACGGTGACCTCGCTCTTCGACACCGCGGTGGCGGCCCGGTTCCTCGGCGCGCCCGCGCTCGGGCTCGAAGGGCTACTCACCCAGTACCTGGGGGTGACCGCGGTGAAGTCGCGCCAGAAGGACGACTGGTCCCGGCGGCCGCTGACCCCCGAGCAGGAGGCCTACGCGCTCGACGACGTGCTCCATCTCATCCCGCTGCGGGAGCGCCTGCTGGAAGCCCTCCACGCGATCGGCCGGGCGCAGTGGGTGGAGGAGGAGTGCGCCGGGCTGGCCGCTCTGGTGGTGCCGGAGAAGCCGGCGGACCCCGACGCCTACATGAAGTTCAAGGGCGCTCGCGAGCTGGACGCGCGCGGGCTCGGGGTGCTGCGCGAGCTGCACGCCGCGCGTGAGGCCCTGGCGCTGCGGCTCGATCGCCCGCCGTTCATGATCGTGGGCAACGAGAGCCTGGTGGCGCTCGCGGCCCGGCGGCCCCAGGACGCCGAGGGCGTCCTGGCGGTCCCGGGCTGCACGCCGCCGGTGGTGCGCCGTGCCGGCCCCGCCATCCTCGAGGCGATCGCGCGCGGGCTCGCGCTGCCCGCCGCGGACCTGCCGGCCTACCGTCCGACCCCGCGGCCTCATATGCCCGCGGTGGAGCGGCGGCGCGGGGAGGCGCTGCGCGAGTGGCGCACCAAGGCCTCGAAGGAGATCGGCCTCGAGCCGGGCGTGCTCTTTCCCCAGCGCCTCATCGACCGCCTCGCCGCGGCACCGCCCACCGATCTTGCCGCGCTGCGACAGGTCGAGGGCGTGCGCGACTGGCGCGTCGGCCTCTTCGGGGCGGATCTGCTGAAGGCGCTCACGGTCGCCTGACGCTCCGGCTCCCGCCGACTTGCCCTCGGTGCCGGTTGGTGGTACCGCTAAGGTCAGGATCTGGACCTGTTTTGGATGGATCTGCATTGGAAGGAGGGTCCCCATGGCCTCCGATTCCCGTTACCTCCGTGAAGGGGTGATCGCCGGCCTGATCGGGGCCGCGCTCGTGGCCGTCTGGTTCCTCATCTACGACGCGGCGATGGGCCGGCCGTTCCGCACGCCGTCGCTGCTCGGTGCCGCCACCTTCCAGGGCGTGACGGATCCGTCGACGGTACCCACCGCGGCTCACCTGGTCGTGCAGTACACGGTGCTGCACGGCGTGGTCTTCGCCCTGATCGGCGTGCTCATCGCCTACCTGATCGTCTCGGCCCAGCGCGCGCCGAGCCGCGTGCTGACCCTGTTCATCGCGCTGATGTGCTTCGAGGTGTTCTTCCTGGCGGTGGTGACGTGGCTCGCCCACCCGGTGCTCGGCGAGCTCGCCTGGTGGACGATCCTCGCCGCCAACGCGCTGGCCGCCGGCGGCATGCTCATCTACTTCTTCGTCGGCCATCGCGCGCTCGGGCGCGCCCTGCTGGGCCCGCTCTGGACGCGCGTGGTGCGCGAGGGCATCGTGGGCGGGCTGCTGGGCGCGGTCGGGGTCGCGCTCTGGTTCCTCGCCTACGACGCGGCGGCGGGGGCGCCCCTCCGCACCCCGGCCCTGCTGGGCGCCGCGCTCTTCCACGGCCTGCGCGAGCCGGGGGCGCTCGTGATCACGATGCCGCTGGTGTTGCAGTACACCGTGGTGCACGGCGCCGTCTTCCTCCTCTTCGGCCTCGCGGCGGCGGGGATGCTGGCGCTGGCCGATCGCGAGCCGCGTCTGCTCTTCGCCTTCGTCATGCTGTTCTGCTGCTTCGAGGTCTTCTTCGCGGCGATGGTGGCGATCCTCGCCGAGTGGCTGCTCGAGGCGGTCCCCTGGTGGACCATTCTCGCGGGCAACCTTCTCGCCGCCCTCGTGATGATGGGCTACTTCTTCCGCGGCCACCGCGTGACCTGGCACGAATTCATCCACGCGCGGCGCTGACCCGCCCGGCGCGGACGAAAACACCTCGAAGCCTCGCGCGAGGCGGGCGGGTCCTGTCGTCGGGGTCGCCCTGTGACCCCGACGCGTAGGGATCTACAGGCCTTTCTTCACTGCGTCATCCCGGGTAAACTTCCGCCACGATCCATCGACAACCGCGCGCCGAGACGGCGCGTGGACTCACAGGAGGCGCGCTCGTGGCGGATGGAGAGCTGAAGGGGCGGGTGGCGGTGGTGACGGGTGGCAACGGAGGGATCGGCCTCGGCATGGCCCGCGGGCTCGCCGCCGCCGGCGCGGCCGTCGTGGTCTCCGGGCGCAACGCGGAGAAGAGCCGGGGCGCGGTCGCCGAGCTCGCCAAGCTCGGCGCTCCCGCGGTGGCGATCGAGGCCGACGTGGCCGACGAGGCGGCGGTGAACGCGCTGGTGCGCGCCACCGTGGACCGCTTCGGTCGCCTCGACATCCTCGTCAACAACGCGGGCATGAACATCCGCAAGCCGGTGCACGAGCTGACCCTCGCGGAGTGGCGGCAGGTGCTCGACACCAACCTCACCAGCGCGTTTCTCACGAGCCGCGCGGTCTACCCGATCATGAAGAAGAATGGGGGCGGGAAGATCATCAACATCGGCTCCATGATGTCGATCTTCGGCACCTCCTTCGCGCCCGCCTACGCCGCCTCCAAGGGCGGCATCGTCCAGCTCACGAAGGCGACCGCGTCGGCGTGGGCCCGCGACAATATCCAGGTCAACGCGGTGCTGCCCGGCTGGATCGACACCGAATTGACCACCAATGCCCGACGTGAGGTGCAGGGCCTCCACGAGCGCGTGCTCGCCCGCACGCCCGCGGCCCGCTGGGGCGTGCCCGACGATCTTTCCGGCATCGCGGTGTTTCTCGGCGGCCCCGCGTCCGATTTCGTCACCGGAACTGCGATTCCCGTGGACGGGGGCTATTCGATCCAGGGCTGAAGTGCGGTACACTGCACGACGCGTGATGTGGGCGTCGGCACGACTCTTCTTGTTGGCGGTGGTGGTGTCCGGCTGCGCGTCGGTCGCCCCGATCGACGCGGCGGTGCGCCGGCCGTCCCCGCCCGACACGCTGCGCTTCGGGGTGGATACCTTCGCGTTCGCCAACGAGAGCCGCAGCAAGAATCCCGGCAAGCCCGACCTCTACGCCAACTACTGCTTCGTCATGCTGCGGGCGGTGACGCAGTTCCAGCGCTTCGCCCGCTTCGATCCCGCCGCGCCCCGCCTCACCCCCGAGGAGTACGTCGCGCGCGTCAAGCAGGTGGTGGCCAACGCTCCTTGGTCGGAGCCGTGGCCCCGCGACCAGCGCATCGTGATCCCCGGCTACGCCTCGCTGCACGAGTTCTCCCGCGCCCAGGAGGCGGCGGTGAAGGAGGGGCTGGTCGGGCGGTTCTGGACGCTCGTGCACTGGACCAACTGGCGCGTCATCTTTCCCTTCCCGGGCTGGCATCAGGAGCGCGTGGCGAGCCAGGTGATGACGGAGCTCCAGGCGGGGCACCTCGTTCAGCTCCTGGTGACCAACTTCCCCGAGTGGGAGCTGAACCACACGGTGGTGGCCTACGATTACCGGATCGGCGACAATGGGTCGGTGGAGTTCGTGGTCTACGATCCCAACGATCCCTATGCTCCCGGGCTCATCTCCTTCGACCGCCACGAGCGCCGCTTCGTGGCCACGCGGCTCTTCGACACCACCGAGGGATCCATCCGCGCGTTCAGGATGTATTACTGGCCGCTGCTCTAGAGCGATGATAATTGCTCTAGCCAGAGCGTTTCTCCGACAGGCTCCCAGGACAGGGTCAGGTGAGGGGGAGTGCAGAGCCCGGAAGACACGTTCGTGATGGTCGCGCGGCCGGCTGAGCGTATCGCCATCGCCGCGGCGGGCGTGGTGACGCCCGTTGGGCAGGACCTCGAGACGTTCTGGTCGTCGCTGGTCACGGGCGCCTCGGGGATCTCGCAGATCGAGCGTTTCCCCGTCGGCGACCTGCGCGTGGGCCGCGGCGGCGAGATCAAGAAGCTCTCGCGGATCAAGTCGTGGAGTCGGATCCCGGAGTGCCGCGCCACGCGCCTTCTCATCTCGGCCGCCGACGAGCTGACCGTGCAGGCAGGCTTCCGCCCGTTGCCGGTGGATCCAGCGCGCCTGGCGGTGGTCGTGGGCACCGCGCTGGGCGGCGTCGAGGAAGGGGAGAGGGTGCTCGCGGGCGATCCAGGGCGACGCCGGCTTCGCGGCGCCCTCTACGATGCGCCGGCGCACAACCTGGCGCGCTGGCTCGGCGCCACCGGCCCCGTCATCACCGTCTCCACCGCCTGCGCCTCCGGCGCCACCGCGCTGGCCGTGGGCGCCGACCTGCTCCGGCACGGCGACGCCGATGCGGTGGTCGCCGGCGGCTGCGACATCCTCTGCCGGTTCGTGATGCGCGGCTTCGACGCGCTCCGGTCTCTCACGCGGGATGTCGTGCGCCCCTTCGACCGGCGCCGCAGCGGACTCCTCCTGGGGGAGGCCGCAGCCCTCGTGCTGCTCCGGCGCGAACGGGATGCCGGCGGCGCGCGGCTGGGAACGCTCCTCGGCTACGGCAGCGCCAGCGACGGCTCCCATATCGCCGCGCCCGATCCGGCCGGGCAGGGCCTCGAGCGGGCGATCCGGGCCGCCCTCGGGCAGGCGGGGGTGGCGCCGGCCGATCTCGACTTCGTCAGCGCGCACGGCACGGGCACCCCGCTCAATGATCGCATCGAGACCGCGGCCCTCAAGCGGGCGCTGGGCGCTCGCGCCCGCGCGATCCCGGTGAACTCGATCAAGCCCAGCATGGGGCACACCATGGGTGCGGCGGCCACGCTCGAGGCGCTCATGTGCCTGCTCGCTTCGCGCCACGGCTTGATCCCGCCGACCCTTCATCTGGAAGAGGCGGACCCTGAGTGCGACCTCGACTACGTGCCGGGTCGAGCCCGGGCCGGCCGTCCCCGCATCAGCCTGAGCACGTCGCTGGGCTTCGGCGGCTGCAACGCCGCCCTCGTGCTCGAGGGCGGCGCCTGATGCGCGCTCCCGCGCTGCGGGCGCTCGGCTTTCTCTCCGCCTCGGCGCGGCGAGCCGAGGCGTCCTCCGGGGACAATCGCGTGGGCGTACCGGGACGCCACGTGCTGTCGCTCGGCCGACCCATGCCTCGCGACGACCGGCTGAGACGCGCCACCCGCGAGTGCCTGCTGGCGCTTGCGGCGGTGGAGGCGATGCTCGAAGATGGGAAAGCGGGACGCGAGGCCATCAGCGGGGAGCGCACGGCGCTCCTCTATGCGACGGCGGCGGGCTATGCGCCCTCGAACCGCGGTTTCATGGAAGGGAGCGGCAGCGGCATCCATTTC
>DASQAL010000180.1:0-3881 GCA_035635775.1 Candidatus Acidiferrum sp.
GGGACCCATCTGGCCTCGACGGCGGGCTCCCGGCCGCTGCGCATCCTGAAGATCGACAACAAGGGCCGGCACAACCGGCGGATCAAGATCGGGCTAGCGGGCGAGAGCCCGCGGTAAGACGGGGTCAGGCGGGGCCGAAGCCGATGACGGTCTGGGTGTCGATCTGCAAGGGGCGGAAGCGCACGGGCAGGCCGGCCTTGAGCGCCTCGAACGGAATGTCCACGATGCGGCCGAGCAGGGACACCCCTTCCTCCAGCTTGACCACCCCCACCGCGTAGGGCACCTCGCCGCCGCGCCCCCGCGGGGCGACGCGGATCACCGTGAACGACACGATGGTGCCGGCACCCGCCAGCGGCACCGGTTGCCAGTCGCGCTTCTGGCAGGTCGCGCAGAACTCCTTCGGGGGAATGGCGAGCTCGCCGCAACCGCCGCAGCGGATGCCGGTGAGCCGGCCCGCGCGCGCTTCCTCGAAGAAGCTCTTCAGGTTGATCACACGCTCAGTCACGGCCGAACAGGCTCACCAGGACCGTCGCGGTATTGCCGCCGAGCGTATGGGTCAGGCCGGTCCGGGCGCCGTCCACCTGGCGCTTCCCCGCCTCGCCGCGGAGCTGGGCGACGATCTCCGCGATCTGGGCGGCTCCGGTGGCGCCGATCGGGTGGCCCTTGGCCTTGAGCCCGCCCGAGGGATTCACCGGGAGCTTGCCGCCGAGGCTCGTCCAGCCCTTCTCGGCGGCGAGGCCACCGGTGCCGGGCTCGAAGAAACCCAAACCCTCGGTGGCCACGATCTCGGCAATCGTGAAGCAGTCGTGCACCTCCGCCACGTCCACGTCGGTGGGGGTCTTGCCGGCCTGGCGATAGGCGCCCTGGGCGGCGCGCTCGGTGGCGGCCACCCGGGCCAGGTCGCGCTTCTCGTGCACGAACATGGTGTCGGTGGCCGCGTGCGTGCCGAGCACCCAGATGGCGCGGCGGTGGCGGCGGGCCACGTCCTCGGAGGCGAGCACGAGGGCGGCGCCCCCGTCGGTGAAGGGGCAGCAGTCGAAGAGCTTCAGCGGATCGGCCACGTAGGCGCTCTTGAGCACGGTCTCGAGCGTGATCTCCTTCTGGAACTGCGCCTTGGGGTTCAGCACGCCGTGGCGGTGGTTCTTGACCGCCACGTGGGCCATCTGCTCCTCGGTGGTGCCGTACTTGTCCATGTGCGCCCGCGCGATCAGCGCGAAGACGCCGGGGAAGGTGAGGCCGGCGGGCTGCTCGAGGGAGGCGTCGGAGCAGTAGGCGAAGAACTCGGTGGCGGACTCGGTCGGCACGTTCAGCACGCGCTCGGCGCCGCCGACCAGGACCACGTCCGAGACGCCGCTCGCGATCTCCATCACCGCGTGGCGGAAGGCGGCGTGGCTGGTCGCGCAGGCGTTCTCGAACCGGGTGGTGGGGACGGTGGGCAGCCCGAGCAGGGTCGCGGCGAGCGGGCCCATGTGGAGCTGCCGCTCGGTCTCGCCTCCGGTGACGTTGCCGAAGTAGAGCGCCTGGACGGCGCTCGGGGCGATCTCGGCGTCGGTGATGGCGTCGGCGGCGGCGGCCGCGAACAGCTCGGCGCTGGTCCGATCGTGCTTGCCAAACTTGGTGACGCCCACTCCGATCACGGCGACGCGACGCATGAGGTCTCCTTGAAAATGTTGATCTTCCGATACCCGGCATGATACCGCGCCGGCTCGCCAAATGATCGTGAAAGCCCAGGTGGGCGTGATACGGTGGGCCGCATGACCGTCGAGGAGGCCCTGCTCGCAGCGGTCGGGGCGATCGCGCTCATCCTGCTCTTCCTCGGCCTGGCGGACGCGCTCGAGGGCGATCCGCGCGCCTGGCTCCGCGGGCGCCGCCGGCGCCTCGCGCGGCCTGAGCTGCCGGATTCCGGCCTCACGCCCGGACTCCGGGGGGCGCTCGCCCGCCGGCCGATGCCCCCGCCACCGGAGCTTGCCGCGCGAGAGGCAGCCGCGCCGATCCCCGCCGAGGGGGAGGCCTCGACCCGGGGCGCGGCGCGCGCCACCGTGACTGAGGAGTGGCGCGCCCGGGTGGCCGCGCTGATCCGCGGGCGCGAGTGCGGCGAGGCGCGAGAGCTCCTCGAGCCCGCGCTCGATCGCGGCGACGTCGATCGGGAGACGGCAACGTTCCTCCTGGACGTCTGCTCCACCGCGGTGGCGCGCGATCTCTGGCGCCTCCGTCGCGCGCTCCGCCGAGGGGGCGGCGGCGAGGCGCCGCTCGAGGGCTCGCTTCAGGTGACCCGGGTGATGCTCGAGGCCTCCGTGGCCGAGGCCCTCCCGCGGGATCAACGGCGGCGGGTGAGCGGGCTGCTCTGGCGCGGCCACACGCGGCTGGGCCTCCGCCGGTGGCGGGCCGGGACCTTCGAGCCGGCGGTCGAGTCGCTGTTCCGGGCGCTCGGCGTGCGGGGGATCGACGAGCGCCGGCGCCGGCTCGCCCGCGACCTGCTGGTGCGTACGCTCGAGGACATGGCCGGCCAGAGCCTCGAGCTGATCCCTCAGCTCCTGGGCGATCACGAACGCGCCGTGGCGCTGGACCAGGCGCAGCGGCTCCTCGACCACATCCGGCGCACCCGGGAGGAGGGCGTGTCGGCGGAGGATCTGGCGGTGGCCGCCTCGCGCGCGCGCCAGCTCCTGGAGCACATCGGGCAAGCCCCCGTGCGATGACCGATCTGCCCTCGCGCGCGGGAAGATCGCCGACTTCAAGGTGGGCAAGAACGTCGAGATCGTGGACCGGTTCCCGCTGAGGTGGCGCCCGGCTGGCGCGGCGTCCACCTGGGGCGCCGAGCTACCTATTTTTCGCCCTCACGAACTCGCTGCTCCTCTTGAAGTCGCTCTCTTACCTCCTCCTGTATTCGCTTGTGGAAGCCCATCGGGCCGCCGCCGTGCGTTCCGACCCAGAAAGCGGCGATCCATAATGCGAGGAGGAAGAGAGCCCAACGAGCTACTTTGCCCCATCGGCCGCGCAACTGAATCACTTCCCGCTACGTAGCCGCCGCGGGCCGAGGCCGCGACCGCCACGCAACTGCTTGCCCTGCGGGTGGAATCCACCCGAGGCGCCGGATGCCATGCGCTCGCCGTGCTCGCCTACTCGGGTGCGACCTCCGGGCGAGATGGCGGATGCGGCTCCCCGTGCGATGCGGTCTGGGGCCGCCGGCCCTTCCGCACCCGCTCGCTCATGCCCTCCAGCGCCACGTAGAACACCGGCACGAACGGGATGGCCAGGAGCGTCGAGGCCATCATCCCGCCAAACACCACGGTGCCGATGGCCTGCTGGCTGGCCGCGCCCGCTCCGGTGGCGACCATCAAGGGCACCACGCCGAGGATGAAGGCGAACGAGGTCATCACGATGGGCCGGAACCGGCGCCGGGTCGCTTCGACGGCGGCTTCGGCGATGGGGAGGCCGTCCCGGTTGTGGAGGTCGCGGGCGAATTCCACGATCAGGATCGCGTTCTTGCTCGCGAGCGCGATCATCAGGACCAGGCCGACCTGCGTGTACAGGTTGTTGTCGTAGCCGCGGCTCAGCTGCGCCAGGAGGACTCCCACGAGGGCGATGGGCACGACGAGGACGACCGCGGCGGGAGACGTCCAGCTCTCGTAGAGCGCGGCCAGCACCATGTAGACCAGCACGATGGAGAGTGCGTAGATGAGGTACGCTTGGTAGCCGACCTTTTTCTCCTGGTAGCTCGTCGAGGTCCAGTCGTACGCCATGCCCTCCGGCAGCGTCTGCGCGGCCAGCCGCTCCATGGTGTCGAGGGCCTGTCCGGAGCTGAAGCCCGGAGCGGCCCCCCCGAAGATGGACGCCGCCGGATAGAGGTTGTAGCGGGTGACCAGCTCGGTGCCCTGCACCTG
>DASQAL010000181.1:0-4575 GCA_035635775.1 Candidatus Acidiferrum sp.
CCTCGACGCCACCCGCGCGCTCGTCATGCTGGCCGGCATCTACTACGGGGCCATGTACGGCGGCTCGACCACCTCGATCCTGATGCGCATCCCCGGCGAGGCCGCCTCGGTGATGACGTGCATCGACGGCTACGCGATGGCCCGCAAGGGCCGCGCGGGGCCCGCGCTGACCATCGCCGCGGTCGGCTCCTACGTGGCCGGGACGGTGAGCGTGGTCGCGCTCATGTTCCTGGCCCCGCCGCTGGCCGCGTTCGCGCTGCGCTTCGGCCCGCCCGAGTACTTCTCCCTCCTGCTGCTGGGCCTCCTCGTCCTCGCCTACATGAACACCGGCTCGATGCTGAAGGGCCTGGCCATGGCGGCGCTGGGCCTGCTCCTCGGCATGATCGGCATCGACCAGATGAGCGGCTACTTCCGCTTCGCCTACGGCGTCACCGAGCTGGGCGACGGCATCGGCGTGGTGCCGGTCGCGGTCGGGCTCTTCGGGCTCGCCGAGATCCTGCTCACCGCGGGGCAGGACAATCCGCCCGCGGTGATCCGCCCCCGGCTGCGCGACCTCCTGCCGTCGCGTCAGGAATGGCGGGACGCGCACATGCCGATCTGGCGCGGCACCGGGATCGGCTTCCTGATCGGCATCATCCCGGGCTCCGCGCACGTCATCTCGACGTTCGTGTCCTACGCGATCGAGCGCAAGATCTCGAAGCATCCGGAGGAGTTCGGCAAGGGCGCGGTGGCCGGCGTGGCGGGCCCGGAGTCGGCCAATAACGCGGCCACCTCCGGCGCCTTCGTGCCGATGCTGGCCCTCGGCGTGCCCGGCGTGCCGGTGGCCGCGCTGCTGCTGGCCGCCATGATGGTGCACGGGGTGACGCCGGGCCCGCTGCTGATCCAGCAGGACCCGCGGCTCTTCTGGGGCTTCATCGCCTCGATGTACGTGGGCAACGTTATTCTGTTAATCCTCAACCTGCCCCTGGTCGGCCTCTTCGTGAACCTGCTGCGGGTGCCGTACCCGGTGCTGTACCCGATCGTGCTCGTCTGCTCGATCCTCGGGGTCTACGCGGTCAACAGCAGCGTGGTGGACGTCTGGATCATGCTGGCGATGGGCGTGGTGGGCTACCTGCTGCGCAAGCTCGACTTCGAGACCGCGCCGATCGTGCTGGGGCTCGTGCTGGCGCCGATGATGGAGCTGTCGCTGCGCCAATCCCTGGCCATGTCCGCGGGCAGCTACGCCATCTTCATCACCCGGCCGATCTCGGTCATCCTGCTCGCGATCGGCCTCATCCTGGTGGTCCTGGCCCTGCGCCCGCTCCTCTCACGCACGCTAGACTGGCGCTCCCGCCTCGCCGTCGACACCGATGGGTAGTCCTTCATGACTCCCTCTCCCTCCCCGGGAGGGAGAGGGCTGGGGTGAGGGTGGGGCGCCGGCGCACGGCTCGCCCCTCACCCTGCCCTCTCCCCCGCTGGGGGAGAGGGAGATATAGAGGAGAGGTATGGCTGAGCATGCGGGGGTGGTTAGGCGGCGGGAGGACCCGCGGCTGATCACCGGGGCGGGGGAGTTCGTGGACGATCTCCGCGTGCCCGGGTGCCTGCACGCGGCGATGCTGCGCTCCCCGCACGCGCACGCGCGGATCCGCGCGATCGACGTGGCGACGGCGCGCCGGCTGCCCGGGGTGGTGGGCGTCTACGTGGCCGCGGATCTGGGGCCCGCGGGCGAGCCGATGCCGATCTACGCGCCGCACCCGGCGCTGCCGGTGCCGTGCAAGATCATGCCGCTGGCGCGCGAGCGGGTGCGCTTCGTGGGCGAGCCGGTCGCGGTGGTGATCGCGGAGGACGTCTATCGGGCCTGGGACGCCCTCGACCTGATCCGCGTGGAGTACGAGCCACTGCCCGCGGTGGTGGACGTGGAAGCCGCGCTGGCCCCCGGCGCCCCGATCCTCCACGAGGAGATCGGCAGCAACGTGGTCGCGGAGTGGCGGCAGCGGGTGGGCGACGTGGACGAGGCGCTCCGCACCGCGCCGGTGACCGTGCGCGCGCGCATCCGCCTGGCGCGGGGCGGGGCGCACCCACTCGAGCCGCGCGCGCTGGTCGCCCAGTGGAAGGACGCGCGGCTGACCGTGTGGGGCGCGGTGCAGATGGTCCACCGCCATCGCGGGGTGATCGCGGGCCAGCTCGGCCTGCCCGAGGACCACGTGCGGGTCATCGCGCCGCCCGACGTGGGCGGGGGCTTCGGCACCAAGGGCATGTACTACCCCGAGTACATCGCGGTGGCGGAGCTGGCCCGGCAGCTCGGCCGGCCGGTGAAGTGGATCGAGACGCGGCGCGAGCACACCCTGGTGGCCTGCGTGGAGCGCGACCAGGTGCACGACGTCGAGATCGCGGCCACCCGGAACGGGAAACTGCTCGGGATGCGCGACGACTTCCTCCACGAGATGGGCGCCTACACCATATCCGGCCTCAACCTGCCGCAGAATGCGATGATCCACTCGGTCGGCTCCTACGTGATTCCCACACTCGACCTGCGCTTCCGCGGGGTGATGACCTCCACCACGCCGGCGGGCGCGTACCGCGGCGCCGGGCGCCCGTACGGGACCGCGGTCATCGAGCGGGCCATGGACGCCCTGGCGCGGGAGCTGCGGATGGACCCGGTGGAGCTGCGCCGGCGCAACCTGGTGCCCGCCGACCGGCACCCGTATGCCACCGGCCTCACCACCGCGGGCCGCGGGCCGGTGGACTACGACAGCGGCGACTACCCGCGCTGCATGGAGCTGGCCCTGGAGACGCTCGACCTGCCCGCGGCCCGGACGGAGCAGGCGCGGCTCCGGAAGGAAGGGCGATACCTCGGCATCGGGGTCGTCAACTACGTGGAGGCCACCGCCACCGTGCCGAACGAGAGCGCGGTGGTGCGGGTGCATGCCGACGGCGCGGTCACCGTGGTCAGCGGTGCCGCGCCGCAGGGGCAGGGGCACGTCACGATGTTCTCGCGCCTGGTCGGCCGGCATCTGGGCGTCGACCCCGACTCGATCGAGGTGTTGACCGGCGACACCGCGCTCGTGCACACGGGCGGCGGCACCTACGGCAGCCGCACCGCCGCGATCGGCGGCAGCGCGGCGCTGCTGGCCTCGCGCGCGGTGCTGGAGAAGGCGCGGCGGGTGGCCGCGCACCTGCTCGAGGCGGCGCCGGCCGACATCGTGGTCGAGAACGGAACGTTCTCGGTGCGCGGGCTGCCGAGCCGGACGCTGGGCTGGCGGGAGGTCGCGGCGGCGGCGCATGCCGGGCGGGTGCCCGGGGAGGACGCCGGGCTCGAGGACACCCACGTCTTCAGCGTCGAGCAGTCGAGCTATGCCAACGGCAGCCACGCGGTGGTGCTGGAGGTGGATCCGGACACCGGCGCGGTGCGCATCCTGCGCTGGATCGTGGCGCACGACTGCGGCCACGTGCTCGAGCCGGCGATCGTGGACGGCCAGATCCACGGCGCGGTGGTGCAGGGGCTGCCGGACGCGCTGAACGTCCAGCTCGCCTACGACGAGGGCGGCCAGCGCCTCACCGCGACCCTCATGGACTACGCGCTCGCCACCGCAGCCGACGCGCCGCCCAGCTTCGAGCTCCGCCACCTCGAGACGCCGACGCCGCTCAACCCGCTGGGCGCCAAGGGCGCGGGCGAGGGCGGCATCATGCCGGTGCATCCCCTCATCGCCCAGGCCATCGAGGACGCGCTGTCGCCCTTCGGCTGCGGCCGCATCGAGCGCGTGCCGGTGACGCGCGCCGACATCCACGCCATGGTGCGCGCCGCGCGCAACGCTCCCCCTCTCCCCTCTGGGGAGAGGGCAGGGTGAGGGGCCGGTTCCTCGCGCGCTCCATTTCCACCCTCACCCTACCCTCTCCCTCCCCTTGGGAGGGAGAGGGGGAAGTCCGCTTGACAGCTCGCGCCGGCAGATAGACCTGTCGTCATGAAGACCCTCTCCCCCGAAGCCGTGGCGCAGTACCGCCGTGACGGGTTCTACTTCCCCCTCCGCGTGCTCTCGCCCGAGGAGGCGGCCGGCTATCGCGCGCGGCTCGAGGCGGTCGAGGGCGAGCGGGGCGGCCCGCTTGGCGGCGAGTTCCGGCACAAGGGCCATCTGCTCTTCACCTGGCTCGACGAGCTGATCCGCCACCCGCGCGTCCTGGACGCGGTCGAGGACATCCTCGGCCCGAACCTGCTCTGCTGGAGCTCGAGCTTCTTCATCAAGGAGGCCCGCGATCCGGCCTTCGTGTCCTGGCACCAGGACTCGACCGAGCCGGACGTGGTGACCGCGTGGGTCGCCTTCTCGGAGAGCTCGATCACGAGCGGCGCGCTGCGCATGATCTCGGGCACCCACACCGAGCAGGTCGCGCATCGCGACACCTTCGCGCCGGGCAACCTGTTCTCGCGCGGGCAGGAGATCATGGTGGAGGTGGACGAGGCGCGCGCGGTGGACGTGGTGCTCCACCCCGGCGAGATGTCGCTGCACCACGTGCGCATGTTCCACGGGTCGCCGCCCAACCGCTCCGCCGATCGCCGCATCGGCTACGCCATCCGCTACATCCCGACGCACGTCCGGCAGG
>DASQAL010000182.1:0-1828 GCA_035635775.1 Candidatus Acidiferrum sp.
ACGGCGCTCCAGCACGGGCTCGATCCCGGCACTCCGGGGGAGCGCTACCAGGTGGTGGTCCACGTCGATGCCGAGGTGCTGGCCGACCCGGAGCAGCCGGGGCAGTCGGTCCTCGAGGGGGGCACGCGCGTTTCCTCGGAACCCGCCATGTGGCTCTCGCCACTTCCCGTGCGCATGAAACTGAGTACGATCGCGGTGGAGGGGCCCAGAGGTCGGTGACGTTACTGGTGCCGCGAGAAGCCCGACGCGGAACCTGACCCGGGGCGTGGCGAGGTATCCCGTCGTGTCGACACCGCGCGTGCGCGGTGATCACGGATCAGGAAATTCTTTCCCGAGGACACGCCCTGGCCCCTCCAGAAAGGCAGGGTGCCATGGACCTCGTGTATGCCCGGTGTGCGGGCCTCGACGTGCACAAAGCGACCGTCGTGGGATGCGTGCGGGTGCCCCGCGCGCAGCGTGGGGACCGCCAGGCGGAGACGCGGACCTTTGCCACCACGCTGCGCGGGCTGGAGGAGCTGCGCACCTGGCTGACGGCCCACGAGATCACCCACGTGGCGATGGAATCCACGGGGGTCTACTGGCGGCCGGTCTATGCGGGGCTGGAGGGCGCGGTCCAGGTGCTGCTGGTGAACGCGCGGCACGTGCAGATGGTGCCGGGCCGCAAGACCGACGTGCGGGATTGTGAGTGGCTGGCGCAGCTGCTCGAATGCGGGCTGCTGCGGGGCAGCTTCGTGCCGCCGCCCGCCGTCCGAGATCTGCGCGACCTGACCCGGTTGCGCAAGGCGCTCATCCGGGAGCGGGGGCATCACGTCAATCGCATCGAGAAGACGCTGGAGCTCGCCAACATCAAGCTCGGCACCGTGGTCACGGACATCATGGGCAAGACCGGCCGCGCCATCCTCGAGGCGCTGAGTGCGGGCCGCGATGCCCCCGAGCCGCTCGTGGCCCTGGCGCAGGGCTCCATCCGGACGAAGAAGCAGGCCGCGCTCCGTGAGGCCGTGGTGGGTCGGCTGACCCCGCACTACGCCTTCCTGCTCCGCCAGCACCTGTCGCTGATCGAGGCCCTGGACCTCCATATCGTCACCCTCGACGCGCGGATCGAGGCGGCGATGGCCCCGTTCGCCGAGGCGGCGGCATTGGTGCAAACGATGCCGGGCGTGGCGACCCGCGCGGCGCAGGCGATCCTCGCCGAGACCGGCGTGGACATGGGAGTCTTTCCCACCGCCGGGCACTTCGCGTCGTGGGCGCGACTGTGTCCCGGCACCCACGAGAGCGCGGGCAAGCGCCGGCCGACCACCACGGGCCAAGGCGCCGTCTGGCTCCGGGCGACCCTGCAAGAAGCGGCCTGGGCGGCGGCGCGGACCAAGCGGAGCTACTACCGGGCGCTCTACCACCGGCTCAAAGGGCGGCGCGGGGCCAAGAAAGCCATCGTCGCCGTGCAGCACGCGATGCTCGTGGCCCTGTGGCACATGCTCAAGCGCCGCGTCCCACATCACGACCTCGGGGCCGACTACTTCGACCGGCGCAACACCGCACGCTTGCGCCACCATCATGTCCGCCGTCTCCAGCAACTCGGTTACCAGGTCGTCCTCGTGGAGGAGGCGGCCTGACGGGGGCCTGTTTCACAGGAAACGTCCCAGCGCCTCGCGTGCGACGCCAGCCGGGTGGTGATGCGCCATGACGATCAGGGCCGCCTACTGGAGATCGGGGCCCGCACCCGGACAATTCCTCCCGCCTTACGCCGCGCCCTCCACCATCGGGACCAAGGCTGCCGTTTCCCGGTGTGCGGACTGCGCTTCACCCAGGGGCATCATCTCCGGCACCGGGC
>DASQAL010000183.1:0-5108 GCA_035635775.1 Candidatus Acidiferrum sp.
CAATCGGGGACTGGACAGCCCGCCGCCATCTCATCGCACAGTTCCTAGGCCTGCCCTGTCCGCCGAGTGCCGCACCTTCGGAGACCGATCTCGCACGGTTCGTCGGACTGTACCGGAGCGAGACCGGGCGGCAGGGGCGCCTGTCAGTGCGCGACGACGCCCTCGTGATCGAGGGATTGCTGTGGTGGCGCAGCCGCCTGCTACCCCGCGCCGCCCACGGGGTTTTCGACGTCGAGTCCTGGCCCTTCAGGCTCACTTTCGAGGCCGACACGACCGGCATGGTGAGCCGATTTCGCCTCGACGGCCCGGACCTCGCGGGGAGTCGACTGTCCGGTGCGTACGACAGGCTCGCTTCGTGACCATGGAATGGGCGCTCGCAGCTGAGCGAGGACACGCTGAGGCGCTTCGAGGAGTTGTTCAAGCGAATCAACAGCACACCCGCACCACTAGGTGTACGCCGGCGCGGTGCGGGCCGCTATCCTAGTTCAGGTAACGAATAAGAGCCGGCTTCACGGCCCGGGGGTGCATGACGTCGATCGCCCATCCCACGTCGAGGGGCTCTCCGAGCCAGAGGGGGCACGCCGTCCGCCCGTTCAGTTGAAGGCCCCGCGCGTCGTGACACGCCCGCAGCGCCTCGACGGGATCCGCGGGCACCGCGGCGGGCGGCGGCACCTCGGGCAGCGGCCGACCATCCGGCCGCTGGAACCGCAGCGCCCCGTCCGGTCCCCGCGCGACCTGGTAACCCTCCTCGTGCACCGCCCGATGATGCCGCCGACAGAGCAGGAGGAGATTTGCCATCGTGGTGGGCCCGCCCTGCGCCCAGTGCCGCACGTGATGCCCCTGGCCGACCCGCACATGGCAGCCCGGGAAGCGACACGTCCGGTCCCGATGCTGCAGCGCCCGCCGCAGCGCGGGCGGAATCGTCCGCGTCCGAGCTCCGATCTCGACCACCCGCCCGTCCTCGTCGTGTCGCATCACCACGCGGCTCGCGTCGCACGCCAGCCGCCGAGACGTTTCCGCGGGAACGTGGCTCCCCTCTTCCAGCACGGATTGGCCGGGTTGCGCCGGGTCCGCCAGCACCGCGGCGTCCACGTGGACCACCACCTGGTACCGCTCGCCGGGAGCGCCGGGGTCCAGCTCGTGATGCAGCGCGGTCTCGGCCAGCAGCGCCAGCGCGTTCGCCTGCTGCTGTGCCCGGGTCGGCGGCGCCAGGGTGGGGTCAGCGGACGGCGGGCTGCCCCCGGCGACGCGCGCCCGCTGGTACAGCGTTTCCCGGGCGGCGGCGAGCGCCCGGAGCAGCAGCGCGCCAACGTCCGGCGTCAGCCGTCCCCGCAGGACCACCGTGCCGTCCTCGTCCTGGTAGACATGCAGGGCGCGCCCCGCGTGCTTCCGGCCGGCCGCCCTGGCTTCGGCCTGCCGGTCCACCCGCCGCCAGCCGCGCACGATGCGCTCCACGTGGCAGGCCGTGCCCGCGCGCCCAACCGCCAGCAGGCGGGCCTCCGTCTCCGGCGTGGCCACGCGGGTCAGGGCGCGCACCTTGGTGTACGAGAGCTCCCCGCGAGCCAGGGCCTCGGCCAGGCGGGGCAGCGTCCCGAGGGCGCGCGCCACCCGGACCCGCTCGCGGGCGGCGCCCAGGTCGAGGCCCACGCGCCAGCTCAACCAGTGGGCGCAGGAGCGGAAGCCCGTGTTCCAGCCGCCGCGGGCGTCAAAGTCGCGGATCAGGGCGAGCAGGCGCGCGGTGGCGGCATCCAGGTGCGCGGACAGCTCGGCGATCTCGTCGCCGAGCCGGTCAAGCGCCGCGACGCGGGTCGGCGTGGGAACCAGGGCAGGCAATTGCATCGCCATGGCGAGCCCTCCTTCATCTGGAGCGACTCTATACCCTGTCTTCGGCGTCGCCGGCGTTCGCCCGGGCCGCGCGATCGCCGGACGAGGAGTGATTTTTGATCCGGCCACACCCGACCGTGCAGCCGCGTGTCTCTACGGGATGCTGGACCGACATGTGCCGACGACTGCCGCCGGCCGATCGAATCACCCGGCCAAGGCTGTCAAGGGGAAAAGCGCCCGTCTGTCCTTTCTCGCTTCAGCGGTACAGGTCGATCAGCTCCTGGAGCGCCGCCATCTGATTGCCCTTCCCGCAGGACGGCTTCTGACCACGGCCGGTTGCCGTCGGGAGCTCGGGTCCAGCAAGAACGCGCAAGTAGCCGCCGGAATCCTTCTGCTCCCAGGAGCCCTCCTACTCGATGACAGCCAGCCGGTGTCGGGCGAGAGCCGGCGACAGGAGGGGCACATGGGCGAGCTCGAGGGAAAGGTGGCGATCGTGACGGGGGCGTCGAAGGGCATCGGCGCGGCCATCGCCAAGGGGCTGGGCGCGGCGGGGGCGGCGGTGGTCGTCAACTATGCCTCGAGCCGCGAGGGCGCTGACCGGGTGGTCGCGGGGATCACCGGCAAGGGCGGCCGAGCGATCGCGGTGCAGGGCGACGTGGCGAAGGCGGCCGACGTGCGACGGCTCTTCGAGGAGACGCAGCGGGCCTTTGGAACGCTCGACGTTTTGGTGAACAACGCGGGCGTCTACCAGCTCGAGCCGATCGAATCGGTGGTCGAGGACGCCTTCCACCGGCAGTTCAACACCAACGTGCTCGGCCCCATCCTGGCCATCCAGGAAGCGGTCAAGCACTTCGGCCCGAAGGGCGGCAGCGTGATCAACATCAGCTCGGTGGCGAGCACGTCCGCGCCGCCGAACTCGGTGGTCTATTCGGCGACCAAGGGCGCCCTCGACACGGTCACGCAGGTGCTGGCCAAGGAGCTGGGCCCCCGGCGGATCCGGGTGAACACGATCGCCCCGGGCGGGGTGGAGACCGAGGGTGTCCACGCCGCCGGGCTCATCGGCAGCGATTTCGAGAAGCAGATCGTGGCCGGGACACCCCTCGGGCGCTTCGGACAGCCCGAGGACATCGCGGGGGTCGCGGTGTTCCTGGCCTCCGACGCGGCCGGCTGGGTCACCGGCGAGCGCATCGGCGCGTCGGGCGGCTTCCGGTAGCCGCCGCGCGCGTGCCTCAGCGGTAGAGGTCGATCAGCTCCTGCAGCGCCGCCATCTGGTTGCCCTTCGCGGAGGAGGGCACCATGATCAGGGTCTTCACGCCCGCCGCGTACCAGGCCTCGACGCCCTCGCGCACTTCCGTCGGGCTGCCGTAGAGGGTGACCTGGGAGAGCCAGCGGTCGGACATCAGCGACGGGATCTTGTCCTCCTGGCCCGCCGCGATCGCTTTCCGGATCGCCTGCATCTCTTCCTCGAAGCCCGCCTCGATCCAGTAGTTCTGGTAGTTCGGGAGCTTCACGTAGCCGACCAGGGTGCGGCGGTTCACCGCGGCGGCGGCGGCGGGGTCGGTGTCGATGCAGGTCGGCACCATGTTGCCGATGAAGAACTCGGGGCCGGTGCGCGCGGCGTCGGGCAGGGCCTTGAGCGACTCCGGCATGTGCGAGCGCGCGGCATTGGCCCACACCGCGCCCTGGGCGATCTCGGCGGAGAGGGCGGTCATCTTCTTCCGGAGCGTCGCGAGCGTGATCGGCGGCAGCTCGCCCACCTGCTTGGCGCCCGCCTTGAGGTCCTGCACGAAGCGGCGCATGTCCTCGAGCGGCTTGCCCGGCTTGACGCCCAGTCGCTCGTGCGCGGGCCCGTGGCTGATGCCCACCCCGAAGCGGAAGCGCCCGCCCGACAGCTCGTGGACCAGGGCCGCGGTCTGGGCGAAGTCGAACGGATGGCGCGTGTAGATATTGGCGATGCTGGTGCCGATCGGGATGGTGCGCGTGGCCAGCGCGATAGCCTCGCAGAGGCCCAGGCCGTCGCCGAAGCTCGGGCAGTAGAGGCCGGTGAAGCCTTCGTCCTCCAGACGCTTCGCCATGTCCACGGTGGCCTTGCGGCGGCCGGGGACGGCGGCGAGGCTGACCGCGGGCTTGCGCGTCACCGCCACGGGACCGCTCCGCCCCAGCGATTGAGCGAGGTGACGTCCGCGGTCGGCCGCCGCTTGCTCGGCCCGTACTTCACCGCGGGGTAGCCGAGCGGGATGCAGAAGTGGAAGGTCATCTCCTTGGGGATGTCGAACATCGCGTGGAAGCGGTCCATCACCTTGGCGTGCAGCGTGGTCGGGAGCGAGCCGATGCCGAGGGCGTGGGCGGCCAGCATGAGGTTCTGGCAGGCCGGGATCACCGAGTTGGCGCCGCCGCCCGGCGCCGTGAACGCGAATACAACACAAGGCGCGTCCTTCATGTCCTCGGACAGCCCCATCGCCGAGCGGTGGTTCTTGTCGGTGAGCGGGATGTCTTCTGGTTTCGTCCACTTGTGATCGTCCCAGCGCTTGGCCCACCACGCCTCCTTGTAGAGCGCGCCGAACTCGCGGATCTTCGCGCGGTCGTTCACGATCAGGAAGCGGCCCGCCTGGTTGTTACCCCCGTTCGGGGCCTTCACCGCCGCCTCCATCAGCAGATGCAGATCCTCGACCGGGATCGGATCCGGGCGCAGCTTGCGGGTGGAGCGCTGGGTGAAGATCGCGTTCCCGATGGGCATGGTCAGACGGTCCTGCATGGGCTCACCTCCTGAGGGTGGACGTCACGCGGCGAGCACGCGCTCGAGCCACCGGGCGACGTCGGCGATCTCTTCCGCCGAGACGGAGTGCGGGATCGGGTACTGGTGCCACTCGATCTGGTAGCCGAGCTCGGCGAGCTGCGTGCGCCCCTGCTCGGCCATGGCCAGCGGGAGCATCGGATCGTGGAGGCCGTGGGCCCAGAAGATCGGCACGTCCCGGTTCGCGGGCGACAGCTCGGTGGCCAACGTGCTGGCGAGCGGCAGGTAGCACGAGAGCGCGAGGATCCCGGCAAGCCGGTCCGGGTAGCGCAGGCCCACGTGGAGCGCCATGGCGCCGCCCTGGGAGAAGCCGGCCAGCACCAGGCGGCCGGGGGCGATGCCGCGCTGGCGCTCCCGCGCGATCAGCGCTTCGATCTGTCTCGCTGACTGGCGCACGCCCGCCTCGTCCTCGCGCCGCACGCCCGCGAGCGCGCGGATGTCGTACCACGCCCGCATGACGTGCCCCTGGTTGATGGTGACGGGCCGGAGC
>DASQAL010000184.1:0-11218 GCA_035635775.1 Candidatus Acidiferrum sp.
GCCGTCCCGACCGGCGCCGCGATGCCGGCCCGGATGGCGACGACGCCGATCCTGACCGGATCCGTCGGCACGCCCTTCTTGGCCTGCGCCCGCGCCACCGCCGGCGCGGCCACCATCCCCGCCGCGGCCGCCCCGCCCACCATGGTCAGGAAATCGCGTCTCGTCGTCGCCATGAGGCTCTCCTCCTTGAGAGTGATGAGGTGCTAACCCTGGAGTCGCTTGCGCGCCAGCGATACGCCGGCGGTGAGACGCTTGAGCTTCTCGAACGCCACCCAGCGCGGGACCGGGAAGAAGCCGCAGTCCGGCAGCAGCGACAGGCGCTCCGCCGGGATGGATCGCAGGCACAGGGCCACCCGCTCCGCGATGTCCTCGGGAGTTTCCATGTAGAAGCTCTTCACGTCAACCACCCCGCAGGCCACGTCACGGTCCACCCCGATCTCCTTCCACATCTCGATCTCGGCCATCTCTCGGTTAGCGTATTCGAACACGAACTGGTCGCAACGGGTCTCGAGCAGTCCCGGAAACATCCAGCGATACGATCGCTTGCCCCGTGGCCGCGACAGCAGATTGCCGAAGCAGACGTGGTAGCCGATCTTCGCCTTCACGCCCTCCACGCAGGCGTTGAACATCTTGACGTACTCGGCGGCCTGGCCGGGCACGATGGCCGCGGAGGGCTCGTCCACCTGGATCCAGGTGGCCCCCGCCGCCGCGAGGGCCTTGAGCTCTGCGTTGACCGCGGGCACGAGATCCCAGCAGAGCGCGAGCCGGTCGTTGTCGTAGGCGTCGCCGGGCCGGGTCTGGATGTGGATCGAGAGCGTGACCGGCCCCGGGCAGGTGGCCTTCACCGGCTTGTCGGTCTGGCTCACCAGGTACTTGAACTCGTCCACCGCGCCGAGGCCCTTCGGCACCGTGATTTTCCGGGTCGGGCGATAGCGCGGCACACTGTCGTAGGCGTAGAGGCCGACCTTGCGCAGCGGTTCGAGCGGCTCGAGGCCCTCCATCCGGCCGTAGAAGGTCTGCACGAAGAAGTAGCGGCGCATCTCGCCGTCGCAGAGCACGTCGATGCCCGCGCGCTCCTGGTCGCGGATCGCGAGCTGGGTGGCGTCGTCGAAGGTCTCGCGCACGTCGGTCTGCCCGTACTCGCCCGCCTTGATCTTGTCGAGCGCGGTCCAGAACCACGAGGGGAAGCCGTGGCTGCCCATCACGTGGGTGTAGAGGAGGGGAAGGGTGGCGGCCATACGTGTCCTTTCTAGTCCGGGGCTTCTCTAAGAGATCCGGCGGCGATTCAGGAATGCGGCGATGCGCGCCCGCGCCTCGGGGGCCGCGCGGAGCGCCCCGTAGGCGCGGGGCTCGGCGCCGGCCCGGCCCGCGCGGAGGTCGGCGGTGATGGCCTTGGTCGCGGCCAGCCCGCCCCGCGGCGAGCACGCGACCTCGTGGGCCAGCTCGAGCGCGGCGGCCTCCAGCGCGCCGTCGGGCACCACGCGGGTGACCAGGCCCATGCGGTGGGCCTCGGCCGTGTCCACGATGCGGGCGGTGAGCATGAGATCGCGGGCGTGGGCCCCGCCCGCGATGTCGAGCAGCCGCGCGATGCCGTAGCCGGGATTGAAGCCGAGCGTGACCTCGGGCAGCCCGAAGCGCGCGGAGGCCTCGGCCACTCTGAGATCTTGAGCGATCGCGAGCATGAGGCCGCCGCCCAGGGCGTGGCCCTGCACCGCCGCGATCGTGACCTGGGGCAGGGCCGCGAAGCCGTCCATGATGCGTTGCCAGCGCCCGGCCAGCGCCTCCGCCTCCGCGGGGGAGAGCGTGGGCATCTCGGCGATGTCCGCGCCCGCGCAGAAGGAGCGCCCGCGGCCGGCCACCACGACCGCCCGGGTCTCGTTCATGGGCGCGAGGCGCGCCAGCGCGGCCTCGAGCGCGTCCGCCATGGCCCGGCTGAGCGCGTTGCGGGCCTGCGGGCGCTCCAGGGTGAGACGGGCCACCGGGCCCTCCGCGGTCAGGGTGGCGGCGGGGGCGGCGGTCACGACAGCAGCCGCTTCGCGACGATCTCGCGCATGATCTCGGAGGTGCCGGAGGCGATGGTCCACAGGCGCACGTCGCGGAAGAAGCGCTCGACGGGGAACTCGCTCATGTAGCCGTAGCCGCCGTGGAGCTGCACCGCCTGGTAGGCCACCCGGTTGGCCACCTCGGTGGCGAAGAGCTTCGCCATGGAGACTTCCATGACGCAGTCGCGGCCGGCGGTGTACAGCGAGGCCGCGTGGTAGACGAGGTGGCGCGCCGCCGCGATCTCGGTGGCCATGTCGGCGAGCCGGTGCCGCAGGGCCTGCTTGGCCGCGAGGGGCTCGCCGAAGGCGTGCCGCTCGCGCACATACGCGAGCGTGTCCTCGAGGGCCTGGGCCGCGCCGGAGAGCGCGAGCACCGCGGCCATGATGCGCTCCCGCTGAAGTCCCGCCGCGAGCTGGTGGAAGCCCCGGCCTTCCTCGCCCAGGAGGTTCAGGGCGGGCACCGGGCAATCTTGAAGCGACAGCTCCGCGGTGTCGGAGGCGCGCATGCCCATCTTGTCGAGCCGCCGGCTCACCGTGAAGCCGGGCGTGTCGCGCTCGACCAGGAACATGGAGATGCCATGGTGGCGCTTGTTCTTGCCCCCTTGACTGATCGAATTGCTCGGCTCGCCTTCGGCTTCACCTCGCCCTGCCACGCGGGCGGCGACGAAGTAGAGATCGCCGTACACTCCGTTGGTGATGAACATCTTGCTGCCGGTCAGCCGGTAGCAGTCGCCGTCGCGTACCGCCCGCGTGGTGATGCTCGCCATGTCGGAGCCGGTGCCCGGCTCGGTGATGCCGAGGGCGCACACCGTCTCGCCGCTCACGATGCCCGGCAGGTACCGGCGCTTCTGCGCGTCGGTGCCGTAGCGGGTGAGCCAGGGGGAGGACATGTCGGTGTGGACCAGCACGCTGAAGGCCACGCCCCCCGACCGGCAGCGGGCCATCTCCTCGCCCAGCACCACGCTCGAGAGGAAATCGCCGCCCGCGCCGCCGTACTCGGTGGGGAACTCGAGCCCGAGGAGGCCCAGCTCGCCGAGCCGCCGCCAGAACGCGCGGGGGATCCGCCCCGCCTCTTCCCAGGCGTCCACCTGGGGCACGACCTCCTTCTCCACGAAGGCGCGGACCGTCCGGCGGAGCATCTCGTGCTCGTCGGTGAGCGTCGGGAGCGACATCGTCAGCGCGGGCGGGCGCCCGCGGTCACGGCACCCTCACGTAGCCTTCCATGAGCCGCCGCGCCGTCCGGTACACGGTCACGCGCTCGGCCCAGGCCGCGCCGTCCCGGCGGCCCACCGCCGCCGCGATCGGGAGCACGCCCGACGGGTGCCCGAGCCGCAGGTCGCCCACGCGGCCGCCCGCGCACTCGCTCACCACCGTGCCGTCGATCTGGGCGGCCACCGCCAGGCACATGGCCGCGGTGAGGGCGAAGGCCCGGTGGGCATTGCCCATCGAGATGCAGCGGGCGACCACGTCGGTCTGCTCGGCGTCGTAGGCGGCGCCGTCGAGCGCGACGAAGGCGGTGGGCGGCGCCACCACCGCGATCTTCGGGGTGGCCGCGCTACCCGGGATGCCCATGGTCTCCGCGGCGCCCACGCGGATGGCCTCGAGCCGCGCCACGAGCGTCTTGTCGCCGTCCATCGCCGGTGGTGTCTCGGTGCCGGTCAGCCCGAGGTCCTTCGCGCGGACGAAGACCATCGGGTTGGTGGCGTCCACCATCGAGGCCTCGACGCCCGCGATGATGTCGCGCGCCCGCCCGGAGGGGAGCAGGCGGCCGGTGCGGGAGCCGCCCGGGTCGAGGAAGTCGAGCGCGATACGGGCCCCGAGGCCGGCCACGCCGGGCAGCTCGAAGTCGCCCAGCACCGCGGCCTCGCCGTCCACCACCGGGACGCGCGCCACGATGATCTTCTTCGTATTGGTATTGTGGATCCGCACGGTCGTTAGGCCGTCGGCGGCGGGCACGAGGCGCTCGTCGATGGCGAAGGGCCCGACCGCCGAGGAGCAGTTGCCGCAGTTGCCGGTGTAGTCCACCACGGTCCGGCTCACCTCGATCTGCGCGAAGGTGTAATCCACCTGGGCGTCCGGGTGCGTGGGCGCGCCGATGATGAAGGCCTTCGAGAGCGAGGAAATGCCGCCTCCGAGCCCGTCGAGCTGGCGTCCGAAGGGATCGGGGCTGCCCAGCGCGGAGAGCAGGATGTGGTCGCGTTCCGGGCCCGCCGGGGGCAGGTCGCGCTCGTGAAAGGCGAGGCAGCGGCTGGTGCCGCCGCGCATGTAGACCGCCCGGACCCGATGCTGGGCCATCAGTTGTCTCCTCGGCCCCTCACCCTACCCTCTCCCCTCAGGGGAGAGGGGACGATCATTTCCCTCTCCCCCGGAGGGGGAGAGGGCAGGGTGAGGGGGGGATTTCGCCGCGGCGGTCTGGGCGAGCAGGCCGCCGGCCAGCAGCATGTCGCGCTCGCGCGGGCTCAGGATCGAGCGCATCTGAAAGCGCGCCCCGGTGCGCCGGTTGACCACCGCGACGGCGCCGCCCGCCGCGAGGCTGTCGCGCAGGCTCTCGAAGTCGAGGACGTCGTCCCGCTCGATGGCGTCGCAGTCCGCCGGGTTCTCGAACTCGAGCGGCGCGATGCCCCAGTTGATCAGGTTGGAGCGGTGGATGCGGGCGAAGCTCTTGGCCAGGACCGCCCGCACGCCCAGGTGGAGCGGGGAGAGCACCGCCGCCTCGCGCGAGGAGCCCTGGCCGTAGATCTCGCCGCCCACGATGACGCCGCCGCCCGCCGCGCGGGCGCGGGCGACGAAGTCGGGATCCGCGTTGCGGAAGCAGAACTCCGCGATGGCCGGCACGTTGGAGCGGAACATCAGCACCGCGGTGCCGGAGGGCGAGATGTCGTCGGTCGAGACCTTGTCGCCGAGCTTGATGAGCACCGGCGCGCTCAGGCGCTCCTCGGTCGGCCGCCCGCGCGGCACCGGCTTGATGTTGGGCCCCTTGAGGACCTCGACGCCCGCCGCCTCGGACAGAGACAGCGGCGGGATCAGCCCGGCCTCCGAGGCCAGCAGCGTGGCCGGCCAGTGCCGCTCGGGTGGGGTGCCCGCCTTGCGCGGATCGCTGATGCGGCCGGTGAGGGCGGAGACGGCGGCGGTCAGCGGCGAGCAGAGGTAGACCGCGTCGTCCTTCGTGCCGCTCCGGCCCGGGAAGTTGCGGTTGAAGGCGCGCAGGCTCCGCCCGCCCGAGGCCGGCACGTGGCCGATGCCGGCGCAGGCGCCGCAGGTGGGCTCGGAGATCGTGGCGCCCGCCGCGAGCAGGGTCGCGAGCAGCCCCTCGCGCGCCATCACCTCGAGGATGCGGTGGCTGCCCGGGAAGACCACGAAGGAGACCGACGGTGCCACCGTCCGGCCCTCGAGCACGCGGGTCACCGCCTGCATGTCCTCCCACGAGGAGTTGGTGCAGGAGCCGACCATGACCTGTTCGATCTCCAGCCCCTCGACCTCGGACACCGGGACCACGCGGTCCGGCGACCCGGGCATCGCGACCAGCGGCTCGAGGCTCGAGAGATCCAGCTCGATCCGGTCGTCGTACTCCGCGTCGACATCCGGGGCCAGCGGCCGCCAGTCCGCCTCACGGCCGAGGAGCCGGAAGTACTCGCGGGTCGCCTCGTCCGACGGGAACACGCTGGTGGTGAGCGTCAGCTCGGCGCCCATGTTGCAGATGGTGGCCCGCTGGGGCAGGGACAGCGTCCCCGCACCGGGACCGCCATACTCGAAGATGCGGCCGCTGCCTCCGCGCACCGAGTAGCGGCGCAGCAGCTCCATGATCACGTCCTTGGCCGAGACCCACGGGCGGAGCCGGCCGGTGAGCCACACCGAGGTCACGCGCGGCATCACGACGTGATACGGCCCGCCGCCCATGGCCACCGCCACGTCGAGGCCGCCCGCGCCGATGGCCAGCATGCCGGTCGAGCCGCAGAGCGGGGTGTGGCTGTCGGTGCCCAGCACGAACTGGCCGGGGACGCTGAAGGACTCGAAGTGCACCTGGTGGCAGATGCCGTTGCCCGGCTTGGAGAACCAGGCGCCGTACCGGCCCGCGGCGGTCTGGAGGTAGCGGTGGTCGTCCGAGTTGCGCGAGTCCACCTGGTAGACATTGTGGTCGATGTAGGCGACCACGCGGTGCGGGCGCACCCGCGCGAAGCCCATGGCCTCGAACTGGAGGAACGCCATGGTCCCGTTGGTGTCGGTGAGCAGGGCCTGGTCCACGCGGAGTCCGATCTCCTCGCCGGCCACCGCCTTGCCGGAGACCAGGTGGGCGTCGATGAGCTTGCGCGTGAGGTTCTGGCGCATGTTAGCGCTTGTCGAGAGGGACGAAGGGGCGGCGGGGGTGGCCCTTGTAGTCGGCGCGGGGCCGGATCAGGCGGTTGTCGTCGTACTGCTCGAGCAGGTTGGCGGTCCAGCCCGCGATCCGCGCGGCCGCGATCACCGGGGTGAAGAGATCCACCGGGATGCCGATCGAGTAGAAGAGCGGCGCCGAGTAGAAGTCCACGTTGGGGATGAGGCGCTTGGCGGTCTGGACTTTGGCATGGAGCGCCACCGCGAGGTCGTACCAGAGCGCCTGGCCGGACTGCCGGCAGGCCGCCTCGGCCAGGCCCTTCAGGATGGTCGCGCGCGGGTCGCCCGCGGTGTAGACCCGGTGACCGAAGCCCATGAGCCGCCGCTTCTCGCCCATCGCGTGGTCCACGAAGCCGTCCACGTTGTCGAGCGTGCCGACCTCGAGCAGCGTGCGCATCACCGCCTCGCCGGCGCCGCCGTGGAGCGTGCCCTTCAGCGCGCCCACCCCGCCCGCCACCGCCGAGTGCATGTCGGAGAGCGTGGCCGCGATGACCCGGGTCGTGAAGGTGGACGCGTTCAGCTCGTGCTCGGCGTAGAGCGTGAGGCTCGCGTCCACCGCGCGGGTGGTGACCGCGCTCGGCGCCTCCCCGGTGAGCATGTACAGGAAGTTGGCAGCGTGGGAGAGCTCCTTCGACGGCGGCACCGGGGCGAGCCCGCTCCGTACCCGGTGATGGGCGCAGATGGCGGTGGTGAACTGGCTGGTCAGGCGCACCGCCTTGCGCAGGTTGGCCGCGCGCGAGTTGTCGGAGGCGTCCGGATCGTGCATGCCGAGCATCGCGACGGAGGCCTGGAGCACCCGCATGGGATCGGTGTCGCGAGGCATGAGGGCGAAGGCGCGGACCAGCGCGTCGGGGATGGGCCGCGCCGCCGCCAGCTCGGCCTGGAACCGCTCGCGCGGGCCCCGCGCGGGCAGCTCATCGTGCCAGAGCAGGTAGGCCACGTCCTCGAAGGTGGCCTGCCGCGCCAGCTCGTCGATGTCGTAGCCGCCGTAGGCCAGGCGGCCGTTCCGGCCGTCCAGGTCGCACAGGCGCGTCTCGGCGGCCACCACGCCCTCCAGGCCCCGGATGAGCTGGCTGCCCTCGGTCATCGTTGACTCCTCTCGAAACGGCGAGTATTCCGCGGACGGAGTACGCGGGCCAGCATGCGAAGTTGACGGTATACCCGCGGCCCGGCACAGCGCAAGAGCGTAGGTGGCTCGCGCGCGGCGGAGTAGAATCGACAATAGAATCAACACCGGCCTTGCCGGTCCCGAGAGTCGGGCGGGATACGAAGCAGCCATGAGCCAGTTCGGATCGAGCCGCTCCGGAGCCGTGGTCGGCGCAGCCGGCCCGCCCGCCCCTTCGCGCCTCGACGCGCTCCGCCGCGCGTGGCCCGCGTACGTCGTGCTCGCCTGCACGCTGCTGCTGACCTTCGGCGCGTGGCGCTACGCCGAGCGCACCGTGCGCGCGAACGAGCAGGAGCGCTTCGACCGGGTGGTGGCGACGAGCCGCGCCGCGATCGACCGGCGGCTCGAGTCCTACCTGCAGATCCTGATGGGGGTGCGCGCCCTCTTCGCGAGCAGCAATACGGTCGAGCGCTCCGAGTTCCGGTCCTTCGTCACGGGTCTGGGCTTGGAGGACCGCTATTCGAGCATCCGGGACATGAGCTGGATCCCGCGGGTCCCGGCCGCGGCCAGGGCCTCGCACGAGGCGCTCATGCGCCGGGGCGGCGCGCCCTCCGGCTACGAGATTCACCCGGCGGGGAGCCAGGCCGAATACCATCCCCTGGCGTTTCTCGAGCCCGCCGAGGCCTACGAGCCGCGCTGGTTCGGCCTCGACGCGGCCAGTCGTCCGGAGAACCAGGAGGCCATGGAGCGGGCCCGGGACACCGGAGTCGCGGCGATGAGCCATCGGCTCACCCTGTTTCGCCGGGACGGAGGGGCCGGTTTCGTCATCTTCCTGCCGATGTATCGCGCCGGCCGGCCGCTCGCGACGGCGGAAGAGCGCCGCCAGAGCTTCGAAGGCTTCGTGGCCGCGTCGTTCCGGCCCGACCTCTTGATGGGCGAGCTGTTCGAAGCTTCACGCGCCCAGCCGGTGGATCTGGAGCTCTTCGACGCGCCCGAGGCAGCCCCGGGCCGCCTCATCTACGACCGCGACCCCGGCTCCGCCGAGACGCCGCGCGAGCTGAGCCGGACGGTCCCGGTCATCTTCGGCGGCCAGACCTGGACGCTCCAACTCTCGACGCTGCCCGCCTTCCATTCCCTCGCCGAGCGGCTCGTGCCCTTCTGGGTCCTGGGCAGCGGCCTCGTGATCAGCGTCCTCGCCTTGGCGTCTTGTGTAGTTTGGCCCCCGGCCAGCAGACGTACTCCGGGCGGCACTCGCCGGCTGGGTGCTTGACCTCGTGCGTCAGCTCCGCGGTGCCAGGCACCAGCCCGTGGGACTTGAAGACGTCCAGGACCGCCTGGTAGCCGGTCTCCTCCAGCACCTTCTTGTAGTCGGCCATGCCGTCGATGTCCCAGCCGCCCCCGAGCCGGTCGGGCCGCGGCGTGACCGTGAGGCGATGCGGCAGGATCTTCTTGAGGACCTGCTGCGCGGTGGCCTTGTTCTTCCGGAGGTGCGCCCGCCAGTCCGCCGCCGCCTCCAAGATCGATGCCCTGAGCGCCTCGGTGTCGATGCCCTGGACCACGGCGGTGCCGGCCAGCTGCTCCTCGACATGAGCCAGCGCGGCCCTGCGCTCGTCCAAGTCGGCGTGGATCTCCTCCCGCTCGCCCTTGGCGAGCGCGTCGACCAGGCGCTTGATCTGCGCGCGCAGTGACTTCGCCTCGGCCTTGAGCGGCTCCGGATCGGCCTGCGCGGCGCGGTGGCGCTCCAGCACCTCCTCCAGCTTGTCCATGACGATCGCGCCGGCCAGCGCCTCCTCGAACGCCTGCATGACGAATTTCTCGGCGAACTCGACCGGGAGACCGCGCTGGTTGGAGCACTTCGCCGCGCCGAAGAGGTGGCGGTTCGTGCAGTAGAGAAACTCCTCGCGCGCCTTCTTGTACTGCACGTGCATACTGCCACCGCACACGCCGCAGGCCAGGAACGGCGTCAGCAGGTGCCTCGACTCGGTCGGTCGGGACTTCAGCTGGCCGCTCGGCCCGCGCCAGCACCTCTCAGCCGCCGCCTTGTTGACGGCCTGCACCTCGCGCCACAGCTTGTCCGAGACGATCTGGAGGGCGGGCGCCGCGCGCCTGACCACCGACTCCGGGGACTTCTCTTTCGCCGACGTGCCGCGGCGCTTGGTCTGCCGCGTGCGGCCCCACACTTTGACGCCCGCGTACATCTCATTCTTGAGGACCGAGCCGACCTGCGACGGCCACCACAGCCTCAACCCGCGCGGCGACGTGACCTTGTCGCGGTTTAGCTCCTGGGCGATCTTGAAGTAGCCCGCGCCGTCCACCCGGCGCTTGAAGATCCTGAGGACCACTCTGGCCTCTGACGAGTTGACCGTGCGCTGCCCGCCCGCGGTGGCGTAGCCGTAGAGGCGGCCGCCGACGGACTTCCCCTGCTCCGCGTTCTGCTTCATCTTGTCGCGCGTGCGCTTCGAGCCCTGCTCGCGCTCCGACTCCGAGGCGAAGTGCTGGACCGACGCGACGAACTTCTCTATCGCCGAGCCGAGGGTGAGCTCCTTGTCGTCGAGGTAGGCGAACACGCGGACTCCCTCGTCGACGATCTGCTTCAGGACCCAGGCGGTCTCGATCTGCTCGCGGCCGAGGCGCGAGGGCTCGCTGATGACCAGCGCGCCGAACTTGGGCTTGGGCCTGAGCGACTCCAGCAACTTGTTCAGGCCCGCGCGCTTCCGGAACTCCGCGCCGCTGACCGCGTCGTCGGTGAAGACGTAGCGGTCGTCGACGCGCCACCCGCGCTTGCTCGCGAAATCCTTGGCGCGCTGTACCTGGCGCGCGACCGACTTGGCGTCGTCGCTCTTGCCGGGCTCGTCGGTGCTCTTCCTGGCGTAGACCGCTGCGATCATGGTCGCCCCCCTCCGTCCAGTGTAGTTGAACAGCCAGGGAAATCGTACGACGATGCTGGCCGCGACGTACAGGGCCACCTGCCTTCTAAGCTAGGTCCACGTAAGACCGTGCTGCAGTCTGAACTTGTCTGTGTACAGGCGGCCGGCCGACACCCCCTCTATAGCGAGAGAAGCAACCGACCGCTCGCGCCGCAGAGACGGCGCCAAGAGGAGCCCGCACCATGTCGAAGTCGATCACACAGAAGTTCGGGTCGCCGACGGTTGGGAAGAAGTCAAAGAAGCAGACCGCGACCGCGCGCGTCGTGAAGGTGTTGCCGCGGAAGGGCGTCACGTTAGTGTTCACCGGCGAGAGCGCGACGAAGCCCTGGCTGCGGAAAGACGCGCGCACCGTCGTGCGCGGCAGCCTCACGTGCCTGGGGCGCCACCAACTACCATGCCGTCGCCCAGCTCGGGCGCATACCGGTCCGCCCGTTCAGCCCGCGAGCGCTCACGATGGCGGGCTGCCGGTTTTGGCAGTTTTGGCAGTTCGTCGCCGGGCCGGTTCGTTGTTTCGTGCCCAGCGAACCGTCGGGTTGACGTGAAACCGCACCGTCGGCCGCCCGCCGTCCACGGCCCGGGCCGGCGCGGCCCGAATCCAGCCCAGATCGGCGAGCATCGCGAGCGTGCGGTGCACGGCGCGCGGCTCGGTCAGTCCCGTCCAGGCGTTGCGGTACACGTCGCGAGCGGTGAAGGGAGTCGGCAGCCGGCCGCGCGCGACTTTGCGCGCCAGAAGCGCGGCCGCCACGCGGGCCGGGTCGGTGACGCTCGCGTAG
>DASQAL010000185.1:0-5341 GCA_035635775.1 Candidatus Acidiferrum sp.
GAGCTGATCGAGGTGGAGTACGAGCCGCTGCGGCCCCTCATGTCCATCGAGGATTCGCTGGCCCACCCGGAAGTGCGCATCCACGAGTACGGCGACCGGCCGAACGTGCACAAGGCGGTGTCGCTGCAGTTCGGCAACGTGGAGGCCGCTTTTGCGGCCTCCGATCTCGTACGAGAGGACGCCTTCTACTTCGAGGGCAACACGCACCTGCCGATGGAACAGCACTCGGCGCTGGCCCAGTGGGGCGCCGACGGCAAGCTCACGCTCTGGTCCTCGACTCAGACGCCCCACTACGTGCAGCGGCTGCTCTCCAAGATCCTCGACGTGCCCCAGGCGCACATCCGCGTGGTGGCCGCGCCGGTGGGCGGCGGCTTCGGCGGCAAGCTCGAACCGTTCGCCCACGAGATCGCGGCGTGCAAGCTCTCCCAGCTCACCGGGCGGCCGGTCAAGTTCACGCTGACGCGGGAGGAGGTCTTCTACGTCCACCGCGGCCGGCATCCCGTGCTGATGTGGATCAAGACCGGCTTCACGAAGGACGGCGCGATCACCGGCATGCACTTCCGCTCCTGGCTCGACGGCGGGGCCTACGGCTCCTACGGGGTGGCCTCCACCTTCTATACCGGCGCGCTCCAGACGGTCACCTACAAGATCCCGGTCTACAAGTTCGAGGGCGCGCGCGTGTTCACCAACAAGCCGCCCTGCGGCCCCAAGCGCGGGCACGGCACGCCCCAGCCCCGCTTCGCGATGGAGTGCCAGATCGACAAGGCGGCCGAGCAGCTCGGGCTCGATCCGGCGGACATGCGCAGGCAGAACCTGGCGGAGCCGTTCGTGAAGACCGCCAACCATCTGACCGTGACCACCATCGGCCTCGGCGAGTGCATCGACCGCGTGGTCGAGGCCTCCGGCTGGCGGGAGAAGCGCGGGAGCCTGCCGCCGGGGAAGGGGATCGGCATCGCGTGCTCCTCGTATCTCACCGGCGCGGGCACCGCGATCTACTGGAACGACATGCCCCACTCCGGCGTGGTCGTCCGCGCCGATCGCAGCGGGCTCGTGGCGGTGCTCTGCGGGGCCACCGACATCGGGCAGGGCTCGGACTCGATCCTGGCCTACCTGGTGGCCGAGGTGCTGGGGATCGAGCCGAAGGACATCCGCGTGCATCCGGCGGACACCGACCTCACGCCGGTGGATCTGGGCTCCTATTCCTCGCGGGTGACCCTGATGGCGGGCAACGCGGTGATCCAGGCGACCGAGCGGCTGCGCGAGAAGATCTTCGCGGCGGTCGCGCGGAAGCTGGAGGTCCCGACCGACCGGCTCGCGGTCGGGGAGCGCCGCGTGTTCGTGCAGGACGATCCCGATCACGGCGTCTCGTTCCCGGAGGCGGTGGTGCTGGCCGAGAGCATGTTCGGCGTGCTGGCCTTCCCGGGCTCCTACGCGCCGCCCAAGCGTGCCGGCAAGTACAAGGGCGGCGGGGTCGGGCCCTCGCCCTGCTACTCCTACTCGGCCTGCGTCGTCGAGGTGAACGTGGATCGGCAGACCGGCCTCGTCACGCCCACCGAGGTGTGGATCGCCCACGACGTGGGCCGGGCGCTGAACCCGCTGCTCGTGGAGGGCCAGGTCGAGGGCTCGATCTACATGGGCCTGGGCGAGGTGCTGATGGAGGAGCAGGTCTTCCGCAAGGGCGTCCACAAGATCCCCTCGATGCTCGAGTACAAGAGCCCGACCACGCTCGAGACGCCGGAGATCCACACCATCCTCGTGGAGAGCGACGATCCGGAAGGCCCGTTCGGCGCGAAGGAGGCCGGGCAGGGGCCGCTGCTGCCGGTGATCCCGGCGGTGGCCAACGCGGTCTACGACGCGGTCGGCGTGCGGATCGACGAGACGCCGATCACGCCCGAGAAGGTGACGAAAGCCATGGAGAGCAAGCGGCAGGGGAAGTCGGCGCGGCTCGGCCCCGAGCGGCTCCCGGTCTTCACGTTCCCCGAGCCGAAGATCGTCGAGTCGGCCTTCGGCCAGCCGGCGGAGGATATTGCCGTGAGGCCGTTCGCTTCGGCCCCTCACCCTCAGGCCCCTCACCCTCAGGCCCCTCACCCTGCCCTCTCCCCAGAGGGGAGAGGGTGAGAGGGGGCGTGTCGTCAATCTCCCCTCTCCCCTCTGGGGAGAGGGCAAGGGTGAAGGGGACCTTGCCGTCATGATGCGGTTGCCGTCGTTCACGTACCTCGCGCCGGTGTCGGTGGCCGACGCGGTCAAGCTCATGGCCGATCACGGGCCGGAGGCCATGCTGGTGGCCGGCGGGACCGATCTCTATCCGAACATGAAGCGGCGCCAGTTCGAGCCCACCGTGCTGGTGGGGCTACGCGGTGTCCGGGACCTGGTCGGCGTGCGGCAGCCGGGGGCGGGCGCGCTCGCCATCGGGGCGGGGACCACGCTCACCGCGGTCGCGCGGCACCCCGAGGTGCGCGCGCGCTACGCCGCCCTGGCCACCGCGGCGGGCGCGGTCTCCACGCCGCAGCTCCGCAACATGGGCACGCTCGGCGGCAACGTGTGCGTGGACACGCGCTGCAACTACTACAACCAGTCCTACCAGTGGCGGAAGGCGGTCGACTTCTGCATGAAGAAGGACGGTGAGATCTGCCTGGTGGCGCCCGGCAGCCCGCGCTGCTGGGCCGTGTCCTCCTCGGACGCCGCGCCCGCGCTGTGGAGCCTGGGGGCGAGCGTGCGACTCGCCGGCCCCGCCGGCGAGCGCACCATTCCCATCTCGGCCCTCTACCAGGACGACGGCATCCAGTACCTGACCAAGCAGCCGGGGGAGATCGTGACCGAGATCGCCCTGCCATCCGCCGACGGCGCCCGCTCCGTCTATCTCAAGCTGCGCCGCCGCGGCTCCTTCGACTTCCCGGTGCTGGGGGTCGCGGCCACGCTGCACATGGACGGCGAGACGGTTTGCCAGGCCCGCATCGTGCTGGGCGCGGTGGCGTCGCTGCCGCGGGAGGCCGTGCAAGCCGCCCGTCTGCTGGTCGGCGAACGCCTCACCCCCGAGCTGATCGACCGCGCGGCCGATGCCGCGTACCGGCCCGCCAAGCCGCTCGACAATACCGACCTGACGCACCCGTACCGGAAGAAGATGGTGCGCGTCTACGTGGCGCGCGCGCTGCGGCGGCTGGCCGGCCTGCCGGAGGCGGCGGAGGCATGACCGCCCTCGGCGAGCGCATCAAGGCTTTCCGCGCCGAGCGGGCGCTGCAGCAGCGCCAGCTCGCCGAGAAGGCCGGCCTCACCGCGAGCATGCTGTCGCAGATCGAATCGGGGCGCCTGACCCCGTCGCTCCCCACCCTGGGCAAGCTGGCCGCCGCCCTGGGCGTGTCGGTCGGCTCGCTCTTCGAGCCGGCCCCGGCCGGGCGGCTCCTGGTGAGCCGGAAGGCGGACTACCCGGTGGTGTCCTTCGACGGCACCACCGAGAAGTGGCACGTGTTGGGGGCCGGGCTCTTCCAGGGTAAGATCCGGGCGGTGATGTCCACGCTCGGGCCGCGGTCGCGCGGCGTGAAGACGGACAAGGTGGTCATCGAGCCGGGGCAGATGAAGCTCTTCTACGTAATCGAGGGCAAGGTGGCCCTGCAGTACAGCGGCGACAGCCACGTGCTCGAGGCCGGCGACAGCGCCTATCTCGACGGCGGCACCGCGCACGGCTGGGAGAACGTGGGCTCCCGGATCGCCAAGGTGCTGTGGGTGATTCTCGGGTAGAGGAGAGGTCATGGGTGACGGCGAGCGCGTGGTGGTCGACTTCCGGACGGACCCGAGCCGGTACAAGCACTGGACGCTCTCCTTCGACGGGCCGGTGGCGACGCTTCACATGGACGTCAAGGAGGACGGCGGTCTCGTGCCCGGTTACGAGCTCAAGCTCAACTCCTATGACCTCGGCGTGGACATCGAGCTGTACGACGCCATCCAGCGCCTGCGCTTCGAGCATCCGGAAGTGGGGGCGGTCGTCCTCACGTCCGGCAAGGAGCGGATCTTCTGCGCGGGCGCCAATATCCGGATGCTGAGCCAGTCCTCCCACGGCTGGAAGGTGAACTTCTGCAAGTTCACCAACGAGACGCGGAGCGCGATCGAGGACGCCACCGCGAGCTCGCGCCAGGTCTGGCTGGCCGCCGTGAACGGGCCCTGCGCGGGCGGCGGCTACGAGCTGGCGCTCGCCACCGACTGGATCATCATGGCCGACGACGGCTCCACCACGGTGGCGCTGCCCGAGGTGCCGCTGCTCGCGGTGCTGCCGGGGACCGGCGGCCTCACGCGGCTGGTGGACAAGCGGCGGGTGCGGCGCGACCGGGCTGACTTCTTCTGCACGCTGGAAGAGGGCATCAAGGGCCAGCGGGCGGTGGACTGGCGCCTGGTGGACGAGGTGGTGCCGCGCTCACGCCTGGCCGAGGCCACCCGAGCGCGGGCGGTCGAGCTGGCCGCGCGCACCGACCGCCCCGCGGGGGCGCGCGGGATCGGGCTCACGCCCCTCGAGCGGCGTACCGAGGGCGATCGCATCGCGTACGCCCACGTCACCTGCGTGATCGACCGCGGGCCGGGCGTGGCCGGGATCACGGTGGCGGCCCCCGCGACGCCGCCCCCGGCGGACCTGGCGGGGATCCACGCCGCGGGCGGGAGCTTCTGGCCCCTGGCGGTCGCACGGGAGCTCGACGATCTGATCCTGCACCTCCGCGCCAACGAGGAGGAGATCGGCCTCTGGGTGCTGCGAACCAGCGGCGGCGCGGATCTGGTGGAGGCCCACGACCGGACGTTGCTGCAGCACGAAGCGGACTGGCTCGTGCGCGAGATCCGGCTCTACTGGAAGCGCACGCTGAAGCGTCTGGACGTCTCCTCGCGGTCGATCTTCGCGCTGATCGAGCCCGGCTCCTGCTTCGCGGGCACCCTGCTCGAGCTGGCGCTGGCCGCCGACCGCACCTTCATGCTGGATGGAGAGCGGCAGGGCGACGCGCGCCCGCCGGCCACCGTGCGGCTGACCGCGATGAACTTCGGGCCGTATCCCACCGTGAACGGGCTCACGCGCCTCGCGAGCCGCTTCCTGGAGGAGGCGGGGCGCGTGGACGATCTCAAGGGCCGGATCGGCGAGGACCTCGACGCGGCCGCCGCGGCCGAGGCCGGCCTGGTCACCTTCACGCCGGACGACATCGACTGGGACGACGAGGTGCGAATCGCCATCGAGGAGCGGGCCGCCTTCTCGCCGGACGCGCTGACCGGCATGGAGGCCTCGCTGCGCTTCGGCGGCCCCGAGACGCTCGAGAGCAAGATCTTCGCGCGGCTCTCGGCCTGGCAGAACTGGATCTTCCAGCGGCCCAAC
>DASQAL010000186.1:0-22583 GCA_035635775.1 Candidatus Acidiferrum sp.
TTCACCCAGGACATTGACGTGGTGACGGATCTCGGGCTCGAGCACATCCCCGCGCTGGTCGACCGCTTCCCCGCCGGTGAGTTCTACATGAGCGAGGAGTCGGCCCGCGAGGCGGTCGAGACGCGGGGCCAGTTCAACATCATCCACCCCTCATCGGGCCTCAAGATTGACGTCTTCGTCAACAAGGACACCGACTACGACCGTCTCCGCCTCGACCGGCGCCAGCGTTTGCCGCTCGTCCCGGGCCGCGAGGCATACTTTGCGCGACCGGAGGACATCATTCTCTACAAGATGCTCTACTTCCGAGAGGGCCAGTCGGATGTGCACGTGCGGGACATCCTCGGCATCGTGAGGGTGTCAGGCCCCGAGATCGACACCGCTTACGTCGGGGAATGGGCGCGGCGGTTGGGCCTCGGTGATATCTGGGACGCGATGCTCAAGCGGGCACAGACGAATGAGTGAGGCCGGCATGAGCGTGGTGACTGCCGGAGCCGAGGTCTATCAGACCCTACTCGCGCGTGCCCAGCGCAAGACGGGGGCGATACCGCCCGAGCTGATCGTCCGCCACGTCCTGTCGGTCACGGCCGGGGCCGACTGGCCCGTCCAGCGCGAGGCGCTCGAAGCGTTGCTCCGCCGCGTCACCTTCGGCAAGTCAGACGGGCTGCAGGCGCCGCGTCGGAGCCGGCGCGGCCAGCCACGGTGAACCAGTGAACCGCCCGCGCCGGGCGACCGCGCGCGCTTCGCCATCGACGGCCTCGGCAAGGCGGTGCTCGAGATCGCGCGGTAGGCGCCGGGCGGGCACGCCTCAGCTCAGCAGGAGGCGGAGCGCGCCGGTGAGGGCGATGGCCACCAGCGTCAGCGCGAACGCCCGCCGCGGCAGGCGGGCGTTGAGCCGGTATCCGAGCCAGCTCCCGAGGTAGAGGAGCGGTGTCGCCGCTACGGTGGCGAGCAGGAGCGGCGGTGTCACCCAGCCGATCGCGGCGTACGTGCCGACCTTCACCACGTCGGAGATGGCGTAGGCCAGGGTGCCCGTGGCCACGATGCCGGCGCTGGTGAGAGGCCGGCCGACCAGGTAGAGTCCGAGCACCACGCCGCCGGAATGTGCCACCGTCGAGGCCACGCCCGCCGTGAGCCCGACGCCCATGGCCACCGGAGGCGAGGACGGCGCCGCGGTCGGGGTCCCGCCGCGCAGCATGACCGCGAGCTGCACCGACCCGAAGAGCAGCGCTGCGCCGCCGATGGCCTGGCGCAGCGACGTGGCCGAGAGGCCGGCCACCAGCCAGCCGCCCAGCACGATGCCGACAAGCATCGCAGGTACGAGCCGGCGTACCTCGCCGCCGTCCCAGCGCCTCCAGTAGAGCCAAAGCGAGATGGGGTCGCTCAGGAGCAGGAGGAGGCCGATCATCGCCAGCACCGGCTGGGGCGGCAGGACGAGCGTCAGCAGCGGCGTGAGGGCGAGCCCGATGCCCCCGCCCACCGCGTTGCGGAGGAAGCCGGTCACGAGGGCGGCGGCGCACGTCAGGCCGACGAGGAGCGGGCCGACGTCCATGGCCAACCAGGGTATCATCACGGTGCGGGTCCGCCGCGGTGCCGGCTCCGACAGAGTGGAGAGTCATGACCCAGAACGACAAGCGCATCGTCGTCGCGCTCGGCGGCAACGCCATCCTGCGCTCGAAGAATCTCAGTAGCTACCACGAGCAGTTCGAGAACGTCCGCCGTAGCTGCGCTCAGGTTGTCCAGCTCGTCGCCGAGGGGTACCAGCCGATCTTCACCCACGGCAACGGACCGCAGGTGGGGAACCTCCTCATCCAGAACGAGGCGGCGGCGGAGCTGGTTCCGGCGGTGCCGCTCGACGTGTGCGGCGCCGAGACGCAGGGGCAGATCGGGTACATGATCCAGCAGGCGCTCGCGAACGAGCTCCGGGCACAGGTGCCCGGTGGCCGGTGGCCGGCGTGATCACCCAGGTGCTCGTGGACGCCGATGACCCGGCCTTCACGACGCCGACCAAGCCCGTTGGGCCCTTCCTCCCGCGCGAGGTCGCCGAGCCGCGGATGCGTGATCGGGGCGAGACGTGGCAGCTCATCGACAGCCGGGGGTGGCGGAAGCTGGTGCCGTCGCCGCAGCCGGTCGCCGTCGTGGAACTCGACATCATCCAGGCGCTGCTGGACGCTGGGGCCATCGTCATCGCGTGCGGAGGGGGAGGTGTCCCCGTGGTGCGCCGGCCGGACGGAAGCCTCCAGGGCGTCGAGGCCGTGGTGGACAAGGACCTCGCGGCGGCGCGACTGGCGATCGAGATGCGCACGACGCGGCTGCTGATCCTCACGGATGTCCCCGGCGTCGCCGTCGATTTCGGCAAGCCCTCGGAGCGCTTTCTCCGACGCCTGACGCTCACGGGGTTCGAGGGCCTGCTCGTTCGCGAGACGTTCTCCGCGGGGAACATGGGGCCGAAGGTTCGTGCCGCGTACCGCTTCGTCCACGACTCCGGCGGCCAGGCCACGATCTGCGACCTCGACCACGCGGCGGCCGGGCTCCACGGCAAGGCGGGCACCGTCATCGTGCCCGACGACGTGACGCAGCTCTCGCTGGCGGTCGGCCCGCGCGACGAGGTGTGACGGCGCCGCCTACCGCGGCTGGCCGATCACACCTTCCACGAGCCAGTCCATCTTCCCGAGGTCGGTGAGCGGGAAGAACGCGCCGGTCTTCACCCGCTCCACGCCGCGGTTGTCCTTGAGCGGCCCCGCGAATACGTGCGTCGTGCCGGCGATGAACTCCTGCTTCCTCGTGTTGACGAGCGCCACCGCGTCGGCGGGCACCGAGGCTCCGAACGGCGCCAGCGTGAGGTAGTCGTCGGCGAGCCCTCCGAGGATGTTCTCGCTCTTGAATGCGCCTTCCGTGACCTGCCGGGCGAAGCGCGTGTAGAGATTCCCCCACGTGAACGCGATCCCGCCGATCCACCCCTTCGGCGCGAACTTCTGAGCCCCGAGGGAGTGATAGCCGACGGAGTAGGCATTGCGCTTCTCGGCCGTCTGCACCACCGTGATCGGCGAGTCGACGATGACGCCGAGCACGTCGACGCCCTGATCGAGGAGCGCGTTGGCGGCGGTGGCCTCCTTGGCGGGATCGAGAAACGTGCCGGTGAAGACCACGCGGGTCTCCGCTTTGGGGTTGACGGACCGGGCGCCCAGCTCGAAGGCGTTGATGTTTGCGAGGAAGAAGCTGATGGGCAGCGCCACGACGTAGCCGAGCTTGTTGGTCTTGGTCGTCTTTCCCGCCGCCATCCCCATGAGATAGAACGCCTCGGGGGTGCTCGCCCAGTACGTCGTGAGGTTCGGCGCTCGCTTGTAGCCGCCGGGGTGGAAGAACTTCACGTCGGGGTATTTGGCGGCTACTCGCAGCGCGGGCTCGAGGTAGCCGAAGCTCGCGGCGACGATGAGCTTGGCCCCCTGCTTGACCATGTTCTCCATCACCCGCTCGGCGTCGGCGCCTTCCGGGACGTTCTCCACCTCGATGATCTCGACTCCCGGCAGGTTCCTCTTCATCGCCTGGATGCCTTCGGCGTGGGCCTGGTTGTAGCCGCCGTCGGCCATGGAGCCGATGTGCAGGATGCCGATCTTGAGTGCCTGGGCTTCCGCCGCGTGCCCGGCGACCAGGACGACCATGAACGCGGCCAGGACCGACAGGACGGTCCGTGCCGTACGGATGAGGGTGAGGCTCATTGTTCTTTCTCCTTGTCCTGGGTGGATGGCGCTCTATTCGGTCCCCTGGAACACACGGCCGAGACTCCCCGGAGCCGCGTGGCGCCGGGCACCCCCCCAGATCGCCAGCACGACCAGGCTGAGGACATAGGGGAGCATGTCGAGGAGGAACGCCGAGATCGGTACGCCGAGCGCTTGCATCTGGAGTTGCAGGGAGATCGCGCCGCCAAACAGGAAGGCGCCCGCGATCGCGCGCAGCGGGTGCCACTTCGAGAAGATCACCAGGGCCACCGCGATGAAGCCGCGGCCCGCGGTCATCCACTCGGCCCACGCCTTGGCCACGCCCACGGAGAGGTGAGCGCCGGCGAGGCCTCCGAGGATCCCCGCGACGACCAGCGCCTGGTACTGGATCCGGTGGGGGTTCCGCCCGGCCGCGAAGGCCGCCACCGGGTTCTCCCCGACCGCCCGCAGGCTCAGCCCCCATCGCGTGAAGAAGAGCACCCACCAGAGCAGGGTGGCGACGGGCGCGGCCAGATACACGAGCGCGTCATGGGCAAAGAGCGCAGGGCCGAGGAGGGGAAGGTCGGCCAGACCGGGTATGCTGATCTCCGGGAGTCCGCCGATCTGGCTGCCGATATAGGGCGCGCCCAGGAGCGCGCTCAGCCCGACTCCGCAGAACATCAAGGCCAGCCCGCTCGCGAGCGGGTTGGCGCGGCGCGAGATCACGAGGAACGCGAAGATCATGTTGAAGAGGGCTCCCGCGAGCGCGGCTGCCGTGACGGCCAGCGTCGCGCTGCCGGTGGAGACGCAGGTGATGAAGCCGACCACCGCGCCCACGAGCATCACGCCCTCGAGGCCCAGGTTCACGATGCCCGCGCGCTCCGAGATCAGCTCGCCCAGCGTGGCGTAGAGGAGGGGCGTGCCCGACACGATCGCGCCCGACAGGAGCCCACGCGCCAGGCCGAGCATCATCGCTCCCCGGGGCGCCGGCCTAGGATCACGAACAGGATCACCGCCATCAGGATGTTCACCACCGACCCCGGGAGCGCCTGGGTCATCTGGAGGATGTCGCCGCCGGCGGTGACAACGGCGAGCAGGAAGGCGGCGCCCAGGATTCCCAGCGGGTGTCCGCCGGCCATCCAGCTGATGAGGAAGCCCGTATAGCCGTAGCCGGGCGACAGGCTGGGCCGGAGCCGCCCCTGGATCGCGGAGACCTCACACATCCCCGCGAGGCCGGCGAGGCCGCCTCCGATGAACATCAGCCCGACCACGTAGCGACCGACCGGGATGCCGTTCCGTCGGGCGGCGTCGGCGTTGCCGCCGATGGCGCGCATCTCGAGGCCCCAGCGCGTGCGGGAGACGAAGAACGCGAACAGTCCGACCGCCACCAGCCCCAGGGCGAGGCCGAGATGCACGCGGCTCTGCCCCAGCACCGGGAGCATCGCGGCCGGGGCGAACTCGGCCGTCTGCGGGTAGTTGACGCCTTCGGGGTCCTTCCACGGCCCGAACACGACGTAATTCAGCAACAGGATGGCGACGTAGTTCATGAGGAGGGTGGAGATCGTCTCGCTGACCCAGCCCTTGGCGCGCAGGAGGCCGGAGACGAGCCCCCAGAGCCCCCCGCCGAGGAACCCGAGCGCGACCATGAGCGGCAGCAGCAGCCACCCCGGGAGGTGTCCGAACGTGAGCGCTGCCCAGGTTGCGAAGATCGCTCCGATGTAGAGCTGACCCTCCCCGCCGACGTTGATCAGCCAGATCTTGGCCGGAACCGCCACCGCCACCGCGGTGAGGACGAGGGGGGTCATCTTGACGAGGGTTTCCGAGAATCCGTACGGGCTCCCGAGCGTGCTGGAGAAGATGTCGACGTACGCCTTGATCGGGTTTTTGCCGAACGCCAGGAGCACGCCCGCGAACACGACGAGCGCGAGCCCGGCCGGCGCGGCGACGCTCGCCAGCCGGGCGCGCCCCGCGCGCCAGGCGATGGCGAGGCGGGCCGACTCAGGCGGAGCGGTCATGACGCTCCGGCCCGCCGGTCATCAAGTAGCCGACCTCCTTGATGCTGGTGTCGGCGGGGGCCCTCGCCCCGGCGAGCTTGCCGCGGAAGAGGACCACGAGCCGGTCGCTCAGCGCGAAGAGCTCGGCGAGATCCTCGGAGATGAGCAGCACGCCGGCCCCGTCCTCCCGCAAGGCCATGAGGAGATCGCGCGTCGCGATGGCGCTCCGCACGTCGAGGCCGCGAGTCGGATAGAACGCGACGATCAGCTTCGGGCGCCGCGCGATTTCCCGGGCCAGGACGACGCGCTGGACCGTACCGCCCGAGAGCGTCCCCAGCGGAGCCTGGAGCGCCGGCACCGCGACGCCCAGGCGCGCGAGGGAGCGCGCGAGGTCGCTCCGCGCGCCCTCCCAGTCGATGGCGAGACCGCCGTGGCGAGCGTAGCGGCGGGTGTCCCCGAGAGCCATGTTCTCGAGGACGGTCAACCGCGCGGCCCCCGCCATCGTGAGGGCATCCTCGGGGATGAAGGCCACGCCGCTGGCGCGGATCCGGGCGACCGGCCAGCGCGTCGCGTCCGCGCCCCTCAGGAGCTTGACTCCGTGTGCGCATCGCACGAGCCCGAGGACGAGGTCGCCCAGCTCGCGCTGGCCGTTGCCGGACACGCCCGCCACCCCGACGATCTCGCCCGGCGCGACGGTGAGATCGATGTCCCTCAGGCTGACCGCGCGCCCGTCGGCTCTCGTGCTGACGCTCCGCAGCTCGAGATGGGGCGGCCCCGCCAGCCCCGCCGGGCCGCGGCGGCTCGGTGGGGCCTCCGCGACGGGCGCCCCGAACATCAGCGACACGAGCGTCTCCTCGGTCGCGTCCGATCGACGCAGGGTCCCCGCGATCCGGCCCCGACGCATGACGGAGATCCGATCCGCGCAGGCGAGCACCTCGGCGAGTTTGTGGGTGATGAAGACCACCGCGTAGCCATCGCGTCGCAAGTCGGCGAAGACGCGGAAGAGGCCGGCCACCTCCTGGGGCGCGAGGCCGCGCGTGGGCTCGTCGAAGATGAGGATGCGCGCGTCGGCGAGGAGGAGCTTCACGACCTCCACCTTCTGCCGCTCGCCCACGGAGAGGCGCCAGATCGGGGCGCGCGGATCGACCCCGAGACCGTAGCGCCGCGAGATCTCCTCGATCCGGCGCGCGATCGCCGGCATGTCCGGCACGGCGGGCAGATTGGCCTGGAACAGGGCGATGTTGTCGGCGACGCTCAACGCGGCGATCTGGGCAAACTCCTGGAAGACCATGCCGATGCGGAGCTCTCGCGCCTCGTGCGGGGAGCGGATCTGGACCGGCCTCCCCGCGATCCGGATCTCCCCCGCATCCGGCCGGTAGAAGCCGTACAGGATCTTCATGAGCGTGCTCTTGCCGGCGCCGTTTTCGCCCACGAGGGCGTGGATCTCGCCGCCGTGCACGTCGAAGGACACGGTGTCGTTGGCGACCACGCCGGGGAAGGCCTTCGTGATGCCGCGCACCGAGAGGAGGGGAGCGGTGTCCGTGATCGACGTCAGAGTGTGAGTCCTCCCCCTTGAGCGGTGTCGCCGCCCGCGGCCTCCCGGGGCGAACCTCGCGGGAGTATAGCGCCGGCCGGAGAGCACGATCGGTCAAATTTCCCAGGGCGGAGGCGCCGAGTTCGCACTACAATCGCCGCTGCCATGAGCGTGAGTATCGGGGCTGCCAACCGGGAAGCGCTCGATCGGCTCTGCCGCGCGCGGCCGGCGTGGACGGCGGTGCGCGAGGCCAAGGACGCCATCGGACTCGTCGGGCGTGCGCTCCTCCACGCCGGGCCGCCGATCGCGTGGGAGCGCATGTGCGGGCCGATGCGGGGCGCCGTCACCGCCGCGATCCTCCACGAGGGCTGGGCGCCCACCGCGGCGGCGGCCGGGGCGCTGGCGGCATCGGGCGAGATCTCCTTCAGCCCCTGCCATTCGCGCGGCGCGGTCGGGCCGATGGCGGGGGTCATCTCACCGAGCATGCCGTTGCTCGTGGTCGAGGATGGGGCGAATGGGACCGCCGCCTATTCCTTCATCGCGGACGGACCATGGGGGCATCAGCTCCGCTTTGGCGGCCACGGGCCCGAGACCCTGGTCGGGCTGGCGTGGATCCGCGAGGTCGTCGCCCCGGCCCTGGGCGCGGTCCTCGACCGGGAGGGGCCGGTCGATCTCGCAAGCCTGATGGCCCAGGCGTTCACCATGGGGGATGAGATGCACATGCGCAACGCGGCCGCGACCGGGCTCCTCGCCCGGCGGCTGGCGGCGCCGCTGGTAGGGGTTGTGGAGGACCGCCGCGACCTCGAGGCGATCATGCGGATGCTCACGCGCGACAACGACCAGTTCTTCCTCGCGTGGGCGATGTGCGCGGCCAAGGCGGCGAGCCGGGCCATCGAGGGGATCGAGGGCGCGACGGTGGTCTCGACGATGGCGCGAAACGGGGTGGAGTTCGGCATTCGCGTCGCGGGGCTGGGCGACCGGTGGTTCACGGGTCCGGCGAGCGCGGTGGACGGGCTCTACTTCCCCGGCTTCAGCGCCGCTGACGCCAACCTGGACACCGGGGACTCCGCGATCATGGAGACGTACGGGCTGGGCGGGATGGCGATGGCGGCGTCGCCGTCCGTGCAGAAGATCGTGGGCGCGAAGTCGTTCGCGGACGCCGTCGCGACGACCCGGCGGATGGGCGAGATCTGTGTCGGGTCGAATCCGCTGTTCCCGGTGGCGGCCCTCGAAGGGGAAGGGACGCCGACCGGGATCGACATCCGCAAGGTCGTGCAGACCCGGATCGTCCCCGCGATCAACACGGCGATCGCTCACCGGGGGGCTTCCCGGATGATCGGCGCCGGGATCTCGACGCCGCCACTCGAGCCGTTCGTCGACGCGCTCAAGGCGTTCGCCGAGCGCTACCGAGCGTAGGGGCGCCCCCGCGCGGGGCGGGCGGCTGGGACCGGGCGCGCGTGGCTCTCCGGGGGACGATCCGCCGCTCGTTCTACCAGGACTCGATGGTCCTGATGCGCATCGCCGGCGAGCTACGTGGGCGCCCCGGCGTGCGCGAGGCCGCCGCGCTCATGGGGACCGCCGCCAACCACGAGCTGCTCGCCTCGGCCGGCCTCGCGACCCCCCTGGTGCGGGACGCGACCGCCGGCGACCTCATGCTGGTGGTGGACGCCGAGAGCGACGCGGCGGCGGATGCCGCCATCGAGGCCGCCCACGCGCTGCTCGACACGCGCCGGCGCCTGCGCGAGGAGTCCGGGCGGATGCTGCCGCGGACGCTCGGATCGGCGGTGCGCCGGCTCCCCGACGCAAATCTCGTGACGATCTCCGTCCCCGGCGCCTACGCGAAGCTCGAGGCCATGGCGGCCCTGCGGCGAGGGCTCCACGTCTTCCTCTTCAGCGACAACGTCTCCCTCGCGGACGAGATCGCGCTCAAGCGGGTCGCGACCGACAAGGGGCTCCTGTGCATGGGCCCCGATTGCGGCACCGGGTACCTCAATGGCGTCGGCCTGGGGTTCGCCAACGTCGTGCCGCGCGGCCGGATCGGGTGTGTCTCCGCCTCGGGCACCGGGCTCCAGGCCGTGGCTTCACGGCTCGCCTCGCTCGGCGAGGGGATCTCGCACGGGATTGGAGTCGGCGGCCGCGATCTCTCGGCCGAGGTGGGCGGCGTGATGACCGCGTTCGCGCTGGAGGCGCTGGGCGCGGATCGCTCGACGGAGCTGATCGTCGTGATCTCCAAGCCGCCGGCGCCGGGGGCGCTGGCGCGGCTCGAGGCCGCGATCGCGGTCATCGGTAAGCCCGTGGTGGTCTGCTGCCTCGGCGCGTCGGCACCGGCGGAGGGTGGCGGGCGCTGGGTGGCCACCCTCGAGGACGCCGCGGAGGCGGCGACTGCCGACGTTCGCGAGACGCCGTGGATTCCGCGCGACTTCAGCGATGTCGACGACGTGCGGATCCGGCTCTCGCGGCTCGAGGCGGGCCCAAGGCGCAACGGGACGCTTCTCGGACTCTTCGTTGGCGGGACCCTCGCGCACGAGGCGCGGCTCGTCCTCGACGCCTGGTTGGGGCAGGTCGAGTCGAGCGCCGCCGGCGGCGGCCGGCACCGGATCCTGGATCTCGGCGCCGACGAGTACACGGTGGGACGGCCCCACCCGATGTTGGATCCGGCCGAGCGCGACGCCAGAGTCCGGGAGGCCGGGCACGATCCGGGCGTGGGCGTGCTCCTCCTGGACCTCGTGCTGGGCCGGGGGACGCATCCGGATCCGGCGAGGTCGCTGGCGGCCGCGGTGGCGGAGGCGCGCGCCGTCGCCACGCACGCGGGCCGGGAGCTGACCGTGGTCGCGTCCGTCATCGGGACGGCGGGCGACCCCCAGGGGCTTCGCGGCCAGGTCGCCGCGCTCGAAGGCGCCGGCGTCCACGTGTTTCCCGGGAGCGCCCAGGCGGCGCGGTTCGCCGCGCTCGCGCTCGACCCGGCGCTCGCGCCTCGCCTCCTGGAGGGGCGCGGATGAGCGTCGAGAGCCTCCTCGGCCGGCCGCTCCGCGTGATCAACCTCGGCCTCGAGGTCTTCGCTCAGGAGCTCGAGGCCGCCGGCGTGACGGTGCTCCACGTGGACTGGCAACCTCCGGCCGGCGAGGCCGGCGGCGCCGAGCTCCTCGCGCTGCTCGACGACGAGTAGGTTGTGGGCGGCGAGCCGCGGTGGCTCCAGGTGCTGAGGCTCTCTCCCGCCGTCGCGGCGCGGCTCGAGGCGGCGCCACTCGAGGCGGGCCGCGTCCATTCGGTGTTCACGCGGGCGGTGAACCTCTCCTGGCATGACGGTGGACTCCTGACCTTGCAGGCTCCAGGGGCGCTGGCGGCGCCTTTCGCCGCCGCCCTCGCTCGGATGCCCGCCACCGACGCGATCCACCCCGGGGTGCGCGTGCGACGGTGCGGCGAAGCGCTCGTCCTCGGCGGCGTCGGCGTCCGGTGGCGTGGCGCGACGCTCACGAATACCGCCATGCGCGGGAGCCCGGGCGCGCCGCCGCCGGCCCTCGCGGGTCTGATGGACGGATGCCACGGGCAGAGCGGTCGTGCGCTGTGGAGCCCGATCGGGCACCGCGCGCGGTCACGCCTGGCCGAGGGCCTGAGGCGCCGCCACGTGGAGACCTTCCTCGACGGGGCCTTCGGGCTGATCGGCCTGGGCGAAGGGCTGACCCCGGCCGGGGACGACTGCCTGGTGGGCGCGCTCGCGGTGATCCATCGCTTCGACGGACCTTGGCTGGCGGCGCACCCGGAGATCGAGGCCTCGGTGCGACAGCGGGCGTGGGACGGTACCACCGCGGTCGCTCGCGAGTTCGTCGTCCACGCCCTGACCGGTCACTTCGCGGAAAGCATCGTCGATCTCTTGGCGGCGGATTCGGTCGCGGCGGCGCGGTGGGGCGCGACGCGGCTGCTGGGCGTCGGCGCAACCTCGGGGTGCGACACTCTCCTGGGCATCCGCCTGGCGCTCGCGGCGCTGTAGGTCCGGGAGAGAAGCGCGGCCAGACCCGGCCGGCGGGCAGAACCCGACAACCCGGCTCCCGGATCGTGGGCGATGGTAAGATCCGGCGCGGGAGGCCTCGCCATGGTGACGCTGCTGACGGAGACGGGTGAGCACGAGATTGCGGGCGTGGAGGCCTCGACCGCGGCGCTCTGGTGCTCCGCGACCGAGGCGCTCGAGGCCACGGGCTGGGCGGCGAAGCCCGAGGGGCTCTGCAAGGGCGATGTCTGCGTACCGCTGCCCGCGGGCCGCGAGCGTGAGTTCGTGGCCGGCGGCCGGATCAACCTGGCCGCGCTCTGGCGCCATGTCGGCCAGCCCGCCGTCCGGAGCGACCGCGGACATGCCTGGGTACTGAGCGAGAGCGCGCGGGAGCGGAAGGCGGCGCTGGCCTCGCTCGAGGCGCCCGACTTCACGCTGCCCGACCCCTCCGGCCGCATGCACCGACTCTCCGACTACCGCGGCAAGAAGGTCTTCCTCGTCACCTGGGCCTCCTGGTGAGGGTGCCGCCGCGACCTGCCCGGGTGGCAGGCGCTCCAGGAGGAGATGGCGGGCCACGGCTTCATGGTCATCGCGGTGGCGATGGATAGCCGCGAGGGCGATCCGCTGCCGTGGATCGACGCGGCGAAGCCGACCTATCCCACGCTGATCGATCGCGAGCACCGGCTGGCCGAGCTGTACGGCATCGTGAACGTGCCGCAGGCGGTGTGGATCGACGAGGCCGGACGCATCGTGCGGCCGGCGGAGTCGGCCGGCGCCTACGAGGGGTTCCGGCAGATGAATCGCGCCACCCGCGAGATGCCGGAGGACGTGGCCCGGCGCACCGCGGAGGCGAAGGCCATCTACCTGGACGCGATCCGCGACTGGGCGCGCAACGGTGAGGGGAGCGCGTACGCGTTCACCGCCGAGCAGGCGCGCGCGCATCTGCCCGCGGTGACCGAGGACACCGCCACTGCGCAGGCCATGTTCCGGCTCGCCCAGTTCCTGCTCCGCCACGGCGAGCGGGAGGAGGCGGAGCGCTGGATCCGGGAGGCCAGCCGACTCCATCCCGACTCCTGGTGCATCTGGCGCCAGGGCGCCGGCGTCACCGAGCTGGGCCTGGCCGCCCAGCCGGATTTCTGGACCCGCGTGGACGGGCTCGGCGCGAAGCGCTACTACGCGCCGGTGGACATGCCGGGGATGCCCTAGCGTCGCCATGCAGAGCCCGCGCTTCGGCCTCAACCGCTTCGACTCCCGCTCGGTGGACGCGTTCGCGGCGGACGTGCGCCGCGCCGAGCAGCTCGGCTGGGACGCCGCGCTCCAGCCCGACTCCCAGCTCCGCCGCCGCGACACCTACGTGCTGCTGGCCGCGGCCGCGCGGGCCACCGAGCGCATCACCCTCGGCCCGCTGCTCGCCAATCCGGTGAACCGGCATCCGACCGTCACCGCGTCCTCCATCGCCACCATCGACGAGCTGGCGCCCGGCCGCGTGCTGCTCGGCTGGGGCGTGGGCGACACCGCGGTGCGCCTGGCCGGGCTCAAGCCGGCGCGGGTGAAGGAGCTGGAGGCGGGCACGCGGCTCATGCGCGCGCTGCTCGCCGGCGATTCGGTCGAGGTGGGGGCGGCGCGACCGGCGCGGCTGCCGCATCACCGGCCGGTGCCGGTCTGGATCGCGGCGGGCGGGCCCAAGACCTTGCGGATGGCGGGTGGGGTAGCCGACGGCGTCTTCATCCGGGTAGGCACGCATCCGGCCAATATCGCGACCGCGGTGAGCGCGATCCGCGCCGGCGCCGTCGAGGCGGGCCGCGATCCGGCGGCGGTGAAGCTCGCCGCCATCTTCCACACCGTGCTGGTGGACGAGCCGGCCCGCGCCCTCACCATGGCCCGCTCCATGGCCGCCGGCTACTACGAGTACTCACCCACCCTCTTCGATCCGCCCGCGCTGCCGTGGACGGGGCCCGACCCCGAGACGCTCAAGCACGACCGCAACATCTGGCCCGACTTCCACCACGCTCCCGACCTCGAAGCCAGCGGCAAGGTCGTTGACTTCCTCCCCGTCGAAGCCGCCGACGCCTTCAGCCTCCGCGGCGGAACCAGCGAAGTGGCCCGCCGGCTGCTCGACGCGCTCCGGGCCGCGCCCGCGACCTTCGACTACGTCGTGCTGCACCCGATCCCGGACCCGAAGTGGCCCGCCGACCCCGACAACGACTACACCGCCCGCATAGCCCGCGAAGTCCTCCCGCGCGTGCGTACGGAGCTGGATAAGTCGTAGTCGAGACGCGCGCGGCGGGCGGGTCCTGTCGTCGGGGGGCGGGACCGGCGGACGGCTCCGTCACCCGCTCGCCGGATTCGCCGCTCTTCGAGCGGCGTACCGGACTCGGGGGGGGCCACTACGCTCGCCCGCCGGTCCCGCCCCCCGACGCCACCCGCCCGTCTCCCCGTTTCGGCTCCTGACGTGATCGGGCAACGACCGCAGCCGACGACCTCTACGCGAGCTGTTTGTGGACGAACTCGATGATCCGCGCGATCGTGCGCTCCACCGCGGGTGAGGCGGGCTTCTTACTCATGTAGCCCTCGGCCTCGCCTTCGATGAGCTCGAGGTCCACGTGGCCGCCGATCTTGCGGTACTGCGCCACGAAGCGGTCCAGGTCGGGGCGCGGGTGCGCCATGTCGCGCGTGCCCTGGATGTACACCACCGGCGGAGTCTCGACGGGCTCGCCGCGCTCGAGCGCGAGCGTGGGGTTGCCCTCGGCCATGGCGTCCTCGGTGCGCCAGTACTCGTCGTGCGAGGGCAGCACCCGGTCCACGACCTCCGGATACGGCTGGCCGCCCGCCTTGAGGGCTTTGGCGTAGCGGTAGCGCCCGAGGGGATCGATGACCGGCCAGCAGAGCACCGCGCAGCGCACGCTGCCGTCGATATCGGAGGCGCCGGCGGGCGGGGAGCCCGCGGGCAGCGGTAGGGCCGCGTACTTCGGATCGCGCGGCTTCATGGCGAGCAGCATGGCCTGGTGCGCGCCGCTCGAAGCGCCCATGAGCCCGACCTGGTGCGGCCGCCCGCGGAACTCCGCCGCGCGGCTCTTGAGCCAGCGGATCGCATAGCTGATGTCCATGAGCGAGCCGGGATAGGAAGCCTCGGGTGGCTGGCGGAAGTCGAGGGCGGCCACGACCACGCCGCTCCGGGCCAGCGGCTCGTTCATGATGGTGTCGCTCATCCGGTCGCCGCGGCACCAGGCCCCGCCGTGCAGCTCGACGATCATCGGGAACGGGCCGTCCCCACGCGGCAGGAACATCCGGGCCAGGAGCGGCCGGTCCCCGTGACGGAGATACTCCACGTCCCTGACGTCGATCTCGTAGCCCGCGGTTGCCCGGCTGTCCATGGGAGCTCTCCTTTGAGGGGGATCGGTGTCGGCGCGTATCATACACCCGTCCCCCGGCTTCGACCTGCACGTCACCAAGCCGGTGGACGCCCCGATGCTCGACGAGGTGCGGGGGCCCGCTACGTCCTGATCGCGGCGGTCGTCACCACCGGCTCGAGCCCGTAGACGGTTTGCAGATGCTCGCGCGTCTCGACCAGAGTCGTGCCGACGAAGCTCGCGCCCGCCGCCTCGAGGTGGCGCCGCGCCGCGCCGTCCGCCTCGCCGAACCCCCACCGCCCCACGATGATCCGGAGATCGGGAAAGCGCGCCCGGAGCCGCTTGCTCAGGTAGCGTGTACGGGCGGCGAGACCGCTCGCGGGTAGCACGCCGAGGCAGACCACGGCCGGCTGGGTGCTCTCCACGAGCGCGATGACCTCGGAAGCCAGGAGCTGGGGCGAGGTCAGCTCGATCGTCCAGCAGGCGGGGTCCACGAGGTGCCCCAGCATCATCAGCCCCAGCTCGTCCGCCTCGTCGCGCACCGGACTGGCGAGCATGTGGACCTTCCGGGTCGGGCGCGAGGCCTCGGACGGCCCGGCCCCGTCCGAGGCCTCGGCGGTGAGCATCGCGGCCTGTCGCTTCGCGTGCAGGTTCTCGGCGATCTCGCGGGTGGCCCGCCAGACATAGCGCTCGCCCGCCTCCGGCAGCCGCTCGTGCCGCCGATCGCGTCGCGCGCGGCCGAGCGCGGGGAGGATGAGATCGTCGTACACCGCCTCGAGCGGATGGTCCTTCGCGTATTCCGCGACGATGCGCGCCGCCTCGGCCTGGTCCTCCGCCAGCAGGCGCTGGTAGTAGGCAATGGGCGGGTCGATGGGCGGCGCGTCGCCCGCCAGGATGCCGATGAACTCCAGGCCGGGGACGTACTTGGCGAAGACGACCAGGCACACCGTGAGGGGTGTGGCGAGGAGCAGCCCCACCGGGCCCCAGAGCCAGGCCCAGAAGGCGACCGAACAGAGCAGCGCGACCTGGGAGACCCTCGCGCTCTGCACGTAGAGCAGGGGCTCCAGCCCCAAGGTGCACAGCGCTTCGAGGAGCACGAAGACGCCGACCACGAGGAGCGGCTGATGCCAGGTGGGGAAGGCGGCGAGCGCGAAGACGATCATGAGCAGCGCGGCCAGCCAGACGCCCACGTAGGGGATGAAGCGCAGCACCGCGGTCAGGAAGCCCCAGAGCAGGGCATAGGGCACGCCGAGCAGCAGGAGGCCCACCGCGATGCCCAAGCCGAAGCTCGCGTTGATGATCGACTGCATGAGCAGGTAGCGGCTGACGCGGTGCCCGGCCTCGTCCAGCGCGCGGGTGGTCGTGGCGAGCCGCTTGTAGCCGACGAGCCGGATGAGTCGGTCCCGAAGGTCCGGCTGCTCGATGAGCATGAAGATCACGAGAACGAGGACCGTCGCGGCGCCGCCCAGCCACTCGATCAGCGTGGGCAGCTGCCAGAGGCTGGTCGGCTCCGCGCGGACCACCACCGGGGGCGGCGTCCCGCGGGGCGGGGTCGGCGTGGTGGTGTCCTTCTGCAGCTCCTTGGCGACCTCGGTCACCGCGCTCTGCGCCTTCTCGAGCGCGCCGCCCCGGCCCATGTGGCGCACGTGCGCGATCTTGGCGATCAGGTTGTCGCGGTAACCCGGGATGCCGGTCGAGAGCTGCGCGAGCTCCACGGTGAGGACCCACGCGACCCCGCCGAGCGCGGCGAACAGCATCGTCACGACGAGGCCCACCGACAGAGCCCGCCCCAGGCCCAGGCGCACGAGCCGGGTAACCACCGGGTGGACCAGGAAGGTCAGCAGGACGGCGAGCGCGATGGGGATCAATACGGTGCGCGCGAGGTAGAGCGCGGCGACGCCCGCGACCAGGGCGGCTGTCACCGCGAGCGGCTTGATCGACCGCGCCGGATCCGGCACGAGCCCGGTGGGAGCAATCGATGTGCCACGCCGGGTGGCGTGCAACTCCGCGGAAACCGGGCCTCGGCTCGAGGTTCTCGGTAGTTTCTTCGCGGTAAATCCGACGCGGGCCGGGATGGCCCCGCGGCCTGGACGCGGCGCCTAGGCCCGCCTCCTAGGCGTGATCGTGGTGATGCCCGTGCTCGTAGTGGGCGCGGAGGAGGTCGAGGCCGAAGTCGCGCTTGGGATCGTGCCAGACCGAGTGGATGTGGTTGGCGTTGTTCTGGCTATTGTCGTACTCGATGAGCAGGGTCGGCCCGTGCAGCCGGTAGTAGTGCGCTCGGCCCGGCTCGAGCGGCCCGGCCCAGGCGAAGTGCACCCGCTCGAGCCCGACCTCGCGCATGCGTCGCAGCTCCTGCTCGGCCAGCTCGCTGCGCATGTTGCGCGCGTACTCCTCGATGAGCTTCGCGGCCAGGGTCCGCTGATCGCCCGTCATGTCCGCGAGCGCCAGGCCCGCGGGGGTGGCAAGGCTGTCGGCGCGTCCCGGGCCGGTCACGATGTCGCCGAGCGACTGCGCCGCGATGACGGTGCGAGAGCGCTGGACCTCGGTCAAGCTCTGGGCGAGCGCGCGTCCCAGATCCTGCTCGGCCGCGAGCGCCCGCAGGCCCTTCTTCGGGCCGGAGGGCACCTCGGCGGGGTTCGCGCCCAGGAAGGCCGGGGTCACCGCCACCGGCTGGCCGGGCACGAGCGTGAAGTTGAGCGAGAGGTGATGGCCCTCGACGCGCCAGCCCCAGGGCGCGGTCGCGTCCGGGTTGCCGAAGACGGTGAAGGCGTAGTTCTCGGGATCGCGCGAGCGGGCGAAGGTCTCGATCCGGCGGAGGACGTCCTCCAGACTAACGACGGTCATGGCTTTGCCGTAGCCCACCGCGCTGAGGCTCGCCTTCATCAGCTCGTGCGCCGCGGCCCGCGCGGGCGCCGGCATCGCCTTGAAGGGCACGCCTTCGCGGCCGCGCGGCACGTAGTGCCAGTTGAGCCGCTCCGGGTCGGCGAGCGCGAACACCGCGCGCTTCCGCACGTCGGCGGGCAGCGCGCCCAGGAAGGCGAGCGCGGCGGCCGCCATGGCCGCCCGCGCCGCATCACTCGGCTGGGCGAGCGCCAGGCGGGGCAGTGCTCCGGCCGCCGCGCTCGCCGCCAGCCCGTGGAGCAACCGGCGGCGCGTCAGGCGGGACATGCGATCAGGAGTACTTGACGGTGCAGCCGTACGCGCGCGTGACCGGCATCTTCACCGGCTGGCCGGCCGCGACCGCGTCGAGCGCGGCCCTCACGTAGTTGTTCGCGCCCTGCACGTCCGCGCGGCGGGACGTCGGCCGGTCGTCGATGGCCCCGGCGTAGACGAGCATGCCCGCCTTGTCCACCACGTACATGTGCGGCGTATTGGTCGCGCCGTACAGCTTGCCGGCCACGCCCTTGGTGTCGAGCAGGACCGCCGTGGGCGCGGCCTTACGAGAAGTCGTCAGCTCGTCGGCCTGGGGCGGCGTCACGTAGCCCTGCGTGCCCTCCGACGAGGAGATCAGGGTCAGCCACACCACGCCCTGCCCGGTGGCCTCGCGCTGCAGGCCCTGCATATTGCCCGTCTCGTAGTGCTTCCGGACGTAGGGGCAGTCGTGATTCGTCCACTCGAGCACCACGACCTTCCCCTTGTAGGAGGCGAGGCTCACCGGCGAGCCAGTGGTCGCGTTGACCGTGAAGCCGGGGGCGGGCTCGCCGACCTTCGCGGGGGCGGCCCAGGCGGGGCGCGACGGGAGAAGGGTGGAGGCGGTCCCGGCCACGAGGACGCCGGCTGCGGTGCGGGTGAGGAAGCTTCGGCGGCTCAGCTCTTGGGGGGTCATAGAGGCTCCTTATCGATGGCTTCGAGAATGGCGCCTTCGCTCAGGATCTGCGGGAGCACCTGGGGCTCGGGCGCGGCGGTCGGGCCGGGCCGCGCGGGGTAGACGACGTAGAGGGGAACACCGCTACGGCCGAAGGAGCCGAGCACCGAGGCGATCTCCGCGCTGCGGTTCGTCCAGTCGGCCTTGAGATACACCACGCCCTTGCGGGCGAAGGCCTCGGCCACCGCGGGCGAGCGCAGGGCCACGCGCTCGTTCACGAGACAGGTGATGCACCAGGCCGCGGTGAAGTTCACGAAGACCGGCTTGCCCTGCGTGCGCAGCTCGGCGAGCCTTCTCGGGGAGAAGGGCTCCCACGCCGCGCCCGCCGGCGCGCCGGCGGTGGGTACCGAGGGCGGGCTCGCCGCGGCGAGCGGAGCGAGCGCGACCGCCGCCGCGACGCTGACGAGGGCGAAGCCGGTGGCGGCGCGGCGCCATCGCGGCGCGGCGCCGCGGGCGGCGTGATGCAGCCACGCGCCGAAGGCGATGAGGAGCAGGCCCACCAGCACGAGGGCGACGCCGTCGGGCCCGGCCTGGCGACTCACCACCCAGACGAGCCACGCGACCGAGGCGTAGAGCGGAAACGCGAGCGCCTGTGAGAATCGCTTCATCCACGGTCCCGGTCGGGGCAGGAGCCGGCGCCAGGCCGGGACCAGGCTTAGCGCGAGGAAGGGCAGGGCCAGGCCGAGACCCAGCGCCTCGAAGACGGCGAGCGCGGCGGCCGGTGGCTGGGTCAGCGCGTAGCCCACCGCCGCCCCCATGAAGGGTGCCGTGCATGGGGTGGCGGCCACGGTGGCGAGGGCGCCGGTGAAGAAAGAGCCCGCGTAGCCGGACCGCGCCGCGAGCCCGTGGCCCACGCCGGTGAGGCGCGCCCCGATCACCAGGAACCCGGAGAGGCTGAGCGCCAGCGCGAAGAGCACGTAGGCCAGGGCGGTGACGACCAGCGGGGACTGGAGCTGGAAGCCCCAGCCGATCTGGGCGCCGCCTGCGCGCAGCGCGAGCAGCACGCCTGCCAGCACCGCGAAGCACGCCAGCACGCCCGCGGTGTACGCGAGCCCGTGCCGGCGCACCACGGCGGGCGAGGCTTCGGCATGGCCGACCAGCGCGAGAGCCTTTATGGAAAGGACCGGTAGGACGCACGGCATGAGGTTCAGGATGAGGCCGCCGGCCAGGGCCAATCCCATCGCGGCCACGAGCGAGAGCGACGGCCCGGCGCCGGCGTCCCCCGCCACCGCCTTGATGGCGAAGGCCTGGCTCACCTGGCCCTGGTCGAGCTTCTCCCGGATCACTAGCACGCCGTCGAGATCGGAGTCGGCGCCCTCGGGCAGGAGCCCGCGCGCCGCGCGCAGCGTGATCCCGTCCCCGCCGATGGTCACCTCCTGGACGGCCGCGTGATCGATCACCCCCCAGCGGCCCGGGAAGAACGAGACCTCGGCGATGCGATCGGGCTCCAGCCCGGGCGCGGCCACCGACACGGTCACCGTCTCGGGCGTCGCGCGAAGCGAGGCGGGCCAGGGGCTTGGGATGGGTACCGCGCGCCGCGTCCGCTCGATCGCGGGCGCCCCGACGCCCGGTGCCGGCTTGCCCGTGACGACCGGAAGGGTGAGTGTCACGTCCGCTTCTTCCGGGATGCAGATCTTCTCGCAGACGAGCCACGCGGCGTGGCCGCGCAACCTGATCGGGGTGCCCGCGGTCAGTCCCTCCGGCGCGGTCAGCCGCGTGAGGAGCACGACCTCGTTGGTGTAGCCGTAGCTCATCAGCGGTCCGAGCGGCAGGCGCTCGGGCTGCGGGAAGACGAGGGGGCCGGCCTCCCAGCCCGCGGGCAGCGCCCAGTCGATGGTGGGGGGCTCGCCGGAGTCGCCCGGATTGGTCCAGTACGTGTGCCAGCCGGGGGCGATGCGCTGCCGGATCCCCACCCAGAAGGACGAGCCGGGCTCGATGGAGGCCGCCTCGCTGAGCAGGCTGACGGAGACCCTGGGCGGACCTGGCGGGGCTGGACTCTTGACAGTCGGCGCGCGGGTCGGCTCGGCGGCCAGCCCGGAGCCGGCCAGCATCCCTACCAAGAGCGCGGCGGCGAGAAACCGGATCGCCATCGCGGCCGAACCTAGGGGCGCGGCTTCACCTTCTCGAAGAGCGGCAGGTACTTGCCATACCCCTCCTCCTCGAGCTTGGCGACGGGGATGAACCGCAGCGCCGCGGAGTTGATGCAGTAGCGCAGGCCGGTCGAGGGCGGGCCGTCCGGGAAGAGGTGCCCGAGATGGGAGTCGCCCTCCGCCGAGCGGACCTCGACGCGGCGCATGCCGTGCGAAGTGTCGGCGTCCTCCTTGACCGTCTCGGCTTCGAGCGGCCGGTCGAAGCTCGGCCAGCCGGTGCCGGAGTCGAACTTGTGGATCGAGGAGAAGAGTGGCTCCCCCGTCACCACGTCCACGTAGATACCCGGCTCGTGGTGGTTCCAGAACTCGTTCCGGAACGGCGGCTCAGTGGCGCTGCACTGGGTGACGTTGTACTGTTCCGGGGTCAAACGGCTCTTGAGGTCCGTGTCGGTCGGGCGCTTGGTGGTGGCCATGGCACCAGTGAGTATAACCCTCGGAGGCAAGTCATGAGTGACGAGATCAGCATCCAGTTCACGCGCTTCTCCGCCTTCTACTCCCCGCTGATCGCGACGATCGCCGGCGGCTTCCTCCAGCAGGAGGGGTTCGCGCCCAGGCATTCGATCGCGCCGGCCGGCAAGTCGGCGATCGAAGGGGTCGTGGCCGGCACCGTGCATGTGTGCCAGTCCGCGCCCTCCCAGGGCTTCGGGCCGCTCGAGAAGGGCCAGGCCGCGCCCGCCGTGCACTTCGCCCAGATCAACGAGATGGACGGGTTCTTCCTGACTGGCCGCGCGGCGGATCCGGCCTTCTCCTGGGACAAGCTCAAGGGCAAGCGCGTCCTGGCCGACCACGGCGGTCAGCCGCTCGCCATGTTCAAGTACGCGTGCCACAAGCGCGGGCTCGACTTCGCGAGCATCCAGGCGGTGAACGTGCCGAGCGACCAGATGGACGCGGCCTTCCGGAAGGGCGAGGGCGACTATATCCACCAGCAGGGGCCCGCGCCCCAGCAGCTCGAGCACGATCGCGCCGGCCACGTTGTCGCCTCGGTCGGCCAGGCCATCGGGCCCGTGGCGTTCTCGAGCCTGGCCGCCACGCGCGCGTGGCTGGCCACCGACATGGCCCGACGGTTCATGCGCGCCTACCGCAAGGCGCGCGGCTGGCTGCTGGCCACGCCCGCGGCCGAGGTCGCGAAGGCAGAGGCTTCCTTCTTCCCCGAGATCGACCCGGCGGTGCTCGCCGCGACGATCGGCTACTACCAGAAGCTCGGCTGCTGGACCCCGCACGTCGAGATCACCCGGCCCGCCTTCGAGGTCGCGCTGGACGTCTTCCACCACTCGAAGCTGATCACCAAGCGCCACCGGTACGAGGACGTGGTCGCGCCCCCTCCGAGTGCGGGCTAGGACGCTGGCCGCCGCCGCACTGCTCACGGCCGGTGCGTTCTCGTCCGCGGTCTCCGCCCAAGATACGCAGGCTGGTCTGTGCGCGGTGTCCATCGGGCGCGGCGGCACCGGCATGGGCGGGGCCACCGGCACCATGATCGTGCGCAACGTGGGGCGGGCCTGCCGCGTCGTGAACTTCACCGTCCCCGAAGAGCGGATCGCCACGAGCCGCCTCGAGGTCGTCCGGGCCCCGGCGCAGGGCCGGCTCGAGATCATCCAGCCCAATGTGGCCGCCTACACCCCGAACGCCGGCTACACCGGGCCCGACGAGTTCCACTACGGCGGCAGCGGCCCCGGCCGCGAAGGCCGGATCCTCCCGTTCAGCGTCCGGATCCAGGTGCGCGTCATAGGCCCCGACGCCCCACTGCGCTAAGCGCCCGTCCGGCGCCGCTCCGAGCGCGGGCTCCGCCCGCGCATCCTGTCTTTGGGGGGAGGTTCGGAAGGGGGGCAAAGCCCCCCTCCGAGCTAGTTAGCTCGGGAGCTGATCGAAGGGCAGATCGCGGTCCACGCGCACGTCCTGGGGCAGGCCGAGCACGCGCTCCGCGATGATGTTGCGCAGGATCTCGTCGGTGCCCGCCGCGATGCGCCCGCCCGGCGTGGAGAGCAGCGACTCCTGGAAGGCGGCGCGCAGCGG
>DASQAL010000187.1:0-35898 GCA_035635775.1 Candidatus Acidiferrum sp.
CGCCCGGTCAAACAGACCGTTCGAGCCTGCGACCCGACGGAGAAGGTACGCCCCACCCACGGCCTCGAGTGTGTTGCCGGCGCTGATGACCGCCGAAGTCGCGAGGATGGTGCCGGGGTCGCGGCCTGATTCCTCAGGAAGGTCTCGACGTTCGCCAGAAATGCCCCGACCGCCACGCCGGGCCACACGCGAGATCCCAACCACAGAACCGCCGCGAAGGCGATCCCGGCCGATGGCCAGACCGGCGAGGCATTCGTGTTTCCCCACGCGAGGGGCAGGCCGAGGCTGGCCGCTCCATAGTAGAGAAGAGCAATCCCGGCAATCTCGATCACTCGCCGCGTCGGGTTCGGTGACGAGGATGGCATCATCTGGTGGTCTGGAGCGAACAGCTGGTTACGATCGAAGGCCCCCGAGACCCGATCGCGACACGGAGTCCACGACGGGGCCCTCGACCTCCCGGCGGCTCATCGTCCACCACGAGGATGCGGGGCACGTCGGGAGCATATCAGCCCAGGCCGCCCATGAGAGGCAGGAAAATGTGTGCTTACTGGGTGAGGCGTCACCGGTGGAGCCCCCCGGGGGCCTCGGGCTGCGGTCTTCGAATTCTGCCCGCCGGGCAGAATTGGCCACGGTCTGGCTGGCGCGTGCCGCGCCAGCTGGCCACCACGTATACTCCATCGGGTGAAGGACGGCGCGGCATCCGGCTACCTGATCTACGGCGCGAACGGCTACACCGGGCGGTTGATCGCGCGATACGCCGTCGAGCGTGACCAGCGGCCCATCCTCGCCGGCCGGAACGCGCCGGCCGTGGAGAAGGTCGCCGCCGCGCACGGGCTCGAGGCCAGGGTGTTCGATCTCGGCGATCCGGCCGCGGTCGATCGCGGTCTCGGGGGGATCCGGGCCGTGCTCCACTGCGCGGGGCCGTTCGCGCACACGTCGCGCCCCATGGTCAACGCCTGTTTGCGCAACGGCGTCACGTATCTCGACATCACGGGCGAGGTGGCGGTGTTCGAGGCGTGCGCCGCGCGCGACGCCGAGGCCCGGCGGGCAGGCGTCATGCTGATGCCGGGCGTCGGCTTCGATGTCGTGCCGTCCGATTGTCTCGCCGCGCATCTCAAGCGGCGGCTGCCCGCGGCGACACGCCTGTCGCTCGCGATCTCGGGTTTGACCCAGACTTCGCAGGGCACGGCGGCCACGATGATCGAGAACCTGCACCGCGGTGGCCTCGTGCGCCGGGCCGGCCGCCTGACGCCCGTCGGCCTCGGGCATGAGACGCGCGTGATCGACTTTGGGCGAGGGCCGGAGACGGCCGTCGCGATGCCGTGGGGTGATGTGGCGACGGCCTATTACTCCACCGCGATTCCGGACATCACCGTGTACATGGCCATGCCGGCCGGCATGCGCCTCGGGGTCGCCTTCGCCGGCGCGCTGGCGCCGCTGCTCGGGAATGCGCTCGTGCAGCGGGCGCTCAAGGCGGGCGTGCAGGCGGGCCCCGCCGGGCCGTCGGACGAGCAGCGCGCGCGGGGCGCGAGCCACCTCTGGGGCGAGGTGGTCGATCCGGCGGGGCGCCGGGCGGTGAGCCGTCTCCGCACGCCGGAGGGTTACACGCTGACCGCGCTCGCCGCGCTCGAGATCACCGCGCGGGTACTGGCTGGCGCGGCACCGGTCGGCTACCGGACACCCGCGTCAGCGTACGGCCCGGATCTGATCCTTGCCATTTCGGGATGCGAGCGCCGAGACGATCCCATGGCGTGACGAGCCGCGGGGCCCGCCGGGCAGAAGGCGCCGATGGCCGCGACCGAAGTGAAGCGCCTGCTCGACGGCGAGATCGCGGTCTCCGAACTTTGGCCATCGTTTCCTCCCCGATCCATCACCCGAGTCGCTGCCGGATGAGAACGACGACGGCAGTGGTGACGGCGATCGTTGTGATCGTGCCGAAAAGGAGCCAACTGAACTGCCCTCGGAACATTGTCAGTCCGTGACGGCTCCGCGAAGCCGGGGGAAGCGTCCAGTGTTGGACCACCAAGGTGAAAAGCGTGAGGACAGAGGATGCGGCGACAATCCCGATCGCGATCCACGGCAGTGATAGATCGCGGACGGCAAAGAACCAGCCGATAACGAGCGCGAGGATGAACCGTATCGTTTGCATGGCCGCCTCCCCTCATCCCGGCTCGGTGCTCTTGCGGGCGTAGTTGGCGATCATCCCTTGCCCCCTTTCGGCCCACGAGGGTCCACGGTGTCGGGGAGGCAGAGATATCGACTACTCGACTTGAGGAACTCGCCCAGTTGTTTGGAATTCTTGCTCATGTCGGTCATCAGCTGAGTGACTGCCTCCTTGCAGTCTTTCTCGCCCGTGTTCGCCCCGTAGGCTCCGAAGGGTGTGTAGGTCAGGCCTGTACCGAGCCACAACACCCACGCGCACTCCGCGTGGGCCGCCGAGACGATGACGAGCAATAGCAGGATGCTAGCGATGACGGCTCTCATCGGGTCCTCCCCCACCTCTTCCGGGACTAGGTATCCGTGGCGACTTATCGAGCATGGAGCAGCCAAGGTTGGGAAGGCCTGTACTCAGCGCAAAGATGGCGCGGTTGCTAAGTTCCAGTGGGACCACGGATTTGTCGGTGGCACGATGCCTGCGATAGGCACGGCAGAACCAGGCGCGCGGTGGCGACGGTGGCGGTCGCGGAGGCCACGGCGGAAATGGCGGACATGGTGGATCGGGTGGCACGGGCGGCTCGACGGGCGATGGCGCGGTTAGCGGCGCGTCGGCTCCGTCGGCGGGTGGCTCGTCTCCGTCGGATGGGGGCGCGTACACGCGCGTAGAGCCGGCGAGCTAGCGCCGCTTGCCGCTCTGAGCCTGCTGCACCACCTGCTCGAGCGCCTCGCGCCGCTGCTTCTCACTGTTGATCTCGTCGGTGAACTGCTTGATCTTGGTCTGCACCTGGCCACGCTCATCGGCCTGGCGCACCTTCAGGGCCTCGATCTCCACGCTCTGGCGGCCGCCCTCCCACCAGGTCAGGGCGGCCGCGCCGATGGCCAGGCCGACGATGAGTGCCAGCAGGGATCCCAGTACGCTCGATCGGCCCATGGCCGTCCTCCTCCCGTCGTCGACTAGTGCTTGGCCGCCGCGGGCGTGGCCCCGCTCTCCGACCGGATCCGCATGCCGTAGAACGAGCGCAGCACGAAGATCATGGAGACGATGAAGAACAACGCGGCGAGCACCGAGGTGAAACCGGTGCCGCGCTCCGCGCTCAGGGAGACCGCCAGCTCCACCGCGAGCAGGCCGAAGAGCGTGGTGAACTTGATGATCGGGTTCATGGCCACCGAGGAGGTGTCCTTGAACGGGTCGCCGACCGTGTCGCCGATCACGGTGGCGGCGTGCAGCGGGGTCCCCTTCTCCTTCAGGTCCACCTCGACGACCTTCTTGGCGTTGTCCCACGCCCCGCCCGCGTTGGCCATGAAGATGGCCTGATAGAGGCCGAACAGCGCGATCGAGATGAGGTAGCCCACGAAGAAGTACGGCTCCACAAAGGCGAAGGCCAGCGTGACGAAGAACACCGCGAGGAAGATGTTGAACATGCCCTTCTGGGCGTACTGGGTGCAGATCTCGACCACCCGCTTGCTGTCGGCGACCGAGGCCTTGGTGACGCCCTCGAGTCGGATATTGGCCTTGATGAACTCGACCGCGCGGTAGGCGCCGGTGGTGACCGCCTGGGTGGAGGCGCCGGTGAACCAGTAGATGATGGCGCCGCCGCTGATGAGGCCGAGCAGGAACGGGGCGTGCAGCAGCGAGAGCTTGTCCAGGTTCTGGGTGAGCCCGTTGGTGAGCAGCACGATGATCGAGAAGATCATGGTCGTCGCGCCCACCACCGCGGTGCCGATCAGCACCGGCTTGGCGGTCGCCTTGAAGGTGTTGCCGGCTCCGTCATTCTCCTCGAGCAGGTGCTTGGCCTGTTCGAAGTTGACGTCGAAGCCGTAATCTTTCTTGAGCTGCTGCTTGATGCCGGGCAGCGTCTCGATCACGGACAGCTCGAACACGGACTGGGCATTGTCGGTCACGGGGCCGTAGGAGTCCACCGCGATCGTCACCGGGCCCATGCCCAGGAAACCGAAGGCCACGAGGCCGAAGGCGAACACCGCCGGCGCGGCCATCAGGGCGCCGAGCCCCAGCGTGCTCACGCCGTAGGCGATGCTCATCAGCAGCACCATCGTCAGGCCCAGCCAGTACGCGCTGAAGTTGCCCGCGACGAGGCCGGAGAGAATACCCAGCGACGCGCCGCCCTCACGGGCGGAGGTGACGACCTCGCGCACGTGGGCCGAGCTGGTGGAGGTGAATACCTTGACGAACTCCGGGATGATGGCGCCGGCCAGGGTGCCGCAGGTGATGACCGACGAGAGCTTCCACCAGAGGCTGCCGTCGCCGAGGTCGGGGATCATGATCCAGGACGCCGCGTAGGTCAGCCCCACCGACACGATGGAGGTGAGCCACACCAGGCTCGTCAGGGGGGCCTCGAAGCTCATCTTGGCGGCCGTGCCGTAGCGGGCCTTCGCAAAGGCCTCGTTGACGAGGTAGGACCCGCCGCTCGCCAGGATCATGATGATGCGCATGACGAAGATCCATACCAGGAGCTGGACCTGCACGAGCTCCTTGGGCACCGCGAGCAGGATGAAGGTGATCAGGGCCACCCCGGTGACGCCGTAGGTCTCGAAGCCGTCCGCGGTGGGACCGACCGAGTCGCCCGCGTTGTCACCCGTGCAGTCGGCGATGACCCCGGGGTTGCGCGCGTCATCCTCCTTGATATTGAAGACGATCTTCATCAGGTCGGAGCCGATGTCCGCGATCTTGGTGAAGATGCCGCCCGCGATGCGGAGGGCGGCCGCCCCGAGTGACTCCCCGATCGCGAAGCCGATGAAGCACGCCCCCGCGTAGTCGCCCGGGATGTAGAGGAGGATGCACAGCATGATGAACAGCTCGACGCTCACCAGCAGCATGCCGATGCTCATGCCCGCCTTGATCGGGATCGCGTAGACCGGATAGGGTAGGCCCTTGAGGCTCGCGAAGGCGGTGCGGGAGTTGGCGAAGGTGTTGATGCGGATCCCGAACCACGCCACCCCGTAGCTGCCGAGGATGCCGACCACGCTGAAGAGCAGGATGATGATGACCTTGGTCGCCGCGAAGTGCTGGAGGATCCCGAAGTAGAAGACGATGATCACCGCGATGAACAGCTCCAGGATCATGAGGAACTTGCCCTGGGTGATCAGGTACGTCTTGCAGGTCTCGTAGATCAGCTCGGAGATCTCCCGCATCGATTGGTGCACGGCCAGGTTCTTGAGCTGGAAGTAGATCACGAGGCCGAAGGCCAGGCCCAGGAGGCAGATCAGGAGGCCCCACTGCAGCATGGTGCGTCCGGTCATACCCACGAAGCTCGCCTGGGCGAGGTCGGGCAGCTTCAGCGAGGCTTCTCCCCCGCTGTGCGCCGGCGCGGAGACCGCGGCCGCGGGGGCGGGAGTCTGAGCCTGCGCGGCCGGGGGCAGCCCCAGCGCGAGCGCGCTCCCGACGAGCAGCACCCAGACGAGCGGGGTGAGCGCGCGCCGGGGCAGGTGCCGAATCGCATCCATAGTCCGAATCTCCTCGTTGAGCCAGTTTCGATGAGTGGGTCGGGACGGCACGGAGGACCGCAAGCCCAACTTGGGGTTATACCCCACGCAGCCCGCGCCCGTCAATTCAACGCGGCGACGGCAGGCGCCGCGTCACTCCCGCAGGAGACCCTCGATCTCCTCGCGGTGCACCCCGAAGCCGTCGAAGACGCGGTCGCCGATGACGACGGTGGGCACGCCGAGGCGCCCCGCGCGGGCGAAGAGATCGAGACTCGCCTCGGGGTCCTTCCCGACGTCGCGCACGTCCACCGCCACGCCGCGGGTCTGGAGGAATGCCAAGGCGGCTTCGCCGTCGGTGTTGCCTTCCATGGTGAAGAGCAGGGCCTTTTTCACCGGGGCGTCCACCATACCATCTCGTCCTTGACGCTCCAATGTCCGGTTTGCTAGCATCCGCCCCCGTTCAGATGAGCCGAGTGGACCTCGTGACCGCGATGGCCGCGTCGAGCGGCTGGACCAAGGCGGGCGCCGATCGCGCGCTGCGCGCCTTCCTGGCGTCGGTGCGCACCTCGCTCAAGCGAGGGCAGCCGGTGACGCTCGTGGGCTTCGGCACCTTCTCGGTGACCCGGCGCAAGCCGTGGAAGGGCAAGAACCCGCGCACCGGGCAGCCCATGCACGTGGCGGGCGGGCGGACGCCGCGCTTCAAGCCCTCGAAAGAGCTCAAGCGCGCGGTCCGATAGGGATTTCTCTGCTCGCCAAATTGGCCGCCCAAGTAAGATAGGGTCAGTGCGTGCCATCCCCGTTCTCGCCCTCAGCGCGGCATGTTGGCTCGTCGCAGCACCGGCTCCCGCACAGACCACCAGCGCGAATAGCCGGCCGCTTGCGCTGAGCGCGGAGTCCGTCCTGCTGCTCGACACCCAGGGCCGCGTGCTCTACGCGAAGAAGCCCGCCGAGGACCACGCCCCCGCGAGCCTCGTCAAGCTCATGACCCTCTACCTCGCCTGCGAGGCGCTCGACGCCGGGCGCGCGCAGTGGGAGGACCCGGTGCTGGTCAGCCACCGCGCGGCCCTCACGCCGCGCTATCGCATGGGGCTCAAGACCGGCGAGACCGCGCCGCTGCGCACCCTGCTCGAAGGCGTGGCCATCGCCTCCGCCAACGACGCGGCCACCGCGGTGGCCGAGCATCTGGGCGGCACCGAGGAGGCCTTCGTGGCCGCCATGAACGCCAAGGGTGAGGAGCTGGGGCTCACCCATACGCACTTCTCCAATGCCCACGGCCTGCCTGATCCCGCGCAGCGCAGCACCGCCGAGGACCTGGCCAGGCTGACTCAGCGCCTGCTCGAGGACTACCCCTCGTCGCGCCCGCTCCTGGGCGGCGCCACGTTCGTCTACCGCGGGCGCGTCTACAGCCGCCGCATCCCGCTCTTCCAGGACCCGGGGGGCGTCCAGGCGCTCAAGACCGGCTTCACGCGCGAGGCGGGCTACAACCTCGCCATCTCCGCCTGGAAGTCCGGGCAGCACTTCGTGTTGATCGTGCTGGGCTCGCAGACGCGCAGCCTCTCGTTCCGCGACGCGAAGACCGTGCTCCGCTACGGCTTCTACGAGACCGGTCTCGAGGTCGCGCCCCCGCCGCCTCCGGCGGTAAAGCGGGGGAAGCCCCCCCGTGCCCCACGGCGCCCGAGCGAGCGCCGCCCGCGCGCGGCGCTGCCCGGCGCCGGCTGAGATGGCGCGGCCGCGCGCCTTCGTCTTCGACGCCTACGGCACGCTCTTCGACGTCCACTCGATCGTCGACGCCGCGCGGGCCATCACCCCCGACCCGCAGGCCCTCTCGCTGCACTGGCGCCAGAAGCAGCTCGAATACACGTGGCTGCGCTCGCTCATGGAGCGCTACGAGGACTTCTGGGTGGTGACCGGCCAGGCCCTGCGCTACGCGGTGCGCCGGCTCGGCATCACCGCCACCGAGGCGCAGGTCGAGGCCCTGATGGACGCCTACCTCCGGCTGGCGCCGTTCCCGGAGGTGCCGTCGGCCCTCCGGGCGCTGGCGGGCACCCCGCTGGCCATTCTCTCGAACGGCTCGCCGCGGATGCTGGAGGGCGCGGTGCGCTCGAGCGGGCTCGACGGGGTCTTCGCTCACGTGCTCTCGGTGGACGCGGTGGCCGTCTACAAGCCGTCGCCGCGGGTCTACGAGCTGGCGCCGCAGGTGCTCGAGGTGGAGCCGGGCGAGATCCTCTTCGTGTCCTCGAACGGGTGGGACGTGGCGGGCGCCGCCGCCTTCGGCTTCCGGACCTGCTGGTGCAACCGCGCCAACGCGCCCGCCGAGGAGCTGGAGGCGACGCCCGACTACGAGGTGGACCGGCTGGACGCGATTGCCGACAAGCTAGGAATCTAGGAACTCGTTCGGCGTCTCGTGCCTCTCGTGCGGCGGAGCGTCCTGGGGCGCCGGGCGGGGTCAGGACGATCCGCTCGCTGCGAACGGGTTCTTACTTCTTGGCCAGCCGCTTCCGCTTCACGTAGGCCCAGATCTTCTTCGTCATCTCCGAGGGGCCGATGGGCGTGGAGCCCATGACCTTCTCCAGCGTATCGTCGCAGCCCTTGAAGTTGATGGAGTAGCCACCAAACGCCAGCTTCTTCTTGGCCATTCGTCATTCCTCCCTCGTTAGGTTAGTGGGGGTCCTGCCCGGCGCCCCCCGAAACGGCCGAGGGTATTATGGCCGGTCTCCGAGGGAGAGAAAAGCGAAAAATACAATCCCTAGGGGGTCTCCACGAGGGAAAGACTACCCCGTGGGGGTATACCCCCCCGGGGTCCCCCACCCCTCAGCGCCGCCCCGCGAAGGCCGGCATCACGTCCCGCGCGAACCAGCGAAGCTGCTCCTTGAACTCAGCGGGCGGGATGCCCTCCGCCCAGTGGATCATGCACTGATCGAGACCCGGATAGCGGGCCTCGATCTCGCGGATCGTCTCGATCACCTGGGATGGACGGCCCACCAGCCACGCCTTCTGATCGACGCCCTCGCGCAAGCTCGGGACGCGGGCGGGGGCGCCGGGCGTGCCCCACGCCCGGCCCTGCTCGTCGGCGTAGCGCACGAAGCCGAAGGGCGCGAACCACTTGTAGCGCTCGTCGTGGGCGGGCTCGAGCCGGCGGATCGCCTCCTCGCGGGAGTCGGCCAGGTAGAGGCCCACCCCCCAGCAGAGGTCCTCCCCGAGCTCCTTGGGCCGCCCGTGGCGCACGCAGGCGTCGCGGTAGGCCCGCACGACCTGGTCGAGCACCTTCTCGCCGTTGAGCGTCACCATGGCCTTCAGGCCCATACGGGCCATGTAGTCGATGGTCTTACCGCTCGCGATCGGCATCCAGATGTCAACGGGCCGGTGGATCGGGCGCGGCACGCAGGTGACCTCGCACAGCCGGTAGCCGCGATAGTCCACGTCGGGCGGGATCACGTAGTGCTTGCCCCGATGGCTGAACGATTCCTCGTCGAAGCACTTGAGCAGCACCTCCATCTGCTCCTCGAAGAGCTCCCGGTTCGCCGCCGCGTCCAGCAGCGGGGCCCCGAAGGACTCGACCTCGCGGGTGTGGTAGCCGCGGCCGACGCCCATGATGACGCGCCCGTCGGTGACGATGTCGGCCATGGCGTAGTCCTCGGCCAGGCGCACCGGATGCCACATGGGCAGGATGTTGAAGGCGCAGCCGAGCTTGAGGCGCCGCGTCTGGGTGGCGAGCCACGTGGAGAGCATCACGAGGTTCGGAAACACCTCGTAGCCTTCCTTCTGGAAGTGGTGCTCGGCCGTCCACAGGCAGTAGTAGCCGAGCTCGTCCATGAGCTGGGCCACCTCCTTGGAGGTCTGGAAGGCCTCGACCAGGCGCTCGTTGGGATACGCGCGTTGATCCGAAGGCGTGCCGTCCATGCCGACGTTGTCCAGCTCGATCTGCCCCACGTAGAGGACCGAGAATTTCGTGATCACTTGGCTCTCCAGCCTCCGTCGACCACCATTGAGTGTCCCGTGATGTAGCCCGCCTCGTCCGAGGCCAGATAGCAGACCGCGGAGGCGATCTCCTCCACCGTCCCCCGCCGGCCCGCCGGGGCGATCGCCCGCACCGCCGCGTCGTCCACCGCGATGCCGCGGCCGCTCATGTCGGGCACGCCCGGGCCCAGGATCTGCTGGGAGTGCGCCCGGAGCCCGGTCAGGATCGGCCCCGGGCAGACCGCGTTGATCGTGAGGCCGCGGGCCGAGTAGGTCACCGCCATCTGGCGCGTGAGCCCGACCACGCCGTGCTTGGACGCGACGTAGGCGGCGCCGCCACCGGTGCCGTTGAGCCCGGCCACCGAGGCCATGTTGATGATGCGACCACGGCCGCGTGGCAGCATCTCCTTGAGGGCGCGCTTGCAGCCGAGGAAGACGCCGGTCAGGTTGATGCCGATCACCCGGGCCCAGACCGCGTCGTCGGTCTCGTCCACATTGAAGTAACCGTCGAGGATGCCCGCGTTGTTCACCATGATGTCGAGCGCCCCGAGCTGGCTCACCGCGGTGGAGACCGCGCGATCCACGTCCGCGGCCAGGCTCGTGTCCGCCCGGACGCCGAGTGCCTTGCCGCCCGCGCCCATGAGCAGGCGCGCCGTCTCCGCCGCGCTGGCGCCGTCGATGTCCACCGCGGCCACGCGCGCGCCGCGGGCCGCCAGCGCCTGGGCGATGCCGCGCCCGATCCCCGAGCCCGCCCCCGTCACCACCGCCACCTTGTCCTGCAAGTCCACCGTAACCCCCTCACCCTCTGTGCCCCTCACCCTGCCCTCTCCCCAGCGGGGAGAGGGAAATGAGGAGGGCACCCTCAGCTCTTGCGAGGTGAGGGTGCCGGGTTCATATGGCCAGGGCGTAGCCGTCGCGACGGGGGTCGGCGCCCGCCATGAGGGCGCCCGATTCCGGATCGCGCGCGAGCCCCTGTCCGCCGCCCACCACCCACGACCAGTCGTCGATGACATTGACCTGATGCCCGCGCCGGCCGAGCTCGGCGCGCGTCCCCTCGGCGATGCGCGACTCGGCGTCTACCAGGCGGTCCCGATAGGCGCGGATACGTGGCGCCTCGATGGCCTCCTGGAGGTTCAGCCCGAACTCCAGGAAGTTGAGCAGCATCTGCGGCTGGGTCTGGAGGATGCCGTAGGAGCCGGGCGTGCCAATGCTGAGCGCGAAGGCGCCGTCCTGGAAGACCTGGGTGGGCGACATCATCGTGCCCGCCTTGCGGCCCGGCTTCAGCACATTGGGCGAGGCGGGATCGCGGTCCGACCATTTGAGGATATTGTTCAGGAGGAGGCCGGTGCCCGGCACCGCGAAACCCGAGCCGAAGACCATGCCGAGCGTCTGGGTGACGGAGACGACGGTGCCCTCCGCGTCCGCGCAGGCGAAGTGGGTGGTCTGCTCGTTCACGAACTGCGGCGGGTGGCCCTCGGTGATCTGGCCCGCGAGCCGCTCCCGGTTGTGCCGCTCGCCCTCGCTCACCGCCGCCCGCGACGGATCGATGCGCGCGCGCTGCGAGGCCGCATAGGCCTTCGACGTGAGCCCCGTGATCGGTGGATCCCCCGAGTAGGCGTAGGCCAGCCGGTCCGCGGAGCCGAGCTTGATCGCCTCGATCAGGTGATGCAGATAGTCGGGCGAGTTGTGTCCCCAGCCCGCCACGTCGTAGCCCTCCAGGATGTTGAGCGTCTCCAGCATCTGGAACGCGGAGAACGGCGGGGGCACCGAGCAGACCTCGCGGCCGCGATAGGTGATGGTGAGCGGCGCCCGCCACTCGGGCTTGAACGAGGCCAGGTCCTCCTCGGAGAGCCAGCCGCCGGCCTCCGTCACCGCGCGCGCGATCGCGCGGGCGATCGGGCCGCGATAGAAGACCTCCGCGCCGCCCTCCGCGACCTGGCGGAAGGTCGCGGCCAGCTCCTTGTACGTGACGACCTTGCCCGGGCGGGGCCCGCCGTTGCCGAGATAGAGCCGGCCCGCCTCCGCGGAGCGGCCGAGGGTGGCCCGCCCCTGCTCGAAGAACTTCACGTTGGCGAATGTCAGCGGCACCCCGTTCTCGGCCAGCTCGATCGCGGGGGCCAGCACCCGCGCCCGCGGCATGCTGCCGAAGCGCTCGAGCGCGGCCAGCCAGCCGCCCAGGTTGCCCGGGGTGGCGCAGGACTTGGGCCCGCCCGCCAGCTCGTCGTCGGTACAGCGGGCGGCGTCGGCCGCGCGCGGGGCGGGGCCGATGAAGTCCAGCACGTGGCGCTCACGCGTGCGCGCCTTCGAGATGAACATGAGCCCGATGCCGGCCGCGCTCGACATGAACGGCTCGACCACGTTCAACGTGGAGCCGACCGCGACCGCGGCGTCCACCGCGTTGCCGCCCTCGAGCAGCACGCGGATGCCGGCCATGGACGCGAGCGGATGGGCCGAGGCGACGGCGCCGCGGGTGCCCATGACGGTCGGGCGGTAAGCGTGACGATGCGGGGGCATGTGGTCTCCTCGGGAGCCTGGAGTCGTTGCCCGCATGGTAGGCTCTAGCCCGGATGGACGCAAGAAGCCCCGCCCCATCTCCGGAGCTGGCCGCCGCGCTCGCGCGGGCCAAGTACATCTACGTAACGACCTACAGCCAGGCGGGCAAGCCCGGCACCGTGCCGACCTGGCTCTGGCCCCACGAGAGCGCGATCTACTTCACGACCAAGCGCGACAGCGTCAAGGCGCGGCGGATCAAGAGCAACGGGCGCATGACCATCCACGTGGGCACCAAGGACGGCCCGGCCTTCGAGGGGCGGGCCGAGTGGGTCGACGACCGGCCCGATCTCGAATCGGCGCTGCTGTCCACCTACCGACGCAAGTACTGGCTGACCGTGCCGCTCTTCATGGGCCGCTATATCCGCAAGGGCCTGGCCGCGAAGACGAGCGTGCTGATTCGCGTCACGCCGCTGCCGCGCTGAGCGCACGGCTCCTTGACCGCCGGGTGCTTTGGACGTAGCATTCATCCAGCCATTCCCACGCGGGAGCTCGGAGGTCCGGGCTGAGAGGGCAGCCGCAACGCTGCCGACCGCTACAAACCTGACCTGGGTAATGCCAGCGAAGGGAGGCCTGACGTGAAAATCTATCTCTCCGCATCCGATCCATCGGTCCGCGTTCCGTTCCGCGAGGTCGCGCTCTCCACCGGCGAGCGCATCCGCCTCTACGACACGAGCGGGCCCTACACCGACCCGGGCTTCACCGCGGACGTCAAGCAGGGCCTGCCGCCGCTGCGGCGCCACTGGATCCTCTCGCGCGGCGACGTCGAGCCCGGCGCGGGCGGCCGCTGGGGCCTGCGCGCCAAGCCTGGAAGCCGCGTGACCCAGATGCACTACGCGCGGCGTGGCGAGATCACGGCGGAGATGGAGTTCGTGGCCCTGCGCGAGGGCATGAGCCCCGAGATCGTCCGTGACGAGGTCGCCCGCGGCCGCGCCATCATCCCCGCCAATATCAATCACCCGGAGGCGGAGCCGATGATCATCGGCCGGCGCTTCCTGGTGAAGATCAACGCCAATATCGGCAACTCCGCGGTCTCCTCCTCGATCGAGGAAGAGGTGGAGAAGATGACGTGGGCCACCCGGTGGGGCGGCGACACCATCATGGATCTCTCCACCGGCAAGAACATCCACGAGACGCGTGAATGGATCCTCCGCAACTCGCCGGTGCCGGTGGGCACCGTGCCGATCTACCAGGCGCTCGAGAAGGTGAACGGCAAGGCCGAGGAGCTGACCTGGGAGATCTATCGCGACACGCTCATCGAGCAGGCCGAGCAGGGCGTGGACTACTTCACGATCCACGCGGGCGTGCTGCTGCGCTACATCCCGCTCACCGCCCAGCGCGTCACCGGCATCGTCTCGCGCGGCGGCTCGATCATGGCCAAGTGGTGCCTGGCCCATCACCAGGAGAGCTTCCTCTACACTCACTTCCGCGAGATGTGCGAGATCATGGCCGCCTACGATGTGGCGTTCTCGCTGGGCGACGGGCTCCGGCCCGGCTGCCAGGCCGACGCCAACGACGACGCGCAGTTCGCCGAGCTCGACACGCTCGGCGAGCTCACGACGGTGGCGTGGGAGCAGGACTGCCAGGTCATGATCGAGGGGCCCGGCCACGTGCCCATGCACCTGATCAAGGAGAACATGGACCGGCAGCTCGCGGTCTGCCACGAGGCGCCCTTCTACACCCTGGGCCCGCTCACCACGGATATCGCGCCGGGCTACGACCACATCACGTCCGCGATCGGCGCGGCCATGATCGGCTGGTACGGTACCGCCATGCTCTGCTACGTGACGCCCAAGGAGCACCTGGGGCTGCCCGACCGGCAGGACGTCAAGGACGGCGTCATCGCCTACAAGATCGCGGCCCACGCCGCCGACCTCGCCAAGGGCCACCCGAAGGCCCGCGACTGGGACGACGCGCTCTCCCGGGCCCGCTTCGACTTCCGGTGGGAGGACCAGTTCAACCTCTCGCTCGATCCCGAGACCGCGCGCTCCTTCCACGACGAGACCCTCCCCGCCGAGGGCGCCAAGGTCGCGCACTTCTGCTCCATGTGCGGGCCGCACTTCTGCTCGATGAAGATCACCCAGGACGTGCGCGACTACGCGGCGAAGCACGGGATCGCGAGCGAGACCGCGGCGGTGGTCCAGGGCCTGCGGGACAAGGCGGCGGAGTTCAAGAAGACGGGCGGCCAGCTCTACGTGAAGCAGTAGGCATGGCCGCGTTCGCCGACTACGAGCAGTACGACGCCCTGGGTCTGGCCGATCTCGTCCGCCGCGGCAAGGTGACGCCCACCGAGCTGCTCGAGGCGGCCGTCCAGCGCGTCGAAGCGCGCAATCCAACCGTGAACGCGGTCATCATGCCGCTCTACGACCACGGGCGGCGGGCGATCGCCGACGGGCTGCCGGACGGGCCGTTCCGCGGCGTGCCGTTCCTGCTGAAGGACCTCGGCGCTCCCCTGACCGGGGTGACGATGACGCGGGGCAGCCGCTTCTTCGCCGACACGCCACCCTCCACCTTCGACAGCGAGAACGTGGCCCGCCTCAAGCGGACGGGGCTCGTGATCTTCGGACGCACCAATAGCTGCGAGGTCGGGCTCTCGCTCACCTGCGAGCCCCAGCTCTACGGCCCCACCCGCAACCCGTGGGACCCCACCCGGATCTCCTCCGGCTCGAGCGGCGGGGCCGCCGCCGCGGTGGGCGCGCGCATGCTGCCGATGGCGCATGCCAGCGACGGATTCGGCTCCATCCGCGCGCCCGCCGCGAGCTGCGGACTGGTCGGGTTGAAGCCCACGCGCGGGCGCAACACCTTCGCACCGGTGACCGGCGAGGGCCTCGGCGGCTGCTCGACCGAGCACGCGGTCACGCTCACGGTGCGCGACAGCGCGGCCCTGCTCGACGCCACCTGCGGCCCCGGACCAGGCGACCCGTACTCCGCGCCTCCCCCGGCCCGCCCCTATCTGGACGAGGTCGCGGCCCCGCCGCGCCCCTTGCGCATCGCCTACACGACCCTCGCCCCCAACGGCGCGGAGGTCGCCCCCGAGAGCCTCGCCACCCTGCGCGACACCGTGCAGCTCTGCGCCGAGCTCGGGCATCACGTGGAAGAAGCCAATCCCGACATCGAGCGGGGTGCGGTGATCCCCACCTTCATCACCCTGGCCGCGGTCAACACGGTGGTGAACCTCTCGACGCATCCGACCGCGGGGCGGCCCGCTCGCGAGGGCGAGGTGGAGACGGTCACCTGGAACACCGCGAAGCTCGGTGAGCGCACCAGCTCGGCCGACTACGTGCGCGCCACCCAGACCGCGCACCGGCTGGGCCGGCAGATGGCCGCCTTCCACTCGCGCCACGACGTGCTGTTGACGCCCGGCCTCGGCCAGCTTCCGGTCAAGCTCGGCTGGATCGACATGATGATGAACGACGTCGAGGAGTACTGGCGGCGGGTGTTCGCGTTCTCGCCGTTCACGGTGTGGTTCAATCTCACCGGCCAGCCCGCCATGATGCTACCGATCGGCCAGGCCGCGAGCGGGCTGCCGGTGGCGGTCCAGCTCGTCGCCCGCTACGGCGACGAGGCCACGCTCTTCCGCCTCGGCGCCCAGCTCGAGGCGGCCCGCCCCTGGTTCGCCCGCAAGCCCGCCCTGGCCTCGTAGACCGTTCCAGTTCGAGCGCCGGCTCCGCCGGCGCAATCCGGGGTTCTGGGGGAGGCTCGGAGGGGGCCCCCTTCTTAGACTTCAGAAGGGGCCCCCTCCGATTTACTTGGGCAGCGCGGCCAGCAGCGGCTCGAGGTTCTTCGGATCGGGCTTGAGCGTGCCGACGCCGTGCTGGCGCACCGCCGCCACCACCGCGTCGTTGACCGGCGTGGCGACGCCGAGGCGCTTCCCCTGCTGGCTCACGTAGCCGTTCAGATAATCGATCTCGGTGCGCCGCCCCTTCATGACGTCCTGGAGCATGGACGGCCGCCCGCCGGTCAGGAACTTCACGCTCGCCGCCATGTCGGCTTCGACCGCGTCCCAGCCCTTGCCCTGGGCCGCGTCCACGAAGCGCCGCGCGTCGATGCCGTAGATGGGCTCGACCTCGTAACCGGCGGCGCGGCCGACCTGGATCACCTCCGCGGCGACGTGGATCGCGATGCGGCGCGGGATGGGGGCGGTGCGGACCTCGGCCGAGCCCAGCCCGCTCAGCCCGGCCAGCGGATTGGCCATGCAGTTGACGGCCAGCTTGGACCACCGCTCGCCCCACAGGTTGGTCGTCACCTTGGTGCCGGCCACGTCGTTCAGCACCCGCGCCAGGGCCTGGGCCCGCGGGGTATCCCGGCCGTCGTGCTCGCCGATCTTGAAGCCGACGCTGCCGGAGTCGGTGCGCATGGCGTGGCCGGGCTCGTACATGCCGGCGCCGATCGTGATCACGCACCCGAGGCAGCGCGCCTTCCCCACCACGGAAGCCACCCGCTCGTCATTCACCCCGTTCTGGAAATCCACCACCACCCCATCGGGCTGCTCGAGATAGGCCAGCGCCATCTGGGCCGCCCACTCGGTGTCGTAGGACTTCACCGATACGAAGACCGCCTCGAAGGGCGTCGCCACCCCCTGCAATTCGTGGATGTGGAGCGCCTTGACCGGGATCGTGTGCTCCCCGCAGGTCCCGCTGAGCCGGAGCCCGTGCTGCTTCATGGTCTCGATGTGCTCGGGCCACTGGTCCACGAGCGTGACGTCGTGCCCGGCCTTGGTGAGGAGCCCTCCGACCACGCAGCCGATGGCGCCTGCCCCGATGATCCCGATCCTCATGACCGTTGGCTCCTTCGCCTGGGATAGCGGAAACACGTCGTGATGTGGTCGTTCACCATGCCGGTGGCCTGCATGAACGCGTAGCAGATCGTGGGCCCGACGAAGCGGAACCCACGCTTGACGAGCGTCTTGCTCATCGCGCGCGACTCCGCGGTCTCCGCCGGGACCTGCGCGCCGGCCGTCCACGCGTTCTGGATCGGCTTGCCGCCCACGAACTGCCACAGATACTCCGCGAGGCTGCCGAACTCCTGTTGCACCCCCAGCACCTGGCGGGCATTGCCCACGGTCGCCTCGATCTTCTGCCGGTTGCGCACGATGCCCGCGTCGCGCATGAGCGCGGCCTGCCGGCGAGCGTCGAACCGGGCGACCTTGACGGGATCGAAGCCCGCGAAGGCCCTGCGGTAGTTCTCGCGCTTGCGCAGAATCGTGGACCAGGAGAGGCCGGCCTGGGCGCCTTCGAGCACGAGCATCTCGAAGAGGTGCTGATCGTCGTGGGACGGAACGCCCCACTCCGCGTCGTGGTAGGCGATCTCGAGCGGACCGCCACTGGCCCAGCCGCAGCGGGTCGGCATCGCGTCCTACACCGCGTCGGGGTCGATGCCGTGTTCCTTGAGCTTCTTGCGCAGGGTGTTCCGGTTGATGCCGAGGAGCTGGGCCGCGCGCACCTGGTTGCCCTTGGTCTCCCGCATCACCGCCCGCAGCAGCGGCTTCTCCACCAGCCCCACCATGAGGCCGTGAAGGTTGGCGGAGGCATGCCCGCGCAGGCCGCGCACGCACTCGTGCATCTTGCGCTCGATGACGTCCTCGAGCGAGGCGTCGGTGCCCACCGCGGCCGCCGCCGACACCGGGCCGATGGGCAGATGCTCGGGCATGATCACGCCCGCGGAGGCCATGACCATGGCCCGCTGGATGACGTTCTCCAGCTCGCGCACGTTGCCCGGCCAGTCGTGGCCGACGAGGCGATCCATGGCGTCGGGGGCCACCCCCCGCTCGCCCAGGGACTCGGCGTACTTGGCCAGGAAGTGCTCGGCGAGCAGCGGGATGTCACCGCGGCGATCCCGGAGGGCGGGCAGCGAGAGCGTGACGACATTCAAGCGGTAGAACAGGTCTTCCCGGAACTGCCCCGCCTTCATCATGGCCTCGAGGTCGCGGTGGGTGGCCGCGAGCACGCGCACGTCCATGCGGATCAGCTCGTGCCCGCCGACCCGCTCGAAGGCCCGCTCCTGCAGGGCGCGCAGCAGCTTCACCTGCAGCTCGGCCGGCATGTCGCCGATCTCGTCGAAGAATACCGAGCCGCCGTGGGCCAGCTCGAGCTTGCCGAGGCGGCGCTCCTTGGCGTCGGTGAACGAGCCCTTCTCGTGGCCGAACAGCTCGGACTCGAGCAGGGTGATGGGAATGGCCGCCGCCGAGATGCCCATGAAGGGCCGCCCCGCGCGCCGGCTGTAGTGGTGCAGCGCGCGCGCCACCACTTCCTTGCCGGTGCCGGACTCGCCGCGCAGCAGCACGCTGACGTCGGTGGCCGCGACGCGGCCGATGGCCTTGTAGACCTCCTGCATCGTCGGGTGCCGGCCCACCAGCGCGCCGAACTCCCAGACCTCCTTGAGGCCGGAGCGGAGCGCGGTCACCTCCTGGGTGAGGCGGCGCGCGGTGAGGGCCCGCTCCGCCAGCAGCAGCGCCTCGTCGAGATCGAAGGGCTTGGCCAGGTAGTCGTAGGCGCCGTCCTGCATGGCGGCAACCGCCGTCTCCATCGTGCCGTGGGCGGTCATGATCACGACCTGCGCGTCCGGCCGGCCGGCGCGCACCTGCTTGAGCAGCGACAGGCCGTCGATGCCGGGCATGCGGATATCGAGGAGGATCAGGTCGAACGGCCCGCCCTCGACCTCCCGGAGGGCCGCGGTGCCGTCCTTGACCGCGGTAACCTGGTAGCCCGCGCCGCGGAAGCCCTTCTCGAGGACCCAGCGCAGGCTGTCCTCGTCGTCGGCGATCAGGATGCGGCCAGTATTCATAGTCCTCTGCGGGGGAAGAAGACGCGCGGGCGTCGGGGCCTCTTCGCGCAAGCGCTCATCCGGGTCGCCCGGGATTGCGCTCGTTGGCTCATCGGGCGAGGGGGAGGAAGCAGGAGACCGCGGTGCCGCGGCCGGGCTCGCTGACGATCTGGATCGCGCCGTGATGCTCCTCGACGATCCGGTGGCAGAGCGCCAGGCCCAGGCCCAGCCCCTTGTCCTTGGTGGTGAAGAACGGGGTGAAGAGCCGCGAGCGGGTGGCCTCCGGGATGCCCTGGCCTTCGTCCAGCACCTGGATCTCGGCCATGCTGCGCTGGCCGTGCCCCAGGTCCACCTTGGCGAAGAGCGGGTTCATGCTGAGGCGCGTGACCAGGGTCAGGCGCCCGCCCCCCGTCATCGCCTCCACCGCGTTGCGGACCAGGTTGTGGAAGACCTGGAGGATGCGGTCCTCGTCGGCCAGGATCGGCGGCATGCTCGGGTCGTAGCGCCGCACGATCTGCACCGCGCCCTGGGCCGCCAGCTCCTCGGACAGCAGCGCCACGCGCTCGAGGAGCTGGTGAACGTTGAGGGGAACCAGACGCAGAGTGACCGGGCGGCTGATGTCGAGCAGCATCTCGAGGATCCGGTTGACCCGGTCCACCTCCTTGAGCAGCACGTCGGTGTACTCGGCGAGGCGGGCATCCTCGCCCATCTCGCGGGCCATGAGCTGCACCGCCCCGCGGATGGCCCCGAGCGGGTTTCGGATCTCGTGGGCCAGCCCGATCGCGATCTGGCCGGCGGTGGCCAGCGTCTCCCCGCGCCGCACCTCCGCCTCGAGCTGGTGGAGCCGGCTCATGTCGCGGATCACCGCCACCGCGGCCTCCACGCCCCCGCTCCGCACCGCCAGCGGCGCGGTGACCACGCTCACGTGCACGGGCCGGCCGTCCCCGCTCTCGATCACCGCCTCCGACTCCGACCGGCTCTCCCCGGTGGCCAGCGTGTCGGTCAGGTGCCGTACCAGCGAGGTATCCGGCGGGAAGACTTCCTTGAGGGCCCGCCCGATGGTCCGCCGGGCCGACCGGCCGAGCAGCGCTTCCGCAGCCGGGTTCCAGAGCATCACGCGGAGGGCATCGTCCACCCCCACCACCGCGTCGGGCAGGCCGGCGATGAGCGCTTCGTAGTCGAGACGGGGGGTCATGCCAGCACCAGATCGGGGACGGCGTTGAGCGACAGCGGGGCGCGCTCCCCCGCCTCCAGCCGGTCGTGGCCGGCGGCCGCGATCATGGCCGCGTTGTCGGTGCAGAGCCCGCGCGAGGGCACGTGCAACGCCCAGCCGCGCTCGCGGCACTCGCCCTCGAGGGCCTCCCGCAGCGCGGTATTGGCGGCCACCCCGCCGGTGAGCACCAGCCGCCGCACCCCGGTGCGGAGCGCGGCCTTCACGGTCTTGCGCACCAGCATCTTGACCGCGGTGGCCTGGAAGGACGCGGCGATGTCGGCGACCTGCGCGGGATCGAGCGCGCCCGCGCGGCGCACGTGGAGCGAGACCGCGGTCTTGATGCCGCTGAACGAGAAGTCGGACGCGCCGTCGCTCATGTTGGCGGTGGGGAACACGATCGCGCGCGGATCGCCGGCCCGCGCCACGCGTTCGATGGCGGGCCCGCCCGGGAACCCCAGGCCGAGCAGCTTGGCCACCTTGTCGAAGGCCTCCCCCGCCGCGTCGTCGCGCGTCTGGCCGATGCGCTCGTAGCGCCGTGGCTCCCGCGCCAGGTAGAGCGCGGTGTGGCCGCCCGAGACGACCAGGGCCAGGAACGGGAAGGTGGGCGGGTCGCCCTCGAGGAAGGCCGCGTAGATGTGGCCCTCGAGGTGGTTCACCCCGACGAGGGGCCGGCGGCGCGCGTAGGCGATGGCCTTGGCCGCCGAGCAGCCGATGAGCAGCGAGCCCACGAGCCCGGGGCCGTGGGTCACCGCGAGGCCGTCCACGTCGTCGAGCCCGATCGCGGCCGTCTCGAGCGCCCGGCGCACCACCGGCATCAGCACCTCGAGGTGCCGGCGCGACGCCAGCTCCGGCACCACGCCGCCGTAGGGGGCGTGCACGTCGTCCTGGGAGGCCACGACGCTCGAGAGGATCTTGCGGCCGCCGTCCACGACGGCGGCGGCCGTCTCGTCGCAGGAGGTCTCGATGGCGAGGACGATCATGTCGGCTCGATTATCGCGCGAGTTGGGAGACCGGCACCAGCCGGAGCCCGCGCGCTTCCCACCGGGGCACGTATTCCTTCAAGAGCCTCACGGTCAGCGGATGGCCGTGGGCGACCACGATCACCTCGCCCCGCCGCTCCGCCCAGCCCGCCACCTCGTCCCAGCGGGCCCGATCGCCCGCCTCCCCGCGCGCGTGGTCCACCAGGATCTGCCGGCGGGCCGCGCGCACGCCCGCGTCCCGCGCCTCGTCGAAGGCCACCGACTGGCTCGACGTGTAGGCGTCTACCAGGAAGAGGCGCCGCGCCGCGAGCACCTCCAGCACCGCCCGCATGCGCGGACGATCCTCGGTGAGCCGCGAGCCCATGCGGTTCACCACGCCGACCGCGGGGGCCACCGCTTCCAGGTGGCTGCCCACGAGCTGCTGGATCTCGCCGGGGGGCATCGACATGAGCAGCGCGCCCGGGCCGGGGTCCACCTCTGGGAACCGGTACGGCTCCATCGGCAGCCCGAGCAGCACTTCCATGCCCGCGCGCGAGGCGTCCCGCGCGATGGCGGCCGACAGCGGCAGCCCGGGCAGCACCGCCACCGTGAGGGGGCGGCGGATCTCGCGCAGGACATCGAACACGTCACGGCGGGTGCCGAGGTCGTCGACGATGACGGCCACCCGGGGAGCGCCCGGGGGCAGCGGCACCGCCTCCGGGAGCGATCGCGAGAGCGTCGCGGGGGCCGGCGCCGCGGGCCGCCGGGATCCGCGCCCGAAGAGGTCGGACCCGAACAGGCTCGCCTCGCCGCTCCGGGCCTGCCACTGATCCAGCCCGACCACCGCGATCAGCAGCAAGACGATGATGCCGGCGAGAGCCTGCCACACTCTCACCGGCATCGGTTCTCTCCGGCCTGCCTAGCGGGTCTGGGCTTGCGGCCCGGCCGGTCCCGGCCGGCCCTTGTCCAGGATCTTCATGGCCTTGAGCAGGTCGAGCGCGCGCTGCAGCTGCGGGTCGCGCTTGAGCTGCTCCTGCGGCGTTTCCGACGCGGGCGGGGTGGGCACGGGCGCGTCGGAGCCCGCCGCGACCGGCGCCGGCTTCGGCGCCTCCACGATGATGTCGGGGGTGATGCCCTTGCCGTGGATCGAGCGGCCCTTCGGCGTGAAGTACTTGGCGGTGGTCAGGCGCAGGCCCGAGCCATCCGAGAGCGGGATGATGGTCTGCACCGAGCCCTTACCGAAGCTCTGGGTCCCGATCACCACGGCCCGGCCCCAGTCCTGGAGCGCGCCCGCCACGATCTCGGAGGCGGAGGCGCTGCCCTGATTGACCAGCACCACGATGGGAAAGTCGCTGAACACCCGCTTGGCGTTCGACGAGAAGCGCATGTTCTGGTTGCGCACGCGGCCCTCGGTGTAGACCACGAGCTTGCCCGACTCCAGGAACTTCTCGGTCACCTCCACCGCGGAGGTGAGGAGGCCGCCCGGATTGTTGCGCAGGTCCAGCACCAGCCCCTGGATCTTCCCTTCCTTCACGTACTTGTCGAGCGACACCTCCAGGTCGTTGGCGGTCTGCTCCTGGAACTGGCGCAGCCGGATGTACTCGATGCCCGGCTCGAGCTGGTTGGCCCGGACCGACTGGACGCGGATCTGCTCGCGGGTGATGAAGAAGTCCTTCGGCTCCGCCCAGCCCTCGCGCACGATCGAGATCGTGATCTTGCTACCCGGCTTGCCCCGCATGCGCTTGACCGCATCGGAGAGCTGCATGTCCTTGGTGGAGAGCCCTTCGATCTTCAGGATGCGGTCGCCGGGCTGGATCCCGGCGCGGTAGGCCGGGGTGCCCTCGATGGGCGCCACCACCGTGAGCACGTCGTCCCGCAGCGTGATCTCGATGCCGAGGCCCCCGAAACTGCCGCTCGTCTCGACCTGCATCTCCCGGTACATCTCGGGGTCGAGGAACGAGGAGTGCGGGTCGAGCCCCCGCAGCGTGCCCTTGATCGCGTTGTAAATGATGTCCTTGGGCGCGACCTCGTCCACGTACTGGCTCTGGACGATCGAGAGCACCTCGGTGAAGAGCCGCAGGTTCTCGTAGGTGGCCGCGGTGTCGTTGCCCTTGCTCGCCACCCCGCCGCCGAGGGACAGGGTGAGGATGAGCAACAGCGCGGAGATCATGACCACCTTCTTCATGTGCCGGATGGGACGCATCGTGTACGCCTCCGTGTGTACTCGCTTATCGAGCTAGTACCCTTGCTTCTCTCTCTTGTATCCGCTCGGCTCGCCTGCGGCTGCGCCTCGCCTACCCACGTGGCCTCAACCACTGCGTAGGATCCTGCGGCTTCCCTTCGTGCCGCACTTCGAAGTACAGGCGCGGCCCCTGTAGCGAGCCGGTGTCGCCCACCGTGCCGATGATCTGCCCCTGCTTCACCTCGTCGCCCTCGGTGACCCGGATGTCGGCCGCGTGAGCATACACCGTGTAGTACTCGCCGCCGTGATCCACGATGATCAGGTTTCCATACCCCCGGAACCAGCCGGTGTAGACGACGTGCCCGGGGAATACCGCCGCGATGTTCGAGCCCTCGCTGGCCTCGATGTCGATCCCGTTTCGGAACGTCTTCGTCCCGAAGCGCGGATTGACCTGCGGACCGTACTCGGCGACGACCCGGCCGTCCGCCGGCCAGGAAAGCCGCCCGCGCAGGGCCGCGAAGCCGGGGCCCGAGCTCGCGTCGCCCGGCGCCGGCCGAGCCGGCCGGCTCGGCGGCGGCACCTTCGCCACCGCCCGCCGCTGCCTCTCCTGCAGATCGCGGATGAAGGCCTCGAGCCGGCGGGTCGCCTCGGACAGCTCGCCGACCATCCGGTCGTGGTACGCGCGCTCCCCCTGCACCTTCGCGAGCAGCGCGCGCCGCTTCGCCGCCTCCTGATCGAACTCGGCCCGCTCCTGATCCGCCTCGGAGCGGAGCGACGCCATCTCCCGCCCGCGCGCCTCGACCCGGCTCTTCCGGTCCGCCAGCACCTCGGACGTTCCACGATACTCTCGAATGAGCCGGGCGTCCACCGAGGCCAGGGTGGCCAGGTGCCGGAGCTGCACCGCCTGCTCCACCGGGTCGGCGCCCGAGAGCACGATCGGCAGCACGCCGCCCTGGGCCTGCAGCTTGTAGAGCGCGCGCAGGCGCCGTCCCAGCACGTCCTCCTGCCCGGCGCGCCGCGACTGGAGCCGCCCGATCTCGCCCTGCAGCTCGCCGATGTCGGCCTGGGCTCGACGCAGCCGCCCGTCCAGGGCCGCGACCTGCGTGCGCTTGTCGATGAGCCGCTGATCGATGGTTTCGAGCTCGCTCAGCACGCCCGCCTCGCGCTTGCGCGCGTCGGCCGCCTTCTGGCGCTCCTCGAGGAGGCGCTTCTGCGCCTGCTGCAGGTCGCGCTGCTTGTCGCCGATCTCGGCGCCCTCGCGCTTCGGAACCTGGGCCAGGGCGAGCGGGGCAAGATCCACCGGGGCGAGCAGGGCCGACCCGACCGCCAGGACCAGGCCGAGCCGCCAGGCGCGCCTCATGCCTGGGCCCGCCCGCGGGCCAGCAGCCCGCCCACCGCCCCCAGCATGGTCCCGGCGCCGATGAGGGCGAGCGCCTGCAGCGGAGAGAGGAAGGTCACCCGCTCGAGGCCGAGCGTCACCGGCAGCAGAGGCTCGAGCCGGGGCACCGCGAGCGCGTAGGCGATCTCGAGCGCGGCAAGTGCCATGATGGCGGCGACCAGGCCCTGGGCCATGCCCTGGAGCAGCCGCGGCGCGCGGATCACGTTCTCGGTGGCGCCCACCAGCCGCATGATCTCCATCTCGTCGCGGCGGAGATGGAGGACCAGGGTCGTCGCGGTGGTCACGGTGAGGATCGCGGCCACCGCCAGCACCGCGCCGATCAGGAGGCCCACCCCCTGGAACAGGCGGCGGAACTGCGCGAGCCCATCCACCCACTGGCTGCCGCCCTGCACCTCCTCCACTTCCGGCAGGGTCACGAGGCGGCCCACCAGGGCCCGGGTGCCCTCCGGCGTCGCGATCGCCGCTTCGGGCGTCACCTCGACCGAGGCGGGGAGCGGATTGCGCGAGAGCTGCTCGGCGACGTCGGCCTGGCTGCCCAGCGAGCGCTTCAGCACGCGCAGGGCCTCGGCCTTGGAGACGTAGCGTAGCCGCTGGATGCCCCCCACCGCCTCGATGCGCTGCAGGAGGTCGTCGAGCTTGGCGGCGGCCGGCTCGTCCTTCAGGTACACGATGACGCGCACCCGGTCACCCCACTGATCGATGGCCCGTCCCAGGTTGAGCGAGAGCAGCCAGAAGCCGCCCAGGGCGGTGAGCGAGAGCGCGATGAGCAGGATGGCCGCGAGCCCGATGCGGCCGGCGCGCCGCAGGTCGCGCATCGCCTCATTCATGACGAAGCTGAACACCTAGCCCTCGTCCTTGACCAGGCGCCCACCTTCGAGCTTCAAGGTGCGGCGCTTGAGCTGGGGCACGAGGCGCGCCTGGTGCGTCGCGAACAGCACGGTGGTCCCGCGGCTCCAGATGTCCTTGACCAGCGCCAGGATCTCGTTCGCCATCTCGTCGTCCAGGTTGCCGGTGGGCTCGTCGGCCAGGAGCAGCCCCGGCGACTTGACGATGGCCCGCGCCAGCGAGGCGCGCTGCGCCTCACCCTGGGAGAGCTGGTGCGGGAAGGCCTGGGCCCGCGCGGAGAGCCCCACCGCCTTGAGCGCGGCAAAGGCCCTGGGGGTGATGTCGCGCCGGGCCGTCCCCAGCACGCGGAGCACGAAGGCCACGTTCTCGAAGACGGTGCGGCCGGCCAGGAGCTTCGAGTCCTGGAACACGATGCCGATGGACCGCCGCAGGCGCGGGATCTCGGAGCGGCGGAGCGCGGTGACGTCGAAGCCGGCCACGTCGATGTCGCCCTCGGACGGCGTTTCGGCCCGGTAGAGGAGCCGGAGCAGCGTGGTCTTGCCCGCGCCGCTGGCCCCGCTCAGCACGACGAACTCCCCCTTGGCGACATGGAAGGACACGTCATTGAGGGCGGCCACGCGGGAGGGGCCGGCACCGAAGACCATCGACACGTGCTGCAGCCGAATCATGGGCTGCACACCATTCTATCTAACTATCCGACCTTTCGTATTTTTTCCTCTAGCAGCCGGTTCACCACGGCCGGATTTGCCTTCCCCTGCGTGGATTTCATGACCTGGCCGACGAGAAAGCCCAGCGCGGCCTTCTTTCCGGCCCGAAAATCGTCGACCACCTTGGCGTGCTCGGCCAGCACCCGGTCCACCGCGGCGCCGAGCGCGCCCTCGTCGGCCACCTGGGTGAGCCCCTCGCGACTCACGATCGCCTGCGCCGTCTCGCCCGAGCGGTACATCTTCTCGAACACGTCCTTGGCGATCTTGCCGCTGATGGTGCCGTCGTCCATCAGGGCCAGCAGCCCGGCCAGGTTCGCGGGCGGGATCGGGCACGCCGCCACCGCGCGGTCGTCGTCCGGGGGCAGCTCGCGCAGCAGCTCGTTGAGCACCCAATTGGCCACCGCCTTAGGCTTGCCGGCGCCGCGGGCGGCTTCCTCGAAGTAGTCCGCGAGCCCGCGGCCCTGGGTCAGGAGGTCGGCCTCGTAGGCGGAGAGCGCGTAGGCGCTCTGGAAGCGGACCCGGCGGGCCGCCGGCAGCTCGGGGAGCTGCGCGCGCACCTCGTCCACCCAGCCCGCGCGGAGGTCCAGCGGCGGCAGGTCGGGCTCGGGGAAATAGCGATAGTCGTGCGCGAACTCCTTCGAGCGCATCGAGACGGTCACGGCTCGGTCCGGATCCCAGAGGCGCGTCTCCTGGACGATGCGCTCCCCGGTCTCGAGCGCGCGCGTCTGCCGCCTGATCTCGTACTCGAGCGCGTCGCGGACGTTCCGGAACGAGTTCATGTTCTTGATCTCGACCTTGGTGCCGTACTCGGCCTGGCCCCGCGGCCGGAGCGAGATGTTGGCGTCGCAGCGGAGGGAGCCCTCTTCCATGTTGCCGTCGCACACGCGCAGGTAGATCAGGATCGCCCGCAGGGTCTTCAGGTAGGCGGCGGCCTCCTCCGGGCTCTGGAGGTCGGGATGGGAGACGATCTCCATCAGGGGCACGCCGGCCCGGTTGAAGTCCACGCTGCTCGAGGGCGCCGTCTCGAGCGCGCCCTCGTGGACGAGCTTGCCCACGTCCTCCTCGAGGTGCACGCGCTGGATCCCGATCTCGCGCGGCCCGCCTCCCGCGTCGATGGCGAGGCGCCCGTGCTCGGCGAGCGGCTCCTCGTACTGGCTGATCTGGTAGTTCTTCGGCATGTCGGGGTAGTAGTAGTGCTTGCGCGCGAAGCGGTTCAGCCCGTTCACCCCGCAGCCGAGCGCCAGGGCGGTCATCGTGCCGAACTCGATGGCGCGCCGGTTGATCACCGGGAGCGAGCCGGGCAGTCCCAGGCAGACCGGACAGGTCTGGGTGTTCGGCGCCGCCCCGAAGGTGGCCCGGCAGCCGCAGAACATCTTGGTCACGGTCGAGAGCTGGGCGTGGACCTCGAGGCCTATGACTGTTTCGAAGCGGGCGGCATCGCTCATAGCGAGGGCTTTCGCTTGTGCCACGGTGTTTCTTGTTGATAGGCGTGGGCCGCGCGCAGCAGCGTCGCCTCGTCGAAGGCCCGGCCGATGAGCTGCAGGCCGATCGGCAGCCCGGTCTGGGTGAAGCCGCCCGGGATCGAGACGCCGGGCAGCCCCGCGAGATTCACCGGGATCGTGAAGATGTCGTTCAGGTACATCTGCAGCGGATCTTCCTTCTCGCCCATCTTGAATGCCACCCCGGGCGTGGTGGGCGCCACGAGCAGGTCCACGCGCGCGAAGGCTTCCTCGAAATCGCGCCGCACCAGGGTCCGGACTTTCTGGGCCTGGCCGTAGTAGGCGTCGTAGTAGCCGGCAGAGAGCACGTAGGTCCCCAGCATCACCCGGCGCTTGACCTCCGCCCCGAAGCCGGCCGCCCGGGTCTTGCTGTACATGTCGATCAGATCGCGCGCGCCGGACACCCGCAGGCCGTACTTCACGCCGTCGTAGCGCGCGAGGTTCGACGACGCCTCCGCGGGCGCGATGACGTAGTAGGCGGCGAGCCCGTACTCGGTGTGCGGGAGCGAGACCGGCTCGGTGCGGGCGCCCAGCTTCTCGAGCGCGGCGATGGCCTCGCGCACCGCCTGCTCCACCTCGGGATCCATCCCGTCGATGAAATACTCCGCGGGGACCCCGATCTTCATGCCCTCGATCCCCCGTCCGAGCGCGGCCCGGTAGTCGGGGACCGGCACGTCCAGCGCGGTCGAGTCCATCGGATCGGCGCCCGCGATGGTCCCGAGCAGCAGGGCCGCGTCCTCCACGTCCTTGGCGAAGGGGCCGACCTGGTCCAGCGAGGACGCGAAGGCGATGACCCCGTAGCGCGATACGCGTCCGTAGGTGGGCTTCATGCCGAGCACGCCGCAGAAGGCGGCGGGCTGGCGGATCGAGCCGCCGGTGTCCGTGCCGAGGCTCAGCGCGGCGAGATCGGCCGCCACCACCGCGGAGGCGCCGCCCGAGGAGCCGCCGGGCACGCGGGCCAGGTCCCACGGGTTGCGCGTGGTGCCGAAGGCGGAGTGCTCGGTGGACGAGCCCATCGCGAACTCGTCCATGTTGAGCTTGCCGAGCAGGATCGCTCCCGCCGCGTTGAGCCGCGCGACCACCGTCGCGTCGTACGGGGGCACGAAGCGGTCGAGGATCTTCGACCCGCTGGTGGTGCGGATGCCGCGGGTGCAGAACAGGTCCTTGAGCGCGACCGGCACGCCGTCCAGCGGTCCCCGCGGGGCGCCCGCCTTGAAGCGGGCGTCGGACTCGGCGGCCCGGCGCAGCGCGTCCTCTCGGGTGACGGTGAGGAAGGCCCGCAGCTGCGGATCGATGCGCTCGATCCGGGCCAGGTACTCGGTGGTGGCCTGCGTGGGAGTGGCGGCACCACTCCGGTACCGGGCCGCGAGCTCATGCGCGGTCAGCGACGCCAGCATGCGGCCGCTACTCCTCGATGATCTTGGGGACGCGGAACAGGTCGCCCTGCCGGTCCGGCGCGTTGGCGAGCGCGTCGGACTGGGGCAGCGACGGAAACTGCACGTCGTCCCGCATCACGTTGGTGACGGGCACCGCGTGCGAGGTGGGCTCGACGCCGGTGGTGTCGAGCGCGCGGAGCTTGTCGATATAGGTCAGGATGCCGTCGAGCTCGCGGCCCATCCGCTCCTTCTCGACCGTCGACAGATCGAGCCGGGCCAGCCGGGCCACGTGCTCGACGTCCTTGGCCGAGATCTTCACGCTCAGATCTCCTCCAGGTGCGCGTACTGCAGCGACAACCGCTTGCGGCCCACGCTGGCGAAGTGCACGGTCGCGATCACGTCGGCGCCCTCGCGCTGGATGCCCACCAGGAGCCCTTCGCCCCACCGCGCGTGCCGCAGCTTGGCGCCCAGCCGGAACGGGAAGTCCTCGTCGGGCGCGGGCTCGGAGACGCCGGAGGCGGGAACGTGGACCGGCTCGGGCCGGCGCGCGTTGATCAGGTGGAGCTGATCCTCCGGGATCTCGAGCAGGAAGCGCGACGGCTCCGCCACCCCGTAGCCCTGGATCCGGCGGTGGAGCGCGTACGACAGCATCAGCCGCTCCCGGGCGCGCGTGATGCCGACGTAGCAGAGGCGCCGCTCCTCCTCCAGCTCCTCCGGCTCCTGCATGGACCGCGAGTGCGGGAACACCCCTTCCTCGAGACCGGTGAGGAAGACCACCGGGAACTCGAGCCCCTTGGCCGAGTGCAGGGTCATCAGGGTCACGCCGCCCGCGTCCGCGTCGAGCTCGTCGGTGTCCGCCACCAGGGCGATCGAGTCGAGGAAGGCCTCGAGGGTCACCGCCTCCTCCCCCGCCGCCTGGTAGCTCGCGATGAGCTCCTCGGACGCGGCCACCAGCTCCTCCAGGTTCTCGAGCCGCGCCTCCGCCTCCGCGGTGCGCTCCGCCTTCAGCGCGTCGCGGTACCCGGAGGCCGCGCACACCTCGTCGATCAGCGCGGGCACCGTGAGGGCGGAACGCCGCTCCCCGAGGCGGGCGACGACGCGGGCGAACTCCTCGAGGGCGCGGCGCGGCTTCCCGGTGATGTCGGCGGGCAGGGTCGCGCAGGCCATCAGGAGCGGCACGCCCGCCGCGCGGGCCGCGTCGGCCAGGCGGTCGAGGGTGGCCTTGCCGATGCCGCGGGCGGGCGCGGCCACCGCCCGGCGGAAGGCCACGTCGTCGAGCGGGTTCGAGATCAGGCGGAGGTAGGCCACCATGTCCCGGATCTCGCGCCGCTCGTAGAAGCGCACGCCGCCCACGATCAGGTACGGGATGCCGGCGCGGCGCAGCGCGTCCTCCAGGACGCGGGACTGGGCGTTGGTGCGATAGAACACCGCGACGTCCCGGTAGTCCCGCCCCTCGCGGTTCAGGGCCCGGATCTTCTGCGCCACGAAGGCGGACTCCTCGTTCTCGTCCCACGCCCGGTAGACCTCCGCCCGCTCGCCCTCGCGGTTCTCGGTCCAGAGCCGCTTGTCCTTGCGGGCGGTGTTGTTGACGATCACCGCGGAGGCGATGTCGAGGATGCGCTTGGTCGAGCGGTAGTTCTGCTCGAGCGCCACCACCCGGCAGTCCGGGTAGTCCTTCTCGAAGTCGAGGATGTTACGGAGGTCCGCGCCCCGCCAGCGGTAGACCGACTGGTCCGGATCGCCCACCACGCAGAGGTTCCGGTGCTCCTCGGTGAGGAGCTGCACGATGCGGTACTGCGCGCGATTGGTGTCCTGGTATTCGTCCACCAGCACGTGTGACCACACCGTGCGATACCAGCGCAGCGCCTCCGGCACCGTCTCGAGCAGCCGCACCACCCGGAGCAGCAGGTCGTCGAAGTCGAGCGCGCCCGCGGCCTGAAGCTTGTCCTCGTAGAGCCGGTAGAGCGAGGCGAGGCGCTCCTCGCGCGGGGTGCGGGCGAGCTGCTCCACGTCCGCGGGCGACAGCATCTGGTTCTTGCAGTGGCTGATGCGGTGCACCACCATCGAGGGCGTCAGCGTGCGCTCGTCGAAGTCGAGCTCCCGCAGCGCCTCCTTCACGAGGGTCTGCCGGTCGTCCTCGTCGTAGATGACAAAGGACGCCTTGAGGCCGGCCTGCCCCGCCCGCGCGCGCAGCATCCGCACGCACGCGGAGTGGAAGGTGGCGATGAGCGGCGGGCGGATGCCCGCGGGCAGCAGCAGATCCTCGACCCGGTGCCGCATCTCCGCGGCGGCCTTGTTGGTGAAGGTGACCGCGAGCACGTGCCGCGGGTTGATGCCCTCCACCGCCAGGAGGTAGGCGATGCGGTGGGCGATGACCCGGGTCTTGCCGCTCCCCGCCCCGGCCAGGACGAGCACGGGGCCCTTCGTGGTCGTGACCGCCTCGCGCTGCGGCGGGTTCAGCGGCGCGAGGAGACTGTCCGCGGTCACTGCGGGGTGCGGCATGGGAACAAACGATAACACAACCGCGAGGGGTCGTGCCCCTCACCCTGCCCTCTCCCCGGTGGGGAGAGGGAGAAGGGAACTACTTCCTTAGTATTCGCTCGGCTCGCCTTCGGCTGCGCCTGGCCCTACTCGACGGTTACGGACTTGGCGAGGTTTCTCGGCTGGTCGACGTCGCGGCCGAGGCGGACCGCCACGTGGTAAGCCAAGAGCTGCAGGGGGATCGACAGCAGGATGGGCGTGAGCAGGTCACCCGAGGGCGGCACCGTCAGCATCACGGCGGCCTTGGCGGCCAGCTCGCGGTCGCCCTCGTGGCCGATGGCGATCACCCGCCCGTCGCGGGCCCGCACCTCCTCCAGGGTGCTCATCATGCGGTCATAGGAGCCGTCCCGCGGGGCCAGCGCGATCACCGGGAAGCCGTCCTCCAGCAGCGCGATGGGGCCGTGCTTCATCTCGCCGGCCGGGTAACCCTCGGCGTGCACGTAGGACAGCTCCTTGAGCTTCAGCGCCCCTTCCAGCGCCAGCGGATAGTTGATCCCGCGCCCCAGGAAGAGGAAATTCTTGTGCCGGGAGACCTCGCGGGCCAGCTCGGCCACCGCGGGCTCCAGCTCGAGCGTCTGCTCCATCAACCGCGGCAGCTCCAGCAGGCCCTGGATGTGCTTGCGCCCGTCCTCGGCCAGCAGCATGCCCCGCCGCCGCCCGAGCCAGATGGCCAGCAGATAGAGGGCGATCAGCGTCGCGGTGAACGTCTTGGACGACGCCACCCCGATCTCGGGCCCTGCGTGGGTGTAGAGCGTGCCGGTGGCCTCGCGCGAGAGCGCCGACCCCACCACGTTGGTGATGCCGACGATGGGCGCGCCCTTGGCGCGGGCCGCCTTGGCCGCGCCGAGCGTGTCCGCGGTCTCGCCCGACTGCGAGAGCGCGATCACGAGAGTCTCGGGCCCGAGGACCGCGTCGCGGTAGCGGTACTCCGAGCCCAGGTCCACCTCGGAGGTGATCCCGGTGAGGCGCTCCAGCATGAAGCGGCCGACGATGGCCGCGTGATAGGACGTGCCGCAGGCCACCAGGACGATTCTTTGAATCCCGGCGACGACCTCGGGATCGAGCTGCACGTCGGGCAGCACCACGGTGCCGCCCTCCGGCTGCACGCGCCCCCGCATGGTGTCGGCGGCCGCGCGCGGCTGCTCGTAGATCTCCTTCAGCATGAAGTGGCGGTAGCCGCCCTTCTCGGCGAGGATCGGATCCCAGAGGATGCGCGAGGGCGCCCGCTGCACCGGGGCGCCGTCGAGCTGGGTGATCTCGACCCCGCGCCGCGTCACCACCGCCACGTCCTCGTCCTCCAGCACCACCACGTCGCGGGTGTGGGACAGGATGGCCGGGATGTCGGAGGCCAGGAAGGTCTCGTTCTCGCCCAGGCCCACCACCACGCTGCCCGCGCCGAGCTTGGCCGCCACCAGCCGATCGGGCATCTGGCGATGGAGCACGACGACCGCGTAGGAGCCGCGCAGCTCACGGAGCGCGCGGCGCACCGCCTCGTCGAGCTTCGGAGTGTCCTTGAGATGGCGCTCGATCAGATGCGCGATGACCTCGGTATCCGTCTCGGACGTGAAGACGTGCCCCTCGGCCTGCAGACGCTCCTTGATCGGCAGGTAGTTCTCGATGATGCCGTTGTGCACCACCACGAGGTCGCCGGAGCCGTCGGTGTGCGGGTGCGCGTTCTCGTCGGTGGGTCGGCCGTGGGTGGCCCAGCGCGTGTGGCCGAGGCCGATGCGGCCTTCGATCGGCTTCTCGCGCAGGAGAGCCTCCAGGTTCTTGATGCGCCCGGCCGCGCGCCGGATCTGCAACCCCGCGGCGCCGACAACCGCGATGCCCGCGGAGTCGTAGCCGCGGTACTCGAGGCGCCGGAGCCCCTCGAGCACGGTGTCGACCGCGTTCTTGTCCCCGATGTATCCGACGATTCCACACATGGGCCTACTCCTAGTGCTTGGGCTTCTTGTCCTTCTGCTTGCGCGCGACCCAGCCCTCGCGCGTCTCCTGCCGGCCGCGGGCCACCGCCAGCGCCCCCGGCGGCACGTTCTTGGTGATCACCGAGCCCGCCGCCACGTAGGCGCGCTCACCGATGATGAGCGGCGCCACCAGGCTCGAGTTGGTGCCCACGAAGACCCCGTCGCCGATCACCGTCTCGTGCTTGGCCGCGCCGTCGTAGTTGCAGGTGATGGTGCCGGCCCCGATGTTCACGCCCTCGCCCATCTGAGTGTCGCCCACGTAGGAGAGATGCGGCACCTTGGAGCCGCGCCCGATCCGCGACTTCTTCAGCTCCACGAAGTTGCCGATCTTGGCCTTGGCCCCCACGTGGCTCAGCGGGCGCAGGTGGCAGAAGGGGCCGAGCTGGGCGTCGGCCTCGACGGTCGAGGAAGCGAGGACGCAGTACGGCTTGAGCAGCACCCGATCGCCGAGCGTCGTGTCGGTCACGTGGCAGCCGGCGCTCACCACGCACTCGGCGCCCACCGTCGTCCGACCCTCGAGGATCACGCCCGGATGCAGCACGGTATCGGCGCCGATCGTCACGGTGTCGTCCACGTAGGTAGTGGCGGGATCGATCACGGTCACCCCGCCGGCCATGAGCCGGTCGAGGATGCGCCGCCGCATGATGCCGCCCAGCTCGGCGAGCTGCTTGCGGTCGTTGACGCCGAGGCACTCGTTTGGATCCTCGGTGATCACCGCCTCCAGCCGCTGCCCCTGGCGATGCAGAATGGCGATCACGTCGGTGAGGTAGTACTCGCTCTGCTCGTTCTCGGGCGTGACCTGGGCCAGCGCGGGCCAGAAGCGCGCGGCGTCGAAACAGTACACGCTGGTGCCGATCTCGCGGATCTGCCGCTGCGCGGCCGTCGCGTCCCGGTGCTCCACGATCCCCACCGGCCGGCCCTGCTCCCGCACCACGCGGCCGTAGCCGGTGGCGTCCGGCACCTCGGCGGTCAGCAGGGTGGCCGCCGCGCCCGTCTGCACGTGGTGGTCGACGAGCCGCCTGATGGTCGCGTCCGAGAGCAGCGGCGTGTCGCCCGGGAGGACCAGCAGCGTGCCGGGGCCGTCACCGCAGGCGACGCGCGCCTGCAGCACGGCGTGCCCGGTGCCCAGGCGCTCCTTCTGCTCGACGAAGCCGGCCCCCGCCTCCGGGGAAACCGCCGCCCGCACCTCGTCCGCCGCGCGGCCCACCACGACCACGACCCGGGCGCCGAGCGTCCGGGCGGCATTGATGGGATAGGCGATCAGGGGGCGCCCGCAGAGGCTGTGGAGGACCTTGGGCCGGACCGAGCGCATGCGTTTGGCCTCGCCGGCGGCGAGGATGATGGTGGTGAGCTGAATCATTGCAACAACCATCGTAGCACGGTGCATGCCACGCTCCGGGCCGCGCTTTCGGCCCAAAGACGCGCGAAGACGAGCGATTACCGCTCGGGGCTAGCGCGTCCTGTTGCGCAGATGAGACAAGATCTGGCCGATCCTGTCGGGCAGAGGACACGAAAATTCCAACGGCGCGCCCGTCGTCGGGTGCGCGAACGCGAGACCGGCCGCGTGGAGAGCCACCCCGCCGAGTCCGGCGATCAGATCCGTGAGCCGGGGATCCCCCGCCGGCGCCGCGCGACGCCCCCGGTAGGTATCGTCTCCCAGGAGCGGGTGGCCCAGCGAGGCCAGGTGCACCCGGATCTGATGGGTGCGCCCGGTCTCGAGCCGGCACTCGATGAAGGAGACGGCGCCGGCCGCGGCACCGAGGCGCTCGAGCACCTGAAAGCGCGTGACCGCCCGCTTGCCCTTGCCCTCCTTCAGCACGGCCATGCGGACGCGCGAGCGCGGATCGCGCCCGATCGTCGTGTCGATCACGCCCTGGGCCCGCCGCACCGACCCCTGGGCGAGACAGAGATAGCGCCGGGTGACGGTGCGCCGCGCGAGCTGGACGGTGAGGGCGTCGTAGGCCGGCTGGGTCTTGGCCAGCACGATCAGCCCGGAGGTGCCCTTATCCAATCGATGGACGATCCCCGGTCGGCGGGGGCTGCCGACCCCGGCCATCTCGGGCGCGTGAGCGAGCGCGGCCGCGGCCAGCGTGCCGGTAGGCCGCCCGGCCCCCGGATGCGTCACCATGCCCGCCCGCTTGTCGACGACGAGCACGTGCTCATCCTCGAATACGATGCTGAGCGCGACCGGCTCCGCGGCCAGGCCGTCCCTCGGCGGCGGCGGGATCGACACCTCCACCCGCTCCCCCGTCTGCAGCCGGTACGCCGCCTTCACCACCCGCCCCCCCACCACACCCCGCCTCGCCTCGATCAACCCCTTCACCCGCATCCGCGACACCCCCCCC
>DASQAL010000188.1:0-13100 GCA_035635775.1 Candidatus Acidiferrum sp.
CCGTGTCTCAGTCCCCGTGTGGCTGGTCGTCCTCTCAGACCAGCTACCCGTCATAGCCTTGGTGGGCCGTTACCCCGCCAACTAGCTGATAGGCCGCGAGCCCCTCCAAGAGCGGCAGCTTGCGCCACCTTTCCTCCTCAGTCTTTCGACCGAGGAACGTATCCGGTATTAGCCCCCCTTTCGAGGGGGTATCCCGAGCTCAAGGGCAGGTCACCCACGTGTTACTCACCCGTGCGCCACTAGGACCACCGAATTATTGCTAACCCGATGATCCTCGTTCGACTTGCATGTGTTAAGTACGCCGCCAGCGTTCGCTCTGAGCCAGGATCAAACTCGCCATGAATGAATCGACAAACTTGAACCCTGGTCCCTAAAAGCCCAACCAAGATGTTGCTTCGGTCGAGCGCAAGGTACTCAGTAGTTACGGATGGTGCTCACACTTCTCGGTGAGCCAGTAACATATGCGATTTTCAAAGAGCGGCGGGGTTGAGAACCCCTTCAGGTTGAATCGAGGCCAGCGGGAATGCTTACGACCGGCTGACTTCTCTCAACACCCACTCTTCCAATGCGGCCGGAAGGATGGGCAAGGAGTGATAATACGGATGGCCGTTTAGACTGTCAAGTCATTCCTTTTCAAGCACGAAGCGCTTGAACTTCCGCTTACCGACCTGCAGGAGCCGGCTCTCCCCCGACACCAGGACCTTCTGATTCGGCTCGGTCACCCGACTCCCGTCGACCTCCACGGCTCCCTGCTGGATCAGGCGCCGCGCCTCGGAGTTCGACGGGGCCAGCCCGGCCCACACGACCACCTTCCACGCCGGCTCACCGTCCGAAGGGGTGGCCATGGGAATTAATTCAATGTTCTCAGGGGCTTCCCTCCCCTGGACGACCCGGGCAAACGCCGCCTCCCCCGCTGCGGCGCCGGCCTCGCCGTGGTACATCGCGGTCACGGTGTGGGCCAGGCGCTTCTTGGCCTCCATGGGGTGCAGGCTCCGCAGCCGGGCGATCTCGTCCTCCGGCACGCGAGTGACGAGCTCGAAGTAGCGGAACATCAACGCGTCCGAGACCGACATCAGCTTGCCGTACATGTCGGCCGGCGGCTCGGTGATCCCCACGTAGTTGCCGAGGCTCTTCGACATCTTCTGCACGCCGTCGAGGCCTTCGAGGATCGGCACGGTGAGCGCGACCTGCGCCTCCTGGCCGTGCGCGCGCTGGAGATCACGGCCCACCAGCAGGTTGAACGTCTGATCGGTGCCGCCCAGCTCGACGTCCGCCCCGAGCGCGACCGAGTCGTAGCCTTGCGCGAGCGGATAGAGGAACTCGTGGAGGCTGATCGGCCGCCCCGCGGCGTAGCGGGTGGCAAAATCCTCCCGCTGCAGGATGCGCGCGACCGTCAGGTGCGCGGTCTCTCGGATGATGTGCTCGAAGGTGAGCGGGCCGAGCCACTCCGAGTTGAACCGCACCTGGGTGCGGCTCATGTCGAGCACCTTCCCGAGCTGGGCCTTGTACGTCTCCGCGTTGCTGCGGATCTCGTCCCAGGTGAGCGGGCGGCGCGCCTCCGAGCGGCCGGTGGGGTCGCCGATCATCCCGGTGAAGTCGCCGATGATGATGATGACCTGGTGCCCCAGGTCCTGGAAATCGCGCAGCTTCTGGAGCACCACCGTGTGTCCCAGGTGCAGGTCGGGCGCGGTCGGGTCAAGGCCCAGCTTGACCTTGAGCGGCTCGGCGGTCCGGCGGGAGCGCTCGAGCTTGGCCCGCAGCTCGGCGTCCACGACGATCTCGGCGGCGCCCCGGCGGATGCGGGCGAGCTGCTCATCCACGGTGGGCTGGGCAATATTCACGCCTGTATAATAGCAATCCATGGCGGAAGACCGACGCTCCAAACGCGCCACGCTCAGACGCCGGCGCTGGATCCGCTGGGCGATCATGGCGGTGCTGGTGGTGGTCGTCGTGACCGGCCTGGGTGTCGCCGCCTCCGCGGTCTGGGTTCTCACCATCCTGCCGGGCTCCCTGCCCTCGGTCTCGCAGCTCGAGCGGTTCGACGCGAGCGAGGGCACCAAGGTCTACGACGACAACGACGAGCTCATCACCGAGTTCCACGTCGAGCGACGCATCTTCGTGCCCCTCGCCCAGATCCCCAAGGCGCTCCGCGAGGCGATCATCGCCACCGAGGACGCGCGCTTCTACTCCCACTACGGGGTGGATCCCATGGGCATCGCGCGCGCGGTCTACCAGAACTTCCGGCGCGGGCGCATCGTGGAAGGCGGCAGCACCATCACCCAGCAGCTCGCCAAGGTGCTCTTCCTCACCCCCGACAAGAGCCTCGAGCGCAAGCTCAAGGAGGCGGTGCTCGCGCTGGAGCTGGAGCGGCGCTACCCGAAGGACCGCATCATCGAGATGTACCTCAACCAGATCTACTTCGGCCACGGGGCCTTCGGGGTCGAGGCGGCCGCCCGCACGTTCTTCGGCAAGTCGGTGACCGAGCTCAGCCTCGCCGAGTCCACGCTGCTCGCCGGCCTGCCCAAGGCGCCGTCCACCTACTCGCCCTTCGAGCACCCCGAGGCGGCGAAGCGACGGCGCGCCACCGTGCTCGCCCGCATGGTGGACGTCGGCTCGCTCCCCGCCCCGCAGGCCAAGAAGGCGTCCGACAGCGCGCTCGGCCTCATCCCGCCCGAGCGCCGGCGCACCACCGGCCAGCACTACCTCGAGTACGTCCAGCAGCAGCTCGAGGCCCAGTACGGCGCGGACCTCGTCTTCAAGGGCGGCATGCAGGTCTACACCACCCTGTCGCCGGTGATGCAGGTCAAGGCCGAGCGCTCACTGCGCGAGGGCCTCAAGGCGCTCGAGTCGCGCCGGGTCGCCGCGATCAAGGACAAGACCGCCGCGCCCCCCGAGCGCCCGGAGGGGGCGCTGCTCACCATCGATCCGCAGACCGGCTACATCAAGGCGATGGTGGGCGGCTACGACTTCTTCAAGAGCGAGTTCAACCGCGCGGTGCAGGCGCGCCGGCAGCCCGGATCGGCCTTCAAGGCCTTCGTCTACCTGGCCGCGCTCGAGTCCGGCCAGACCCCGGCGAGCGTGGTGGACGACTCGCCGATCGAGTTCCCGGCCGGCCGCAACGGCAAGCCGTGGAAGCCCGAGAACTACGACCGCAAGTTCCGCGGGCTCATCACCTACCAGCAGGCCCTGGAGGAGTCGGTCAACGTGGCCGCGGTCAAGGTGCTGGAGAAGAACGGCATCCGCCGCACGGTGGACATCGCCCGGCGGCTCGGGGTCGAGAGCCCCATGGGGGAGAACCTCTCGGTCGCGCTCGGGACGTCCGACCTCACACTGCTCGAGATCACGTCCGCGTACGGCGCGCTCGCCAACCAGGGCAACTGGATACGGCCCACCGCCATTCGCTACGTGCTCGACTCCCAGCGGAAGCTGCTCGAGGAGAACACTCCGCTGAGCAAGCAGGTGGTCTCGCCCGAGCTGGCCTACGTCATGACCCACATGCTGCGGGGCACGATCGAGCGCGGCACCGGCGCGGCGGCGCGGGCGCTCGGCCGTCCCGCCGCGGCCAAGACCGGCACCACCAACGACTACTCCAACGCGTGGTTCATCGGCTACACCCCGCAGCTCGTCACCGGGGTATGGGTCGGCTACGACCGCCCGCGCAGCCTGGGCAAGGACGAGACGGGCTCGCGCGTCGCGGTGCCGATCTGGACCTCCTTCATGCATGAGGCGCTGGCGGGGACGACCGCGGAGGACTTCCCGATTCCCGAGCGGGTGGTGCTCGTTCCGGTGGACCTCAACACCGGCGGGGGCTGCGTGCGGCCGGTGACCATGGCCTTCATCGCGGGGACGGAGCCGAAGGAGACGTGCGGGCCCGCGCGCTACGCGCCGGGGGTCTCCCCGCCGCGCGTGGAGCCGCCCCCGCTGCCGCCCCCCGGCGCGGCCCCGCCGGCGCCCACCCTGCCGCCGCCAAGCGCGGCCCCACTTCCGCAGTCCTAGCCGGCGGCGACTCCGGCCGCCACGTCGGCCCAGCGCTTGCCCGCGAGCAGGTCCCCGAACACCGTCGTCAGCCGGGACGCGGCGACCCGGATCTGCTCCATAGAGTCGCGGTCGCGGATCGTCACCTTGTCGTCGGCCCGCTCGCCCTTGTCGGTGTCGCCCACCGTCTGCACATCCACCGTCACGCAGTAGGGCGTGCCCACCTCGTCCTGCCGGCGGTAGAGGCGTCCGATCGCCGCGGTGTCGTCGTAGACCACTCTCCAGTACCGGGACAGCTCGTCCCGGATGGCCTGCGCGGTGCGCACGATGTCCTCGCGTTTCTTCAGGAGCGGCAGCACCGCCACCTTGACCGGCGCGAGCTCGGGGTGGAAGCGCAGCACCACGCGCTTCTCGCCGCGCACCTCCTCCTCGAGGTAGGCGTCGGCCAGGAAGGCGAGCAGAGCCCGATCCACCCCGGCGGCGGGCTCGACCACGTACGGGACCACGTGCTCCTTCCGCTCCTCGTCGAAGTAGGTGAGCGACTTGCCGCTCGCCTTCGCGTGTTGCTTGAGATCGAAGTCGGTGCGGTTCGCGATTCCCATCAGCTCGCTCCAGCCGATCGGAAAGCGATAGTCGATGTCGACGGTACGTTTCGAGTAGTGGGACAGCTCGTCCCGGTCGTGCTCACGCCGCCGGAGGTTCTCGTCACGCAGCCCGTAGCGCCGGAACCACGCCAGGCAGTCCTCGATCCAGCGGTCGTGCCAGTACTCGTCCGCCGGTCTCCCCTCGACGCGGTCGTGGGGGTTGACGAAGTACTCGATCTCCATCTGCTCGAACTCGCGCGTGCGGAAGATGAAGTTGCCCGGCGTGATCTCGTTGCGGAAGGACCGGCCGGCCTGGGCGATGCCGAAGGGCAGCTTGAGCCGCATGGACTGCAGCACGTTCTCGAAATTGACGAACATGGCTTGGGCCGTCTCGGGACGAAGATAGGTGACCGCGGCGTCTTCTTCGACGGGACCCATGAAGGTCTTGAACATGAGGTTGAACTGGCGCGGAGGCGTGAGCTCGCCCTTGCCGCAATCCGGGCATAACGTACGCCGGGCGCCGCAATGACCGCACGGCTCACCCGCGGGAATCGTGAACTTGTTCCCCTTGGTGGCCGGGCAGTAGTGAGTCCACGGCAACGCGTCCACCTGATCGGCCCGGAAGCGCAGCTTGCACTCGCGGCAGTCCACCATCGGGTCGGTGAAGTGGTCCAGGTGGCCGCTCGCTCTCCAGACCATGGGGTGCATCAGGATCGAGGCGTCGATACCGACCATGTCCGGTCGGCGCTGCACGAAATCCCGCCACCAGACCCGCTTGATGTTGTTCTTGAGCTCGACCCCCAGCGGACCGTAGTCCCAGCACGAGCCGATACCGCCGTAGATCTCGCTCGACTGGAAGACGAACCCGCGGCGCTTGCAGAGCGAGACGAGAGTGTCCATCGAGACCATGGCGGTCAGGATAGCACAGCGGCCGGAGGCTCTCGCTTGACGATGCCCCGGCCAAAGGAGAGAGGCGCCACGGAGGCTACGCTACTTCGAGTAGGAGACGAAGAACGACCCGAACTCGATTGGCTCGAAGCAGTCGGGCAACTCGCCGTGTTTCCAGGCCCCGGGGATCTTCTGGAGCCGGAAGTCCTTCTCGTGTCCGAAGCGCTGATAGAGCTCGCCCTCGCTGAAGACGCGGCAGTGGTCCGCGTATCCATGCACGGGGGCGTAGTCCGGGATCGGGCCGAGAGCGCGGAACTCGTGCATGGGCACCACGAAGCAGAACCGACCACCTGGGCGCAGCACGGTCATGATCGAGCGGATGGTCTCGTCCACGTCGCGGACGTGTTCGAGCACGGCAAAGGAGTAGGCCAGATCGATGGACCCGGGCGCAAAGGCCAGGTGCACTTCCTCGGCCAGGCCCTGGCGGAAGCGTGCGTTGCGGAAGCGGTTGAGCCGCCCGGCTATCTTGACGTTGGTGGCGGAGACTTCGACCCCGTCCACCTCCATATCGGGATAGCGCGCCGCGAGCGTCATGGCGACGCCACCCTCTCCGCTGCCCGCGTCCAACACGCGGCGCGGCCGCACCGTGGTCACCTCGCGCTCCAGAGCCTGGAACTCTGGATCCCGCCCCCGTCGCTCCATCATCTTGCGCGTCTTGCGGCCGAGAAGCATGCGAATACGTTTCTCGATCAGCTTGAGCCCCATACGCCAGCGCAGGCGCCGGTACTGCTCGTCCTGGGCGCTGATGTAGGCCTCGCGGCTGGCAAGGTGGGTGAGCCACGAACGGATGCGCGCACTCTGCTCCGCGTAAAGGGCATGCGGGTGCACGGCATGGGCGGCCTCGACCATCTCGAGCGCACCGTAGATGTTCTCGCGGTAAAGCTCAAAACGCACCGCCTGCACGACCGCTTCGGGATCCTTCGGGTCGGCGCCGAGGCGCGCGAGAGGACCCGAGGTCTCGTCGGCCACGGCCATCAGGCGGCGGCGCACGGCGCGATACCGGGCACGGTCGTGCGCCCGCACGCGAGTCGATCCCGGAAGGGCCCTCGGTGGAGGAAGAAGACGACGGCGAGGCCCAGCGAGCGCCGTGAGTCGGCGCCCGTGCCTGCGCCGACCGCGATCGTCAGCCGGCTCATCCGGGAAGGAGTCGTCATGACGGGCCGCCCGCGCCGCCGGGAGCCTTGGCAAACGGCCTTGGCAGGAGTCTTGCGGGCGCGCTGGGTCTCAAGGCAGCTAGCATGATAACTCCTACGGACCCGGGAAGTCTCCTTGGGGCTCGGCCCTGGTCCTGGAATAGCCGCCCGCAACACAGTCGACGACACGGCGCTATCGTTTCGACTCAAGTCGCCGACGGTGGGCCAGGCTCCGCAACCATCGAGAGCGAGCGGCGCGTCTGGGCGAGGAAGCGCGAGGACAGCGGATAGCGGCCCATGAGGCGCGCCACCAAGCCCTCCAGCACCGCGGCCAGCTCCGCGTCGAGCTCCGCGGCCAGGTTGAGCCGGAGCGATTCCTCCCAGGAGAGCGCGCGGAGCCGCGTCAGGGTGCCCAGGAGCCCGCCCGAGAGCGGAATCGCGTCGGCCCCCGGCCGGCAGCCCGCACAGACGAGCCCGCCCGCGGTGACGTCGAGGGCCGCGTCCGGGAACGGGGCGGCCCGCCCGCAGGCCACGCAGCGGTCGAGCCGCGGGCGATGGCCGAGCAGATCCACCGCCCGCAGGCCGAAGCACACCGAGACCCGTGCGGGGCGGCGGGTCAGCTCCAGGGCGGCGAGCGCCCGGACCAGGAGGGCGAAGAGGGCGGGGTGGGGATCGCGGTCGGCGGAGAGGCGCGCGACCATCTCCACCGCCCACGCGCCCTGGCCGAGGCGCTCCAGATGCTCCCGCACCTTCACGAAGGGGCGCACGATGTCGAAGTGGTCCACCTGGACCAGCTCGCTCCGGCCGCTGTCGAAGAACACCATCTCGCCGAGCGTGAACAGCTCGAGCGCGCTCCCGAAGCGCGACCGGGGCCGGCGGGCCGAGCGCGCGATGCCCCGCACCTTGCCGTACTCGCGGGTGTAGAAGTCCACGAGACGGTCGCTCTCCCCGAAAGCGCGCCGCCCGATCACCACCGCGCGGGTCTTGTGGAGCGCCATGTCAGGACGTCAGGAGGAAGCCGAACTCTCTGAGCGCCTTCTCGTCCTTGCGCCAGTCCGAGCGCACGCGCACGGTCAGATCCAGGTAGACCTTGATGCCGAAAAAGCGCTCGAGATCGGTCCGGGCCGATGCCCCGATGCGCTTGAGCATCGTCGCGCCCTTGCCGATCACGATCCCGCGCTGGGACTCGCGCTCCACGAAGATGATGGCGCGGATGTACAGGCACTCGGGACGGTGGCGCTCGGTCAGCTCCTCCACCCGGACCGCGCAGGCGTAGGGCACCTCCTGGTGGGTGAGCCGGAAGATCTTCTCCCGGATGGCCTCCGCCACCCAGAACGTCTCCGGCTGATCCGTGAGCGCGTCCGGCGGGAAGTAGGCCGGGCGCTCGGGCAGGACCGCCACGATCAGGTCGAGCAGGCGGTCACAGTGCTCGCCGCGCTCGGCCGACAGAGGGACGATCTCCGCGAACGGATAGGCCACCCGGTAGGCCGCGATCAGCGGGAGCAGGCGCGCCTTCGGGGTCACCAGGTCGGTCTTGTTGAGGCAGCAGTAGACCGGCGCGCGGCAGGCCTTGAGCCGGTCGAGCGCGTCGCGGTCGAGGCGCGCCGGGTCCTCGGTCGCCTCCGCCACGAAGCAGGCGAGGTCGACGTCCTCCACCGCGCGCTCGGCCGTCTTCGACATGAGCTGGCCGAGGCGCCCGGCCCCCGCGTGGAGTCCCGGCGTGTCCACGAAGACGATCTGGGCGCCGGGCAGGTGGCGGATCCCGGTGATGCGGGTGCGGGTCGTCTGGGGGCGCGGCGAGACGATGGCCATCTTCTCGCCGACCAGGCGATTGAGGAGCGTGGACTTGCCCACGTTGGGCCGCCCGACGAGGGCCACGAAGCCCGCCCGATGCGCCGGCGGCATCAGCCCTCGAGGAGGCCGGCCCAGAGCCGCGCGGGGATCGAGCGCGGCGACCGCCCGGACAGGATCTCGCGCGCGCGCTCGTGCATCCGGCGGGCGCGGCGCGGCTCGTGATCGTCGTAGCCGGCCAGGTGCAGGAGCCCGTGCACGACCAGCAGGTCCAGCTCGGCGGCCAGCGGCACCCCGAGCCGCCGCGCCTGGCGCGCCGCCGTCTCCGCGGACACGATCACCTCGCCCCAGAGCCGGGCCGGCCCCGGGCCGGCCAGGTCGAAGGCGAGCACGTCGGTGGCACGGCGGATGCCGAGGTAGCGCGTGTTGAGGGCCCGGATGCGCCGGTCGTCCACCACCGTGACGTGCACCTCCCGGTCGGCCCGGCCGAGGGCGGCGAGGGTGCGGCGGGCCACCGCCCGCAGGCGCTCCGGCGAGACGCGGGACCTCCGCTGGAGATTGGAGACCGCGACCGGCACGGGCGGGCCGGACCTCAGCCCGCTCCGCGCGACGACGGCTTCCGGACCCGATCGTAGGCGCGCACGATGGAGGAGACGAGGTCGTGGCGCACGACGTCCCGGTCGTCGAAGTAGATGAAGCGGATGCCGTCGATCCCCTGCAGCACCGTCTGCACCTCGATCAGGCCGGAGGGACGGCTGGCGGGCAGGTCGACCTGGGTGATGTCCCCGGTGATCACCATCTTGGAGTTGAAGCCCAACCGGGTCAGGAACATCTTCATCTGCTCGGACGTGGTGTTCTGGGCCTCGTCCAGGATGATGAAGGCGTCGTTGAGGGTGCGCCCGCGCATGTAGGCGAGCGGCGCGATCTCGATGGCGCCCTTCTCGGAGAGCGCGCTCACCTTCTCGGGCTCGAGCATGTCGTAGAGCGCGTCGTAGAGGGGGCGGAGATACGGATGCACCTTCTCCACGAGGTCGCCGGGGAGAAAGCCCAGGCGCTCCCCCGCCTCCACCGCCGGCCGCGTCAGCACGATGCGCGCGACCTCGCGCTTCAGCAAGGCGGAGATCGCCATCGCCACCGCCAGGTACGACTTCCCGGTGCCGGCGGGGCCGATCGCGATGACCAGGTCGTGCCCCCGCACCGCCTCCAGGTAGCGCTTCTGGTTCGCGGTCTTCGGGGTGATGAAGCGGCGGCGCGAGGGCACCGCGATGGCTTCGGCCAGCACCGACTTGACGTCCGCGCCCGGCTCGTGCCCCGCGATGCGCAGGGCGGAGCGGATGTCGGCGGCGCCGAGCGAGGGCCGCTCCCGCAGCATGGCCACCAGCTCCTGCACCACCCGCTCGGCCTCCCCCACTTGCCGCTCTTCTCCACGGAGAGTCAGGTCGTGGCCGCGCGCGGTGATGCGGACGTCGTACTGGGCCTCGAGCTGGCGCAGGTGCTCGTCGTGACGGCCGAGAAGGGCGAGGTGATTGAGGTCCGGAGGCAGGACGATCCGCCGGGTGACGCCGGTGGCTTCAGTCAACGAAGGCTCATTCCTCTGCCCGGGAGCATATCACGCGGGCCCGAGCCCTTCCACGAGGCGGATCCCGAGCTCGCGGAGCTGCTTGGGGTCCACCGGAGCGGGCGCGTCGGTGAGCGGGCAGGTCCCCTTCTGGGTCTTGGGGAAGGCGATGACCTCCCGGATGGACTCCTGCCCGGCCATGTTGGCGGCGAGTCGGTCCAGGCCGAAGGCGATCCCGCCCATGGGCGGCGCGCCGAACTCGAGCGCCTCCAGGAGGAAGCCGAAGCGTGCCCGAGCCTCCTCCTTGGAGATGCCGATCAGGCCGAACACGCGCTCCTGGACGCCGGGCTGGTGGATGCGGATGGAGCCGCCCGCCGCTTCCTGGCCATTCAGCACGAGATCGTAGGCCTTGGCGCGGGCGCGACCCGGATCGGATTCAAGCAGCGGGAGGTCCTCGTCGCGGGGCGCGGTGAACGGATGGTGGACCGCGTCCCACCGCTTCTCGTCGGCGTTCCACTCCACGAGCGGGAAGTCGATCACCCACGCGAAGACGTCGCGATCGGCCGGAATCAGGTTGAACCGGCGCGCCAGGTCCACGCGCAGGCGCCCGAGCACGGTGGCCGCGACGGCGGGCGTGTCGGCCACCAGCAGCAGCAGGTCGCCCGCGGCGCCGCCCAGCGTCTCGAGGAGCCGCGGCTTCAGGTCCTGGATGAACTTGGCCACCGGGGACTGGAGCCCCTCCGGGGTCACCTTGATCCAGACCAGCCCCTTCGCGCCGGCCTGCTTGGCCTCGGCGGTGAGATCGTCGAGCTCCTTGCGGCTCATGCCTCCCGCGCCGGGCACGCGGAGCCCCTTCACCGCGCCCCCCACGGCCACCGTCTGGGCGAAGGCCTGGAACTCGCTGCCCGCAAACAGGGCCGAGCAGTCCTGGAGCGTGAGCCCGAAGCGCAGATCGGGCTTGTCCGAGCCGTAGCGGGCCATCGCCTCGTCGTAGGGGATGCGCGCGAAGGGCCGCTCGAGCTCCACCCCCTTCACGGTGCGCCACATCTGGGCCACCAGGCCTTCGATGATGGGCAGGAAGTCGTCGCGTTCGAGGAACGACGTCTCGATGTCGATCTGGGTGAACTCGGGCTGGCGGTCCTTCCGGAGATCCTCGTCGCGGAAGCAGCGCACGATCTGGAAGTAGCGCTCGAAGCCCGCCACCATCAGGAGCTGCTTGAAGAGCTGCGGGGACTGGGGCAGCGCGTAGAAGCTGCCGGGCTGCAGGCGGCTCGGCACCAGGAAGTCGCGCGCGCCCTCCGGGGTCGAGCGCGTCAGGAACGGCGTCTCCACCTCGAGGAACGCCTCGCCGTGGAGGTAGTCCCGCGCGGCCCGGCAGATCTGGTCGCGGATCTGGAAGGCCCGCAGGACGTGGGGCCGCCGCATGTCGAGGTACCGGTACTTGAGTCGAAGCGTCTCGTCGATCTCCGCGTCGTCGTCGAGCTGGAAGGGCAGCGGCCGGGATTCGTTGAGGATACGCACCTCGGAGACCTGGACCTCGACGCCGCCGGTGGCCAGCTTCGGGTTCTCGGTCCCGGGCGGCCGCGCGGCCACGGTCCCGCGCACCGCCAGCACGAACTCGGTCCGCACCGCCTCCGCCTTGGCGTGCGTCCCGCCGCCGGCGCCGGGGTTGAAGACGCATTGGGTCAGGCCTTCCCGGTCGCGCAGGTCGATGAAGAGGAGGCCGCCGTGGTCCCGGCGGCGATACGCCCAGCCCATCAGCGTGACCGCCTGCCCGACCTGCTCGCTCCGCAGCGCGCCGCAGCTATGGGTCCGCCGCCAGCCGCCCATGCTCTCCATCACGCGCTCGTCTCCCCCGCCCCGCCCGCGCGCGGCTCGCGCCACTCCACCGCGCCACCGGCACCCAGCACGCCGATCTTCCGGTACCCGCGGGCCTCGAGGTCCTGGAGCTGCTTGCCGAGCCGCTTGGCCCGGGCCTCCAGCAGCACCTGCTTGCCCTGCTCCCGCAGGTCGCGGGCCAGGGCAAGCACGGGCCCCAGGGCCTCCTCGGTCTCGTCGAAGACCAGCACCACCCGCTCGCCGTCCGCTTCGGTCGCCGGCCCGCGCTCCAGCAGGATCGAGATCACGCGCTCGAACCCGATCGAGAAGCCGGTGGCGGGAACGTCCCGCCCGATGAACTTGCCGACCATCCGATCGTAGCGGCCGCCCCCCGCGATCGACGAGGTGTCGCCACCGTGCTGCACCTCGAAGATGGGCCCGGTGTAGTAGCCCATCCCGCGCACCAGCGTCGCGTCGAACACGAGCCGGAAGCGGCCGGCCGCGTGCGTCTCGACCGTGTCGAGGATGCGCTGCAGGGCACGCCACACGCTCTCGTCCACCCGCTCCCCCAGGAGTGAGCGCAGCGCGGCCGGCGTGGCGCTCGAGGCCAGGAGATCCAGCATGCGATCGACCGCGCCGGCGGCGTGCCCGGCCTCCCGCAGATCGGCCGCGACGCCGTCCCGGCCGATCTTGTCGAGCTTGTCGAGGCCGATGAACACCGAGCCCGCCCGCGCCGGATCGAACCCGCAGTGGGCGACCAGGCCACCGAGGAGTCGCCGGTCGTTGATCCGCACCGTCAGGTCCTTGAGCCCCAGCGCGGCGAGCGCCTCGGTGGTGGCGAGGATCAGCTCGATCTCCGCGACCTCGGACGCCACCCCCAGGATGTCGATGTCGCACTGGGTGAACTGCCGGTAGCGGCCCTGCTGCGGCCGCTCCGCCCGCCACACCGGGCCGATCTGGATGGCCTTGAGCGGCTGGGGCAGCTTCGCGTGATTGTGCGCGTAGTAGCGGACGAGCGGCACCGTGAGGTCGAACCGCAGGCCCAGGTCCGCCAGGTCCTCCGCGCCGCCCGCCGCCGCGAGCTTCTCCCCGCGCTTCAGGATCCGGTAGATCAGCTTCTCGTTCTCGCCGCCGTCGCTCCGGAGCAGCAGGCGGAGGCTCTCCACCGCGGGCGTCTCGATGCGGACGAAGCCGTGGCGCCGGTAGACGGTCAGGATCTGGGCCATGGCCCAGTCGCGCAGCGCAACTTCCCCGGGGAGCACGTCCCGCATGCCGCGGGGCGGCGAGGCGTCG
>DASQAL010000189.1:0-9470 GCA_035635775.1 Candidatus Acidiferrum sp.
CCGACGATGTACCGCGTGCGGCAGGGCTTCCAGCGGACGCGTCTCGCGGACATCCCCGGTGGGGTCAGGAAGACCCTGGCCGCCGCGCACCTGCCCATCAAGCGGGGGGACACGGTGGCGGTAGGGGCAGGTAGCCGGGGCATCGCCAATATCGCGGTCATCGTCCGGGCCACCGTGGACTGGCTCAAGGGGCAGGGGGCCCGGCCCTTCGTCTTCCCGGCCATGGGGAGCCACGGCGGGGCCACCGCCGAGGGGCAGCGCTCGGTGCTGGAGCAGTACGGCATCACCGAAGCCACCATGGGCTGCGAGGTCCGGGCCTCCATGGACGTGGTCCAGGTGGGGGAGGCCCTGGGGCTGCCGGTCTGGCTCGACCGGACCGCGTCCGAGGCCGACTGGATCGGGGTGGTCAACCGGGTCAAGCCCCACACCGACTTCAAGGGCTCGATCGAATCCGGTCTCTTCAAGATGATGACGATCGGGCTCGGCAAGTACCACGGGGCCACCCAGTACCATCGGGCCAACGTCAATCACGGTTACGAGACCGTCATCACCGCGGTGGGCCGCGAGATGCTGGCGAAGGCCCGCATCGGCTTCGGCGTCGGCATCGTCGAAAACGGCTACGACGAGACCGCGTACGTGGAAGCGTTCAACGCGGCGGCTCTCGAAGCGGGCGAGCGGAGGCTGCTCAAGGACGCGCGCGATTGGATGGCCCGCTTACCATTCTCTCCCCTGGATGTCCTGGTGGTCGAGGAGATCGGCAAGAACGTCTCCGGTTCCGGCATGGACACCAACGTGATCGGCCGCCCGTCGAACCCGCACGAGCCGTTCCCGGCCGACCCGAAGATCCTGTGGATCGCGGCCCTCGACCTGACCGAGGAGAGCCACGGCAACGCCACCGGGATCGGGAACGCCGACTTCACGACCCGCCGGCTGGCCGAGAAGATCGACTGGAAGCCGACGGCCATCAATACCCTCACCGCCTGCGCCCCCAACGGGGCCAAGCTCCCGCTCGTGTTCGAGAGCGACCGCGAGGCGGTGGAGAACGCGCTGAACTGCATCGGCCTCACCCCGCCCGAGCGCGCCCGCGTGATCCGGATCCGGAGCACGCTGGTGCTGGGCGAGATCGAGTGCTCCGAAGCCCTGCTGCCGGAGATCGCCAAGCGTCCGGATCTGACCGTGATCGGCGAGGGCCACCCCCTCGGCTTCGACGCGGCGGGCCGGATCATCCCGCTCTGAGGAAGCTTCGTTCCATGACGATTCGCGCCCTACGATTCGTGTACCTCGTCGCCGCCGTCTTCGCCGCGGTCGCCCCGGCGGTTTCCGCGGAGGCCCAGCCGAAGGTGACCCTCGTCTTCTCGGCGGGCCCCACCGGGGGCAGCTGGACCCCGATGGCCGCCGCCACCGCCGAGGTGATCAAGAGGAAGTACCCCGAGCTCGACGTGCTGGTGGAGCCGGGGGCGGCCCTCGTCAACATGGAGAAGATGCGCAACGACAAGACCGATCTCGCCTGGTCGATGACGACGGTGCTCGCCGACGCCCGCGCCGGCACCAACAGCTGGAAGGGCAAGCAAACCGACAAGCCGCTGTTCGTGGCCAATTACTATCCCAACGTGTGGCAGCTCGCGACCCCGGCGGCGGCCGACATCCGAAAGGTCGCCGATCTCAAGGGTAAGGCGGTGGCCCTGCCCCCGCGGGGGAACACGAGCCTCTCCGAGGGCTGGGAGCTGCTGCTGCGCGTGCACGGCATAAAGCTCGACGATCTCGGGACCAAGAGCTACGGCTCGCTCACCGAGAACGCGAGGCGATCCGGAACCGGCAGGCGGTGGCCATGGGCTGGACGACCACCGTCCCCGCCGCATTCATGCTCGACCTCGGTACCTCGATGAAGCTGCGGATGCTGTCCCTCCCGGAGGACGTGATCGAGAAGGTGCGGCAGATCCACCCGGGCTACGTGCGCCACGTGATTCCCAAGGCGACGTACGCGCAGTACGGCGTCGACGAGGACGTGGTCACCTTCCAGGCGCCCACCATTCTCATCGCCCATGCCAAGACCCCGCCCGACGTGATCTACCGGGTCGCCAAGGCAGTGGTCGAGGGACGCGAGGACTTCGGGCGGGTGACCGCGGCCATGAAGGGCGTCACCGCGAAGGACATGTCGCAGAGCTTCGGGATGCCGCTTCACCCGGGCGCCGAGAAGTATTACAAGGAAGCCGGCCTTCTGAAGTAGCGTCCGGTGCGAAAGCTCACCGGCTACGCCGGGCTGGTCGTCGGCGTGATAGGGGTCGTCATGTCCCTCTACCACGTCTACGCCCGGCTCACCCCCGCCGCCCCCGACGGGCTGGTTCTCCGGATCATCGCGCTCGCCTTCTGCCTCGTGCTGGCGTTCCTGCTGTTTCCCTTCCGCACCAGCGCCCCGCTCGACGAGGACGGCACCCGGCTGGGCGACGCCGCGCCGGTCGAGCCCACCGACCGCATCCCCTGGGCGGACCTGGGCCTGGCCGGCCTCTCCCTCGGCGGGCTCAGCTATCTATTCATCAACTACGGCTACATCACGGAGCGGTTCCCCACTGCGCATCCGCTCGCCGTGATGGACATCACGGTGGCCACCGTCGTGGTCGTGCTGGTGCTGGAGGCGACCCGGCGCACGCTGGGCATGGCGCTGCCGGTGCTGGCCCTGTGCTTCATCGCCTACGGCCTCACCGGCCCCTGGCTGCCGGGGATGCTGCGGCACAAGGGCCTGACCTACGAGATCCTGATCGACCAAACGTTTTTCACGACCGAGGGCCTGTTCGGCATTCCGCTGGGCGTCGCGGCCTCCTACGTGATCCTGTTCATCGTCTTCGGCGCCTTCCTCGAGAAATCGGGCGCCGGGCAGTTCTTCATGAACCTGGCCAACGCGGTGGCGGGCGGGCAGCGTGGCGGCCCCGGGAAGGTCGCGGTGGTCTCCTCCAGCCTGTTCGGGACCATCTCGGGCTCCGCCGTCGCCAACGTGATGGTGGATGGCTGGCTGACGATTCCGATGATGAAGCGCACCGGCTTCAAGCCCGAGGCCGCCGCGGCCATCGAGGCGGTGGCCTCCACCGGCGGCCAGATCATGCCGCCGGTCATGGGCGCCGCGTCCTTTGTCATGGCGGAGTTCCTCGGGGTGCCCTATTCGCACATCATGATCGCCGCCGCCATCCCGGCGATCTTCTACTACGGGGCCCTGTTCGCGGCCATCCACTTCAACGCCTCGCGCAACGGGCTCCGGGGCATTCCCAAGGCCGAGCTGCCCAGCCTCCGGAGCGTCCTCCGGGAGCACGGGCATCTCCTGGCGCCGCTGCTCGCCATCTTCTGCCTGCTGTTGAGCGGCTTCACCGCGACCTATGCCGCGATCGTCTCGACCGCGGTGGTGGTCTACGCCTGGCTGCTCGGACCGCGCGTCTGGTGGTTCGTCGCGGTGGGATCCGTGCTCTGGTGGATCGAGGTCCCCGGGCCCGCGTGGGCCGCCCTGGCCGCGGCGGGTCTGGTGGCGGTGCTGCTGCAGCCCGGGGGCGGGGTGCGGCTCCGCACGCTCGTCCTCAAGGACGGCCCGACCGCGCTCCGGGACGGCGCGCAGCAGACGGTGCCGGTCGCGATGGCGACGGCCACCGCCGGCATCATGATCGGGATCATTCTCCAGACCGGGATGGCGATCCGGTTCACGAGCTTCCTCGTCGAGTTCGCGGGCGGCAACCTGTTCATGGCCCTGATCATCACGATGATCGCGGCCATCATCCTGGGCACCGCGCTGCCCACCACCCCCGCCTACATCATGCTGGCCGCGCTGCTGATCCCCGCCCTCATCAAGCTCGGGGTGCCGCCCCTGGCCGCCCACATGTTCGCCTTCTACTTCGGCTGCCTGTCCTCGATCACGCCCCCGGAGTGCCTGGCCGTCTACGCGGCGGCGTCCATCAGCCGCTGCGGCGTCTGGGCCGCGGGCTGGCAGGCCGTGAAGTTCGGGGCGGCCGGCTTCATCGTGCCCTTCTTCTTCATCTACTACCCGGCGCTCCTGTTCCAGGGCACGTGGACCGAGATCGGCCTGGCCGTGTTGACCGGCGGGGTCGGAGTGATCGCACTGGCGGCCGCTCTGGAGGGTTATTTCATCCGGAGGGCCACCTGGCTCGAGCGGGGGATCTTCATGGTCGCGGCCCTGCTTCTCATCGATCCCAGGTTCGTGACCGATCTGGTCGGCGTCGCCCTGCTCGGCACCGCCCTCATGATGCAACGCCTTCGCCCCGCCACGGTCCCGGCGGACCCGCGCTACCTGTGAGCCGGGCGGCCCAGGCGGCGCTCACCCTGATCGCCGCCGCCCTCATTCTAGGCACCATCGCGTACGGCGTGCTGCGCCTGTATGCCTAGGAACTCTTGACAGCCGCCCGCCGTGCAATATACAGTCCGCACACACCTTTTCGGATATAGCCCCGACCCGTTTCTTCAGTGAGGAGGAGCCCATGGGACCCGTCACCCGCCGTCAGTTCCTTGCGACAACCGGAACCGGCCTTGCCGGTATCCTCGCCACCCGCGTGCCGCCGGCCCGGGGCCAGCAGCGTGAGATCTCGTACCTTTGCTGGAATAACTTCGCCCCCGCGTCCGACAAGAAGCTGACCGAGATCGGGCTGCGCTTCACCAAGGACACCGGGATCAAGCTCAAGATCGACCACATCTCCCACATGGGCCCGCAGCAGGCCAAGTACGCGGCCGAGGTCCAGACGCAGGCCGGCCACGACATGGTGGAGATGCGCATGCACTTCCCATGGCTCTACGAGCCGCAGCTTGCGGACGTCTCCGACGTGGTGACCGGGCTCGAGAAGCAGTACGGCAAGGCCATCGCCTCCTCGTACGAGGGGGCGCACGTCAAGGGCGTGTGGCGGGCGGTGCCCCAGTACCACGGGATGTTCGTGGCGACCTACCGCGAGGATCTCTTCAAGAAGGCCGGCCTCAAGGTGCCCGACACCTGGGAGGACCTCTACACGGTGGGGAAGGAGCTCAAGAAGATGGGGAATCCGGTGGGCATCCCCATCGCCCAGAACTACGACTCCATCTCCACCGCGGGACCCGTGCTGTGGTCGTTCGGGGGCATGGAGGTGGACAGGGACGGCAAGACGGTGCGCATCAACTCGCCCGCCACCGTGCAGACCATCGAGTGGTACCAGAAGATGTTCCGCGACTGCATGGAGCCCGAGGTGCTCTCCTGGTCGGACGCGAGCAACAACGAGTCCATCCAGCAGGGCAAGGCGGGGTGGATTCACAACCCGGTCTCGGCCTACATCATCGCCAAGCAGCGCAAGCTCGTCACCGCCGACGGCATCAACCACCACCGGAGCCTCGGCGGCCCTCAGGGGCGCCACGAGACGGACACGCCGCGGCACATCGGCATCTGGAAGTTCTCCAAGAACATCGACGCCTCCAAGGAGTGGATCCGCTATCTCCTCGGGAAGCGCGAGAACTACGACGAATACATCATGTCCGGGGACGCCTTTAACCTGCCCGTCTACGAGAAGCTCCAGGACCACCCGGTGCTCCGAACCGATCCCAAGTATGCTGCGCTCAAGGGGGAAGGCGTGCAGTACCACACCTACGGATGGCCGGCGCCCCCCTCGGACAAGGTCCAGCTCATCACCAACACCTATCTCCTCCCCAACATGATCGCCAAGGCGGTCACCGGCACCTCGACCAAGGACGCCATCGCCTGGGCCGAGAACGAGATGAAGAAGATCCTCGCAGGGTGAGGTGCAGCCGAAGGCGAGCCGAACGGATATGAGGCAGGGTGAGGTGCAGCCGAAGGCGAGCCGAACGGATAAATAAAAAGGGGGCCAGGGTAAGAGAGCACATGGCAGTCCGAGCGGAGGAGATTCCGGTATCACGCGGGCGCCCGGGGCTGGTGGCCCGGGTGCGGGGACTGCTCGATCGCGAGGAGATCCTGGGGCCGGTATTCGTCACCCCGACCCTGCTCCTCCTGCTCCTGCTCGTCGCCTATCCCTTCGTGATGGCACTCTACTTCTCGATGTCCAACGCGTTCATCGGCCGGCCGAGCGAGTTCATCGGATTCCGCAACTTCGTGAAGCTGTGGGACAGCGATGCCTTCCGCCAGACCTTCCAGAACGCGTTCGTCTTCACCGGGATCGCGGTGGTCTTCAAGGTGGTGCTGGGGATCTGCCTGGCCCTGCTGCTCAACGAGCAGCTCTGGTTCAAGCGCATGATCCGCGGCGCGGTGCTCCTGCCGTGGGTGATCCCCACCGCGCTGAGCACGCTCGGCTGGTGGTGGATGTTCAACTCGCTCTACAGCGTGGTGAACTGGACGGGTATCGCCACCGGGCTCATGGATCCGCCCGGCCCGAACTGGCTCGGCCAGCGGTACTACGCCATGGCGGCGGTCATCACCGTCAACGTCTGGCGAGGTCTGCCGTTCTTCGCCATCACCATCCTCGCGGGCTTGGTGGCCATCCCGAAGGAGCTGTACGAGGCCGCCGAGGCCGACGGCGCGGGCGCCAATGCCCGCTTCTGGCACGTCACGCTGCCGCTGCTCAAGCCGGTGCTCGCGGTGGTGGTGCTCTTCTCCACCATCTTCACCTTCAGCGACTTCAACATCGTCTACGTGCTCACCCACGGCGGGCCGATCAATTCCACCCACCTCTTCGCCACCCTGTCGCGCATGATCGGCATCGACACCGGGCGGATCGGCGAGGGCGCGGCGATCTCGCTCTACCTCTTCCCGCTGCTTGTCTTCGTGGTCTGGGCCCAGCTCCGCTTCGTGCGGAAGCAGACGTTTTGATGGCTTGGCGAGCTGCAGCCGAAGGCGAGGCGAGCGGATATGGTAGAGCTTGCCGAGCGGAGCGAGGATGACCGTCGCGCGCCGGCCGGTCCTGGGGAAAGTCGCGAGGCACCTGCTCCTGTTGCCGTTCCTCGTGTTCGCGCTGTTCCCCTTCTATCACATGACGCTCACCTCGCTGAAGCAGGACCGTGAGCTCTACGACCGCCACGCGGTGCCCCTCGTCATCACGCAGGGCCCGACGCTCGAGCACTACAGCAAGCTCCTCTGGGACACCGAGTTCCTCACCTGGACCAAGAACAGCCTGCTCGTGTCCGGCCTGTCCACCGTGGTGTCGGTCGTCCTCGGCACCATCGCGGCCTACGCGCTCGCCCGGCTGAAGTTCGCCGGGGTGGCCGCCCTGGGCACCGTCATCTTCGTCACCTACCTCGTGCCCACGTCGCTCCTCTTCCTACCGCTGGCCCAGATCATCAACTGGGTGGGGCTGGGTGATTCGAAGTGGGCGCTCGTGCTCACGTACCCGACCTTTCTCGTGCCGTTCTGCACCTGGCTGCTCATCGGCTACTTCCGCACCGTCCCCAAGGAGATCGAGGAGTGCGCGATGGTGGACGGCGCCACGCGAATCCAGGCGCTCTGGCGCATCGTGCTGCCCATCGCGGTGCCCGGGCTCGTCTGCGCGGCACTCTTCGCCTTCACGCTGTCGTGGAACGAGTTCATCTACGCGCTCACCTTCACCTCCTCCTCGGAGCAGATCACCGCCAGCGTCGGCGTCACCACGGAGCTGATTCGCGGCGACATCTACTTCTGGGGCTCGCTCATGGCGGGCGCGGTGCTGGGCTCGGTGCCCATCGTGATCCTGTACGTGTTCTTTCTCGACTACTACGTGTCCGGCCTCACCGCCGGCGCCATCAAGTAGCCCCGGCCGTCTCCCGGTCAGACCACCCACCGGCCGCCGCCGGTGGCATCCATCTTGCCTGGATCTCCATCTAAAGAGCGGAGTGATCCGCGGAGATGGAGGCGATGATGGGCGACGTGGTGCAGGACGCGGCACCGTACCCGCGCGAGCTGGTGCGGACGGTCACGCTCAAGGACGGCTTCTCCACGCGTATCCGCCCGATCCGCCCCGACGACGAGCCCCGGCTCGTGGATCTCTACGAGCGCCTGAGCCGGCACACCGCGTACCAGCGCTTCTTCACGGTACTGCGCCGGCTGCCGTCGGACTGGTACCACTTCTTCGCCAACGTGGACTACGTGCGCCGCCTGGCGCTGGTGGCCGAGCGCGAGACGGTCGCCGGCGTGCAGCTCATCGGAGTCGGCCGCTACGAGCCCTCGGAGGAGCCGGACACCGCCGAGGTGGCCTTCGTCGTCGAAGACGGCTGGCAGGGCCGAGGCCTCGGCGGCATCCTGCTGGACGCGGTGCTGGGAGCCGCCGAGGCGCGGGGGATCCGGCGCTTCCGCGCCGACGTGCAGGCCGACAACCACCGGATGCTGCGCCTGCTCGCCACGCGCACCGAGGTCGACGAGCGGAAGACGGAAGAGGCGGTTACCGGGCTCCGCTTCCGGCGACGCGCCGCTGACGCCACACCTCGATGACGGCGGGCAGGATGGAGAGCCCGATGATGGCGAAGATGACCAGCGAGAAATTGCGTCGCACCACCGGGATGTTGCCGAAGAGATAGCCGCCCAGCACCAGGCTCGCGACCCACACGGCCGCTCCCGCCACGTTGTAGAAGAGGAACCGGCGGTAGGTCATCCGGCCGATCCCGGCCACGAACGGCGCGAAGGTCCGCACGATGGGGACGAAGCGCGCGATCACGATGGTCCTGGGTCCGTAGCGCTCGTAGAACTCGTGGGTGCGCGCGAGATGCTTGCGGTTCAGGAAGCGCACCCCCTCCTGCCGGAACACGCGCGGGCCCACCCGCGCTCCGATCGCGTAGTTGACGCTGTCGCCCAGGATCGCGGCCGCGATCAGCAGCCCCACCACGAGCCACAGGTCCAGGGCCCCGAGGGCCGCGAAGGTGCCGACCGCGAACAGGAGCGAGTCACCGGGCAGGAACGGCGTCACCACCAGGCCCGTCTCGCAGAAGACGATCAGGAACAGGATCAGATAGGTCCAGATCCCGTATTGCTGGATGACCTCGCTCAGGTGGCGATCGAGGTGCAGCAAGATGTCGATCAGGGTCCACAGCAGGTCCATGGCCGGATCATTGTACCGTCCGGTAGCCGGATTCGAGGCAGCCCGCGGCGCGGTGCCCCGCTGCACTCTGGATGACCAGCCGCGGGCGCCGCCGCACCATTCTTGGGCAGCCGCGCCCGAGGCCCTCCGACGCGGTGGTCGATTCGCATGGTCTGGCGAGGGTTAGGGTGGCGCGCGCCCGCGGGGCGCCCGTGGCACGGGGGTTGCCTGTATCGCCCAAGCCACCCAATGACGGCTGGCCGTCCAAACGGCATGGCGCCGGCTCCGGAGCAGGGAGCGGCGCCATCTTGCTTTCATGAGGAGGCGTGCATGCGGTTGAGTCGTCGTGAGTTCGTGAAGGCTACCGGCGCCGGAACGCTGCTGGCGGGTGTCCCCGCCGGCTGGGCGGGTGGCGCCTACGCCCAGGACGGGCCCGAGACCCCCAAGGTCCGCATCGGCATCATCGCGCTGACCGATTGCTCCTCGATCGTCATGGCGCACGAG
>DASQAL010000190.1:0-7809 GCA_035635775.1 Candidatus Acidiferrum sp.
GTCATACTCCCGCCGCGCCAGCTTGAGATCGTCCCAGGCCATGCGCCGGTACTCCGGGCCGGGATTGCGCAGCAGGAAGGCGGGATGGAAGGTGGGCACGAGCACGCTCGCCCGGTACTGATACGTCTTCCCGCGCAGCCGGGTGATGCCTTCCTTCGTTCCGAGCAGGGTCTGCGCGGCGAAGTTGCCCAGGGCCAGGATCACGTGCGGGCCGATCGTGTCGATCTGGGCCATCAGGAACGGACTGCAGGCCGCGACCTCGTCGGGCTCCGGGTTGCGGTTGCGCTCGGGCCGGCACTTCACCACGTTGGCGATGTAGCAATCGCGCTCGCGGTCGAACCCGACCGAGGCCAGCATCTTGGTGAGGAGCTGACCGGCGCGCCCGACGAAAGGCAGCCCCTGCTTGTCTTCCTCCTCGCCGGGGCCCTCGCCCACCACCATGAGCCGCGCCCGCGCATTGCCCGAGCCGAACGCGACGTTCGTGCGGCTCTTGCAGAGCTTGCAGAGCTGGCAACCCTGGCGCGCGCGCTCCTGGTCGCGCAGGGCGTCGGCGGGATCGGGGAACGGCACCGTGGAGAGCGTGAGGTCGCGCAGGCCGAGATCGCGGTGGTGCCGGAGGGTGTCGGCCAGCCCGCGCAGGGCCAGGGCCACGGCCTCCCGCGGGTCGCTCATCGGGCTAGAGGGCGGCGCGGCTGGAAGCGGGGGAGCGATCGGCCGCGCGCAGACCGACCACGCGGTCGAGAATGGCGTCGGCGACTTCCAGCTTGCTCATCTTGGGCAGATCGATCGTGCCGCCCCAGCGGTCGAGCAGGGTGACCTGATTGTCCTCGGCGTCGAAGCCGATGCCCTTCACGCTGACGTCGTTGGCCACGAGGAGATCCACGCCCTTGGCCCGGAGCTTGGCGGCCGCGTTGGCCCGCACGTCGTTGGTCTCGGCCGCGAACCCCACCAGGAACGCGCGGCCCTTGCGGGCGGCCAGCTCCTTCAGGATGTCGGGATTGGGGGCGAGATCGAGCGTGAGCCCCTCGTCCTTGCGGGACTTGATCTTGGTCGCGCTCGGCTGCTTGACGCGGTAGTCGGCCACCGCCGCCGCCTTGATGACGATGGTGGCGCGCTCGAGGTGCTGGAGCGCGGCCTCGCGCATGTCCTCCGCGGTCTGGACCGGCACGTACACCGCGCCCGCGGGCGGGGTCAGCGTGGTGGGGCCGGAGATCAGGATCACCTCCGCGCCGCGGCGCAGCGCGGCCGTCGCGACCGCCTGGCCCATCTTCCCGGAGGACCGGTTCGAGATGTAGCGCACCGGATCGATCGGCTCGCGAGTCGGCCCCGACGTCACCAGCACCCGTTCGCCGGCGAGGTCGCGCCGCGGGGCCAGGAGGCGCTCGAGCGCCTCGAGGATGGCGTCGGCCTCCGGCAGCCGGCCGCGGCCCGAGAGCCCGGAGGCGAGGGCGCCCGCGTCGGGCTCCAGCACGGTGACCCCGCGCCCGCGCAGCGTGTGCACGTTCGCGGTCACCGCCGCGTGATCCCACATGCCGCCGTCCATGGCGGGCGCCATCAGCACCGGGCACCGGGCGGCCAGCAGGAGCGTGGTGAGGAAATCGTCGGCGATGCCGTGGGCGGCCTTGGCCAGGAGATTGGCGGTGGCGGGGGCCACGATCAGGGCGTGGGCCCGCTCGGCGAGGGCGACGTGCTCGACCGCCTCCGGGCTCTGGGGATCGAAGAGATCGGAGAGCACGGGCCGACCCGACAGCGTGCGGAACGTGAGGGCGCCCACGAAGCGCTCGGCGTGGGCGGTGGTGACCACGGTCACCTGGGCGCCCGCGCGCGTCAGCTCGCGCAGCAGGAAGACCGCCTTGTAGGCGGCGATGCTGCCGGTGACGCCCAGGATCAGCTCTTTGTTGTGGAGGGTCATGGTCTTCGTTTCGCGCCTGGCGTCCGCTTTACCGTACGCCTGATTTACGGTTTAAGTCTTTAGGCTCTGTCTTATGCGGGGGCCCAGACATGGCCCCCGCACTCCCCCAGTCCGCGGACACTCGTCTGAGACTGGCGTCGTTTCGTTCTGTTTTGCTTCAGACTTTCGGGGCGTCTTCTTCTTTTACCCGGTAGCCGACTCTGGACTGGGCGATCTCTTCGAGGGCGTTGCTGGTGGGTTTCTTGTGGCGGCTCTCCACCTGGGACTTGGCGCCGCGGTTGAGCTGGCGCGCGCGCTTGGCCGCGAGGACCACCAGCATGTAGCGGTTGGAGACGTTGTCGAGGGACTTTTCCAGCGATGGGAACGACATCAAGCGGGTACCTCCATGTCGGGGAATCTGAGGGTCAGTCGGCTCGTGCGGCAGCGCTCGGCCTGGATGATGGTGGCGAGCTGGTCCACCGCGTCCTTCACGTCACGGTTGATGATCAGGTAGTCGTACTGGCGCCAGGCCGCGATCTCTTCTCGAGCGCGGCTCAGCCTTCGCGCGATGTCGCCGGCGGAATCGCTCTTGCGCTCGCGCAGCCGAGCCTCCAGCTCGGCCATCGAGGGGGCCATGATGAACACCGACACCGCCTCCGGATAGCGCTGGCGGAGCTGCCGGGCGCCGTGGGTGTCGATGTCGAGCAGCACGTCGAGGCCCCGGCTCAGCGCGCCCTCGAGGGCCTTGGCCGGCGTGCCGTAGAGGTGGCCGTGCACCTGGGCCCACTCCGCGAACTCGTCGCGGCCGCGCATGGCGGTGAACTGGCCTTCGGTGACGAAGAAGAAGTCGGTGCCCGGCTTCTCCCCGGGGCGTGGATCGCGCGTGGTGTAGGAGACGGAGTAGTAGAGATCGGGCACGAGGGAGCGCACCTCGTGGCAGAGGGTGGTCTTGCCCGCTCCCGATGGGGCCGACACGACCACCAGCGTCCCGCGGCGCTTGATCAGCTGCAAGGTATTCTCATATCCGCTCGCCTCGCCTGCGGCTGCGGCTCGCCAAGCGGGCTATTCAAGATTCGCCAGTTGCTCGCGCATCTTCTCGAGCGTGGACTTGGCCGCGATCACCGCTTGCGAGATCTCCAGGTCGTCCGCCTTGGAGCCGATGGTGTTCACCTCGCGGTTGATTTCCTGGATGAGGAAATCGAGCGTGCGGCCCACCGGGCCGTCACCGGCCAGCAGGGCGGTGAGCTGGGTCAGGTGGGCCCGCAGGCGCGCCAGCTCCTCGCTCACGTCGGTCTTGTCCGCCCACACCGCGATCTCGGTGGCGAGCCGCGCCTGGTCGATCTCCGCGCCCGCCAGCATCGCCTGCATCCGCTCGCGGAGACGGACGGCCCGCCGCTCGACGGCCATCGGCGCGCGCTGGGCCACCGTGTCCACGTGGCCGGCCAGCGTCGCGCCGAGGCCGGCCAGCTCCTGGCCGAGCGCACGGCCCTCGGTCTCGCGGCGCTCCACCAGCTCCGCCAGCGCGGCGCTGAGCGCCTGCTCGAGCAGAGGCCACGCCTCCTCGGGGGACAGCGGGGCCTGTTCCTCTCGCGTCAACACACCCGACTGCGCCATCACCCAGCCGAGCGACGGGCCGTCTCCCAGGTCGAGAGCCTGGGCGAGGGTGCGGGCGGCCTCGGCGTACTCCTTGGCCTGTACCACGTTGACGGTGAGCGGATTCAGCACGGTGCCTTCGGCCGCGGTCACCACCGCGCTCACGTCGACGCGGCCGCGCTGCACCGCCGCCTGGATCAGCCGGCGCGCGTCCGCTTCGAAGGCGCCCAGGACCCGGGGCAGCTTGAGGGACACGTCGAGGTGCCGGTGGTTCACCGACTTGCACTCGACCAAGAGGATCGTCCGCGCCCCTGCCGCCTCCGCCCGTCCATAGCCGGTCATGCTGCGGATCATCGCTGCCTCGCCGGCTCGGAGGTGGTGGTGAGGGGGAGCTCCCGCGCTGCCATCACAGGGACGATAGCCCAAAAAACCTTATGTGTCAACGTCTTTGGGCCAATCAAGCGTTGACAGCTCGGGCCGGCGGCATGTAGAGTGCCTGGCAGTTTCCCGCAGTTTTCCCAAGGAGGGGACCATGGCGGAGCAGCCGGTGCCGGCGCCCTGGACGCGCCGGGGGTTCTTGAAATCAGCCGCGGTGGCAGGCGGCCTGGCGGCCGGGGTGTCCCGCTCGGGGCCGGCCTGGGCCCAGGGCCTGAAGAGCATCTCGGCTTCGCACAGCGTCTCGACCTTCGTCTACGGCCAGCACCTGGTGGCCGCGCAGAAGAAGCTCTTCGAGGAGGAGGGTGTCAAGACGCCCGACTTCGTGGTCCCCGGGGGCGGGGCCAAGGTCGTGCAGGCGCTGGCCGCGGGGCAGGTGCAGTTCGCGCTCGGCGACTCCAACCACCCGCTCAAGATCACCGAAAAGGGCAAGGACGCGCTGATGGTCTTCGCCACCGACACCCGCTGCTCCTACGCCAATATCGTGGTGCGCAAGGAGCTGTGGGACAAGGGCCTCAGGACGGTCGAGGCGCTCGCCGACCAGAAGCTGGTGGGTCGCAAGGCGGTGATCGCGGCCACCGCCATCGGCTCGGGCACCTACGTGTACGGGGTGTACGTCCTGCAGAACACCAAGGGCGCCGACGGCCGGACCGTCAACGACCACGTCGAATGGGTTGGCGGGGGCGCCTCGACCACCATGCTCGGAGGCCTCAAGGCCGGCAAGTTCGACGCGATCATGGCGGTGCCGGAGTGGCAATCGGCGGCGGTGGAGGAGGGCTTCGGCAAGCCGCTCTACGACATCCAGGACGAGAAGGCGTGGAACCGCGTCTTCGGCGGCCCGATCCCGGTCACGGTGGGCTACGTCCTGAAGGAAACCATCGAGAAGTCGCCCGACCTCGTGCAGGCCTACGTCAACGCGTGCTACCGCGCGCAGCAGTGGATCCGCCGGACCAAGGACGAGGAGATCACCGACCTGCTCTGGAAGCCGTACATGGAGACCTTCAAGCGCGAGGTGGTCCTCGACTCCGTCCGCTACTACCGGACGATCTTCGACTGGGATTTCGTGATCGAGGAGAAGGACTACGAGCGCGGCATGAAGGTGTGGGTGCCTACCGCGCTGGAGAAGCCGATCCCGTACAAGCAGGCGGTGGACATGAGCTTCATCAAGAAGGCACAGGCCAAGTACAAGTAAGCCGCCGGTAGTGACGCCGCGCGTCCGCGTCTCCATCCGGGACCTCGCGAAGACCTTCGGTCAAGGCCCTCGCGAGGTCCCCGCCGTCTCGCCGGTCTCCTTCGAGGTCCACGAGCGCGAGTTCGTGGCCATCGTGGGCCCGTCCGGCTGCGGCAAGTCCACCATCCTCAACATGATCGGCGGCCTCGTCGCGCCGTCCGCGGGGGAGATCGAGGTGGACGGCGAGCGGGTTACCGGCGCGCCGCCGCCTCAGGTCGGCTACGTCTTCCAGAAGGACACCGTCTTCCCCTGGAGGACGGTCGAGCGCAATATCGCGCTCGGTCTCGAGTACCGCAACGTGCCCGCCGCGGAGCGGGCCGCCCGCGTGCGCCAGGCGATCGCGCTGGCCGGGCTCCAGGGCTTCGAGGACGCCTTCCCGGCCACGCTCTCCGGCGGCATGCGGCAGCGGGTGGCCCTGATGCGCTCCCTGGTGGTGGACCCCGAAATCCTGCTGATGGACGAGCCCTTCGGCGCGCTCGACACCCACACCAAGCTGAACCTGCACGCGGAACTGCTGGCGATCTGGCAGGCGAAGCGGCAGACCGTGATCTTCGTGACCCACGATCTCTCCGAGGCGATCACCCTGGCCGACCGCATCGTGGTGATGACGCGACGGCCGGGGCGCATCAAGCTGATCTACGACGTGAAGCTGCCGCGCCCCCGCGACGTGATCCGCATCCGCGAGACCGACGAGTACTCCCGCGAGTACAGCGAGATCTGGCACACCCTGGGAGAGGAATTTCGGGCGCCAACCGCATGATGGCGACAGATCGGACGGTTGTCCGCCACTGGGGGAGTGCGGGGGCCATGTCTAGGCCCCCGCAGCTGAAGAGCTTGAAGATGGAAACGGTTGTCCGCCACTGGGGGAGTGCGGGGGCCATGTCTAGGCCCCCGCAGCTGAAGAGCTTGAAGATGGAAACGGTTGTCCGCCACTGGGGGAGTGCGGGGGCCATGTCTGGGCCCCCGCAGCTGAAGAGCCTCGAAGAAGTAAACGGTTGTCCGCAGAACGGTTGTCCGCCATGAACCGGGACCGCCTCCGTGTCCTCGCGTGGCAGCTCCTGATCCTGGTCACGGTCCTGGCCGCCTGGCAGTACCTGACCGGGATCAAGGCGATCTCGAAGACGCCCGGCCTCTACTGGATCGACCCGTTCTTCATCAGCCGGCCGTCCGCGATCGCGGAGCGCCTCGTCTACCTCATGTCGCCCAAGGTGCGGCTGACCATCTGGCAGATGGCGCTGTCCACCGTGCAGTCCACCGTGTGGGGCTTCCTGGTCGGCATCTCCACCGGCTTCGTGGCGGGCCTGGTCCTCGGGCGGAGCGACGGGCTGGCGCGGATCTTCCAGCCCTACATCGTGGCCTTCAATTCGCTACCGCGCATCGCCCTGGTGCCGCTCATCACCATGATTTTCGGCTTCGGCCTGCTCGCCAAGATCGTGCTCGCCTGGAGCATCGTGTTCTTCATCGTGTTCTTCAACACCTTCCAGGGGGCCCGCAGCGTGGACGCCGATCTCATCCACTCCGCCCGCTTCCTGGGCGCCTCCGAGCGCCAGATCATGACCAGCGTGATCATTCCCTCCGCGCTTGCGTGGACCTTCGCGTCCCTGACGCCCTCCATCTCCTTCGCCCTCATCGGGGTGGTGGTCGGCGAGTTCATCGGCGGCGAATCGGGCGGCGGGCTCGGCTACCTGATCATCCAGTCCCTCGGCACCCTGAACGCGGCCGACATGATGGTGGCTCTCTTCGTGCTGGGCGTGATCGGGATCATGATGGCCCTGGGGATCAAGCAGGTCGAGGCCCGCCTGCTCCGCTGGCGCCCGGAGTACCAGAAGCGCTGACCGCGGGGCGGGGTCAGCGCGGGGAGTAGGCGGTCAGCTCTTCCTCGTAGGCGCCCGTGGCGGTATCGGTGCCCCGCACCTTGACCCAGCCCTTCACGGTGGCGCTGTACCAGAACTCCTGCGACGCGCCGCTCTCGATCTCGCGCCGCGACACCTTGAACGCTTTGAAGGTCCCCGCGGGCGTCCTGACCTCCTCGTAGGCCTCCACCGCCCAGACGCCGGTGAGGACGAAGCGCTGGTCCTGCGCGGGGCCGTCCACCCACGTCACGGTGGCCGACCACGACCGGCCGACCTGGAGCGGCCACTGCCAGTCCTCGGGCGGCATGGCCCGCCGCACCGTCCGGTCGCCGGTGACCCGCGCCAGGTAGCCGAGCCGCTTCGTGTACCAGTAGCGCGAGTCGCCCGCCTCGACCTCGTACGCATCGTGGCCTTCGAAGACACCCTCGCGCAGCACCCGCCGGGTGATCGTGTAAGCTCCGTCGCGTCCCTTGCCTCGATAGGTCCAGGAGTCTCCCACCGTCCAGCTGGGCCGCTCCGCGATCTGAACGGTCCGCGACTCTCCGGTGCTCCCGCAGCCGGCCAGCAGGGCCACGAGAGGGAGCAGCGTGAGCAGCCGAGCGGCCGCGCGATGGTGGCGCATGAGCTTGTCTCCGAGCATACCGCACTTGACAGGAGGGGCCCCCAGTCCTAGAGAAGGATGTGAGGAGGACCGGCACGTGACGACCACCAAGCCCGCGACCATCGAGCTCGAGACCCTGTCCGCCCGGGAGATCGTGGACATCACGGCCCGCGTCGACGCCCTCCTGGGGGGCGCCCGGGACGGC
>DASQAL010000191.1:0-26974 GCA_035635775.1 Candidatus Acidiferrum sp.
TCAGCGCCCCCCGAAGAGCCACGCCACGACAAGCGGCCCCATCGGGATCACGAAGCCCGACGTCGCGCCAGTTACGCCGTCAACGAGATATCCGGCCGCGGCCCCGAGCAGCGGACTAACCATGAAGGCGACCAGTTGCACGATACCCATGACACCCAACACAGCAAGCCGCGTTCCAGGGGGCATCCGTGTGACTTCTCGCGGCCTTGCGCGCGGCGAGACGCGCGGTGCACGGTAACCGATTACCCAGGTGCGGCTATGGCGTCAACTAGTCGCGGTGCCACCCGCACCTGAAAAAGCTGCACGAGGCAAGCTGGCCTTGCCGGACGCGCGGCGAGCGGCGCCCTAGCTTCGCCCGGAGGGGAACGCGGTTCGGGAGGCGTCTCGCGAAGGAACGGATCAACGTCCGATCGATCTACGCCACCACGGCGGGCCGTAGCGCAGCCAGGGTCGTCCTGACCATGGGCGGCAACGCAAGCAACGCGCCCAGGGTGCAGGCCCGCTGAGCCCGCCGGCTCAGGCGCTGCTCACACGACCCCAAGGATGCCGCGTAGTGCACGTGCCCCGAGGCCGTGGGAAGCCAAGAAGACGAGGGGGAGACGCCGACTCACGCACCGCGGAGACGGAAGCCCTTCTCCGTCACGCCGGGTCGCCACCCCCCGCCACCGGCCTTACGCTGATGCCCGGCTGGCCGCGGCGGAAGCCCCACGCGGCCAGCCGCGCGATCAGCGTATTGCGGTGCACGCCGAGCCCGCGCGCGGCGCGGCTCTGGTTCCAGTCCTCGCGCTCCAGCGCCCGCAGCACGTAGGCCTGCTCGAAGCGGTCGCGCGCCTCCTTGAGGGTGAGCGGGACCTCGCCCTCGCCGCGGCCCGGGGCCACCTCGTTCATGGCCAGGTCGAGCGGCAGGTCGTCGAGCCCGATGACCGGGCGGGTGGCGAGGGCCACGCTGCGCTCGATGATGTTCTCGAGCTCGCGCACGTTGCCCGGCCAGTCGTAGCCGTCCAGCGCCAGCAGCGCGCCCCGCGAGAGCCCGCGGACGTCCTTCTTGAAATCCTGCGAGTACTTCCGGACGAAGTGGGCGGCCAGGTCCGGGAGGTCGCTCTTGCGCTCGCGCAGCGGGGGGATGCCGATCGGCACCACGTGGAGGCGGTAGTAGAGATCCTCGCGGAAGGCGCGGGCCCGGATGGCCTGGCGCAGGTCGGTATTGGTGGCCGCAATAATCCGCACGTCCACCTGGATGGTGCGGGTGCCGCCGAGCCGCTCGATCTCACGCTGCTGGAGTGCGCGCAGCAGCTTGGCCTGGAGATCGACCCGCAGGCTGCCGACCTCGTCGAGGAAGAGCGTGCCTCCGTGGGCCAGCTCGAACTTGCCGAGCTTGCGCGAGTACGCGCCGGTGAAGGCGCCCTTCTCGTGGCCGAACAGCTCGGACTCGAGCAAGGTATCGGGAATCGCGGCCAGGTTCACGGCCACGAAGGGCTGGGCGCGCCGCGGGCTCTGGTTGTGGATGGCGCGGGCCACCAGCTCCTTGCCGGTGCCGCTCTCCGCGGAGACGAGCACGGTGGCGTGGGTCTGCGCCACCTGGGCGATCAGCTCGTAGAGCCGCACCATCTTCGGGTGCCGCCCCACGAGCTGGTCGAAGCCGTGGGTGCGATCGAACTCGGCGCGCAGGTAGCGCAGCTCCCGCTCCATCCCGCGCTGCCGGGCCGCCTCACGCACCAGGCTCAGGATCTCGTCCACGTCCCAGGGCTTGGCCAGGTAGTCGTACGCGCCCGCCTTCATGGCGTCCACCGCCATGCGCAGGTGTGGATCGGCGGTGATCAGGATGACCGGGATGGACTCGTCGATCGCCAGGATCCGGGGCAGCACCTTCGACCCGGGCTCGCCGGGCATCCGCACGTCGAGCAGCGCCACGTCCACCCGGCGGGCGGCGAGGATCGCGAGGGCGGCGGCTCCGTCGGGCGCCTCCAGCACCTCGAACTCATCCTGCAGGATGAGCTGCAGCGACTCCCGCACACCCGGCTCGTCGTCGATGGCGAGCACAACGGGGCGGGGCCGATAGACCGCTGGGCCATCACCTGTCCCGTCGGTCTCCTTCCGGATACACTCCTGAGTCCTCACGCGCGCGTCCCTCCGTCCCGGGCGAAGTGAGCGGCACGTTAGGGATCGGCGCCCCAACTGTCAAGCGGATTCCTACCCTTACTGGGTGAGGACGCGATCACGGCCGCGGCGCGGTGAGCATCACGTACTCGTTGGCCCCCCCGCCCCGCTGGAGATACACCGGCACCGACTCACCCGGCTTGAGCCCGGCCACCGCCTGGCGGAAGGCGGCCGCGTCGCCGACCGGCCCGCGGTTCACCTCGAGGATGGCGTCGCCGGGCCGGATGCCGGCGGCCGCGCCCGCGCTGCCCGGGGCCACCTCGGTCACCAGCAGCCCGCTGCGGGCCGCCAGACGGTTCTGCCGAGCCGTCTCGGGGGTGAGCGGCTCCACCGTGAGGCCCAGGATCTCGTCGCCGGCCTCGGCCTCCATCGCGTCGTCGGGCGGCTGCTCGCCGATCTTGACGCTCAGGGTGACGGTCTTCTGCTCCCGCATCACCGTGACCGGCGCGGCGCGGCCGGGCTCCACCGCCGCCACGCGCTTCTGCAGATCGGGCACGTCCTTGATCGCCGACCCGCCAAATTCCACGATGACGTCGCCGGGCCTGAGCCCGGCGGCGGCGGCGGGGCCGTCCTTCATCACGGCGGCCACCAGCGCGCCCGCGTCCTCCTTCACCCCGAGGCTCGCGGCCAGCTCGGGGCTCAGATCCTGGATGGCCACGCCGAGCCAGCCGCGCACCACCTTCCCGCGGTTGATGAGCTGGGTCATGATGTCGCGCGCCATGTTGATCGGGATCGCGAAGCCGATGCCCTGCCCGCTGGAGACGATGGCGGTGTTGATCCCCACCACGCGGCCGTCCAGGTTCAGCAATGGGCCACCGGAGTTGCCAGGATTGATGGACGCGTCGGTCTGGATGAAGGCCTCGTAGGTGGCCACGCCCACGTGGGTGCGGCCGGTCGCCGAGATGATCCCGACGGTCACGGTGCGGTCGAGGCCGAAGGGATTACCGATGGCGATGGCCCACTGCCCCACCCGCAGCCGGTCCGAGTCGCCCAGGTCGGCCACCGGCAGTGGCCCCGCCGGGTTCTCGATCTTGAGCACCGCCAGGTCTGTGCGCCCGTCGCGGCCCACGAGCGCCGCTTTGAACTTGCGGTCGTCGGAGAGGCGCACCTCGATCTCGGTCGCGTTCTCCACCACGTGGTTGTTGGTCAGGATGTAGCCGCGCGGATCCACCATGACGCCCGAGCCCGCGGCCCGGCCCTCGTCCCGCGGCGCCCGTCGGCGGAAGAAGCGCTCGAAGAGCTCGGGGCCGAAGAACTCGCGGAAGCGCTCCTCCATCTCCGGCGACGCGCCGCTCTCCGGCCTCGCCTCGCGCTTGACCTTGACGCTCACGTTCACCACCGAGGGCGTGGCGCGATCCGCGACGGAGACGAACGCGTCCTCGAGGGCGCGCAGGAGCCGCTGCGAGTCGGGCGCGGGCACCGCCGGGCGCGGCGGCTGGGGCGCGCGGGACTGGGCCAGGGCCGGCGGCGCGAGCGCGCCCAGGACCACGAGGAGGAGCGGGGCGGCGAGAGCGCGAAACGGGATCGTCATGGGCGGGCCTCCGCGAAACATCTTACCGCCCGATATGAGGGACGGCTACTCCGGGAGCGCGAGGGAATCGAGCGCCAGCTCGAGGATCCGCGTGGTGGCGGCGGTCACCGGCGCGATGGAGCCGCGGCGGATGCCCGCGACCCAGATGATCTCGCCCCCCGCCTCGACGAGCGGGGTCCGCGCGCGCTGCCACCGCGGGACGCCCGCGTCGATCAGGAACGATTTGAGCCTCCGCAGCGCGGGCGCGCCGAACGGCGAGAAGAGGTCGCCGCGCCGGCGGGCGCGCACCGCCAGGGCGGACGGGAGCGCGTCGGCGTCGAAGGCGGCGCGGCCGGGCTCGGGCGGGACCGCGTAGCCGCAGGCGCGCGCGACGATACGGGCGCCGAGCCGCGCGCCGATCTCGGGCAGCTCGAGCGCGCCCGGTACGGGCCAGGCGCGCGTCACGAGCGCGGGCAGCGCCACCGGCCCCACGCGCAGCCGGCGGCCGCTGCGCTCCACGGCCAGGCGTCCCAGCCGGGCCGCGCGGCGGCGCGGGGCCTCCGCGAGCAGCCGCCGGAGCGCGCGCTGGGCGGGCCCCCGCAGCGGGCGCGTCTCGCCGAGGAGGGCGGCGGCCTGGCGGAGCATCTCCGCGGCCAGCTCGAGCGGCCGCTCGGCCAGGGCGCCGACGTCGAGGCTGATCCCGGCCCCGTCCCGGGTGGCCAGGCGCGCGAGGTCGGCCCGCGCCCGCTCTTCCAGGTCGGCCACCACCGCGCGGGCCGCCGCCGCCGAGCGGCCGAGGGCCTCCACCACCGAAGCGCCGGTGAGATCCGCCATGAAGGGCAGCAGATCGTGGCGGATGCGGGTGCGAAGGAAACGCGGGTCACGATTGCTCGGGTCCTCTGCCCAGGTGAGCCCGCGCTCGCGCAGGTACTCCTCGATCGCGCTCCGCCGCGTCTCGATCAGCGGGCGGATCAGGAGCCCGCGGGCCGGCGCGATGCCGCCCAGCCCCCGCGGGCCCGCGCCCTGTAGGAGGCGCATCAGCACGGTCTCGGCCTGGTCGTCGGCGGTGTGGCCGGTGGCGATGCGCCCGGCCCCGACCACGCGCGCCACGCGCTCGAGCGCGGCGTGGCGGGCGCGACGGCTCTCCGCCTCGAGCCCGTCCCAGGGCGGCTCCCGGCGTACCGTGACCCGCTCGACATGGCACGACACGTCCAGGTGTTCGCAGAGGCGACGGACCCCGTCGGCCTCCGCGTCGGCCTCGGGACGCAGGCCGTGATGGACGTGGACGGCGGTCAGCGTGAGGCCGAGGGACTCCCGAAGCGCGTAGAGGACGTCGAGGAGAGCGACCGAGTCGGGGCCGCCCGAGACGGCCACCAAGACGGCTTCGCCGCCACGGAGCATCCCGTGACGGCGAATGGTGTCCTGGACGCGGACGACAAGGCTATCCAGATTGCAGCCCTACCCAGACCTCGCCGTCCTCGAAGTGCTCCTTCTTCCAGATCGGCACCGTCTCCTTCAGGGTGTCGATGGCGAAGCGGCAGGCCTCGAAAGCCTGGGCGCGATGGGGCGACGACACCGCGATCATGACGCTCGACTCGCCGATCTCCAGGCGGCCGATGCGGTGCACGAGCGCGATCCGCGTGATGGTGGGCCAGCGGCTCCGGATGGCCGCGCCGATCTCGCGCATCTTGGAGAGAGCCATGGGACCGTGGGCCTCGTACTCGAGGAACTTCACCCGGCGCCCGCCGGTCTGGTCGCGCACCACGCCCGAGAACAGGGCCAGCGCCCCCGCCCCCGGATGCTCCACCGCCTGGGCCACCGCGCGCTCTGACAGGGGCTCGGTGGTGACCTCGATCCAGTCCTGCCCGGGCTCGGCCGCGCCGCCGCTCACCGGGGGAAACAGGCAGAGCTCGTCGCCGTCCCCGAGGGGGTGATCGGCTCCCACGTAGTCGTTGCGGAGGGCGAAGAGGGTGTAGGGGCGATACGGAACGAGGACGGGGTACTGGCGGGTGACCGCTTCCCAGGCGCGCTCGACGGTGCCGCCGTCCGCGAGCTCCAGGTCCAGATGATCGCGGCCCGCCTCCTCGCGGTAGCGGGCGAACAACCGGACCTGCACCTTCATCGAGCGAGCCTGGGCCCCGACCGGCCGACTAGAACTGGTGCGACGAGCCGCAGCCGCAGGACGACTTCACGTTCGGGTTCTTGATCGCGAACCCGGCGCCCAGCATGTTGTTGTCGACGTAGTCGATCTCGCTGCCCTGGAGATACGGCGCGCTGTGGGAGTCCACGATCACCTTCACGCCGTTCGTCTCGACGACGTTGTCGCCCTCGACCGGGGTATCGTCCCACCCGAGCTCGTACGACATGCCGGAGCAGCCGCCGCCCACGACGCGGATCCGGAGACCCCACTCGGGCTTGCCTTCCTCGAGCCGCAGATCCGAGATCTTCTTGACGGCCGTCTCAGTCAACGTCAGCATTCGTGCCTCCTTGGTTGCCCCGCAGGCGCGGGGGATCAGACTGCGGGCTCAGTATAGCAGATGGTTGCGGGGCCTGCCGGGGGGCCGCGGGGCGGGTCACAGGATGCCGCCCGCGGGCAGCAGGGTCAGCTCTTCCAGGGTGGCGTTGGGGTCCAGGGAAGCCATGAGCAGGGCGGCTTCCGCCACCTGGTCGGGCCTCAGCATGCGCTCCCGGGCCGGCGCCGCCGGCATGGCGTCCCAGAGCGGGGTGTCGGTGGCGCCGGCCGAGAGCACCCCGATCCTCACCCCGTGGGCCCGCATCTCCTCGGCCAGCACGCGGGAGAAGCCGAGCAGCCCGTACTTGGACGCGGTGTAGGCGGCGCTGCCGGTGAGCGCCCGGCTCGTCACCACCGAGCCCACGTTGATGATGGTGCCCCGGTGCTGGGCGATCATGGCGGGCAGGACAGCCCGGCAGCAGAGCACCGCGCCGCGGAGGTTCACCGCCAGCATCTGGTCCCAGTCGTCCAGCTTGGAGTCGGTCACCGGCGCGAAGGTGGCGAGGCCGGCCGCGTTCACCAGCACGTCCACCCGCCCCCACTCGGCGAGGGCCCGGCGCGCCAGGGCCTCCACCGCGGCCTCCTGACGCACGTCGGTGGGGACGGCCAGGGCCCGCCCGCCCGCCTGGGCGATCTCGCGCGCGGCGCCGTCCAGCTCGGACGCGGAGCGGGCGGCCAGCGCCACCGCGGCGCCCTCGCGGGCCAGGCGCACCGCGACCGCGCGGCCGATGCCGCGGCCGGCCCCGGTGACGACGGCGACCTGGCCGGCGAGCTTCAAATGACCAGCCCGCCGCGCGACCGGATCAGCTCCATGAACTCGGCGCGGGTCTCCGCGTTATCGCGGAAGGCGCCCAGCATGGCGGAGGTGACCGCCTTGGAGTTCTGCTTCTCCACGCCCCGCATCAGCATGCACATGTGGATCGCCTCGATCACCACCGCGACCCCGCGCGGCTGCAGCACCTCGTTCAGCGTGTGCGCGATCTGGGTGGTGAGCCGCTCCTGCACCTGCAGCCGGCGCGCGAACATCTCCACCAGCCGCGGCAGCTTGGAGAGCCCGACGATCTTGCGCGACGGCATGTAGGCGATGTGGCACTTGCCAACGAATGGGAGGAGGTGGTGCTCACAGATGGAATACAGGTCGATGTCCTTCACCACCACCATCTCGTCGTATTCCTCGGTGAAGAGCGCCTCGTTGAGGACCTCGTGCACGTCCTGCTTGTAGCCGGAGGTGAAGTACTCCCACGCCTTGGCCACGCGGGCCGGCGTCTTCTCCAGGCCCTCGCGCGTCGGGTCCTCGCCGATCTCCTTCAGGAGGTCGTGAATGAGCCGCTCGATCATCGGGGGGTCACCTCGTCGGCGGGGGTCTCGCCGGAGTACTCGAACACGTTGTTGGCGGTCTCCACCAGGGTCACGCGCCGGAGCACGCCCGGGGGCAGCGCGTCCTCGAGCCAGTGGTAGAACACACGGGCCAGGTTCTCGCCGGTCGTGATCACGCCCGTGAGCTCCGGCACGGTGGCGGAGAGATCGTAGTGGTCCACGCGGTCCAGCACCGCCGTCTTCACCGCGGTGTCCACCACGCCGAGATCCACCGACATACCGGTGGCGGGATGAAGCGCGCCCGCCACCGTCACCTCGAGCCCGTAGTTGTGCCCGTGCTGACGGAAGCACTGACCGTAGATCCGGGCGTTCTCCTCGTCGGAGAGGGCGGGATTGGCCAGCTGGTGGGCGGCGCTGAAGTGATACGACCGGGTGAGCGCGAAGGGGCTCACCCGCCGAGGTACTCCACGTAGAAGGTGGGATCCTCCCAGAGCCGCAAGCGGTGCAGGCGCTCGGCGCCGAGCTTCGGGCCGAGCAGGTCCCAGATCGCGCGGACGAGGTTCTCGGTGGTGGGGATCGTGCCGGGTGGAAAGAGCGGGTCCTGGTTGAGATCCGCGTGGTCGAAGCGGGACACCACCGCCTCGCCGACCACGCGCTTGAGCTCGCCCAGGTCCATCACCATGCCGGTGCGCGAGTCGATCTCGCCGCGGATCGTCACCTCGAGCGCGTAGTTGTGCCCGTGGGCTACCGTGAGCGAGCCGAACACCCGCGCGTTCTCCTCCGAGCTCCACTCGGGCCGCCAGTAGCGGTGGCCCGACGAGAACGTGAACTTTCGGGTCGCGTACACCATGGGGCGGTCAGCCTCCTCGCGCCTGCTGTCCCAGCCGGTCCTGCGTGGAGTGTACCGCGCTCAGGAAGCGCTCCGCGACGTGCCGCGGGGCGAAGCCGAGCGCACGGCGGCGGCCCTCCTGCCCCAGGCGCTTGGCCAGCGCGGGCTCGCGGATCAGCCGCTCGAGCGCCGCCGCGAGCGCGCCGGGATCGCGCGGCTCCACCAGCAGCCCGGTCGTCCCGTCGAGCACGACCTCGGGCACCGCCGCGATGCGGCAGGCCACCACCGGCAGCTCGGCGGCCATCGCCTCGAGGAACACGATGCCGAAGCCCTCCTGCACCGAGGGCAGGCAGAACGCGGAGGCGTTCACGTACTCCTCGGCGAGCCGCTCGCGGCTCAGATCGCCGAGGAGCACGACCGCATCGCCCAGGCCCAGCTCCGCGTGGAGGCGCGAGAGAGCGTCCCACTCCGGGCCGCGGCCGACGATGCGCACCTGGATCCCGGCCACGCGTGCGCGCAGGACCGCGGCGGCGTGCAGGAGGTCCGACAGGCGCTTGCGCGGGTACATGCGGGCCACGCTGAGCACCACCGGACCGTTGCGGGGCCGCCGCGGGGCGCGCCAGAACTGGTCGTCCCAGACCTCGAGGTCGATCGGCTCCGGCACCACCGCGATTCGCTCGAGCGGCACCCCGTACTCGCGCCGGGCCACCTCGGCCGAATAGCGGCTCGTGACGACGACGAGGTCGGCGCGCTCGACGTTGCGACGCTCCCAGCGCGCCTGCACCGAGAGCAGGGTCCGGACCCAGCCCCGCTCTTTCTTGAGCTCGTCGGCGATGATGCCCTTGAGGCTCGCCACGAACGGCAGCGCGCGCCGGCGCGCCCACATGAAGCCGTCGAGATCCACCCCGAGCACCAGGTCGGCCTCGCGCGGCGGCCGCAGGGCGACGCCCGCGTTGTAGAGCCAGCGGTCGAGGGTGTGGAACCCGGTGCGGCGCCCGAGCGCGCGCAGGGTAACCTGATGCCCGAGCTGAGCGAGCCCTTGCGCCAGCCCCGCGATGCCGACGAAGGTCCCGCTCCCCTCCAGCGGATTGAGAGGGGTCGAAGAGAGAACGGTGACGCGCAGAGGCTACCGCCCCTGGAACCGGGGCGCCCGCTTCTCGAGGAAGGCCCGCGTGCCTTCCTTGTAGTCCTCGCTGTCGAACGTCGCGATGCCCAGGGAGCGCAGGTTCTCGCGGTGGGCGTCGGTGATGCCCTCGAAGATGGCCTGGACCTGGGCCTTCGTCCCCCGCACCGAGAGCGGCGCGTTGGCCGCGATCTTCTTCAGGTAGTCGTAGGTGTACGCCTCGAGCTCGGCGGCGGGGACCAGACGCTGGATGAAGCCGATGCGGAGGGCCTCCTCCGCCTCCACGGTGCGGGCCGAGTAGAGGATGTCCTTGGCGTAGGCCGGCCCCACCAGATCCACGAGCTGGTGCACCGGATCGAGCCCGTAGATGATGCTAAGCCGCGCGGCCGGGATGCCGAACTTGGAGCCGGCGGCGGCGAAGCGAAAGTCCGCGGCCATCGCGAGCGCCATCGCGCCGCCCATGCAGTAGCCGAAGACCATCGCGACGGTCGGCTTCGGGCACACCCGGATCGAGGAGTAGGCGGCCTCGGTCTGCTTGTTGTAGCTGAGCGCGGTCGCGGTGTCCTTGCGGTTGTCCTGGAACTCGGAGATGTCCGCGCCGGAGGCGAAGGCGTCCGTACCCGCCCCGCGGTAGACGATGGCGCGCACCGAGTCGTCCTTGGACAGGCGCTCGGTCACCATGGCGATCTCCGACCACATGGCCAGGTTGATCGCGTTGCGCATCTTCGGCCGGTTGAACACGACGGTGGCGATGGGCCCGTCCTGCTCCACCAGGATGTAGTCGCTCATGTCGTCTCTCCCTTGGCCTTGCAGGTGGGCCCGGAGCGCCCGGCGGTGAGGTCGACGACGGACAAGCGCGCGAGGGGGCGGGCCGAGGTCTGGGTCACGGAGGACCAGTCTAGCGGAGCGGCCGACCGACTTCAACCGAGCTGCCCGCTTATTTGGCAATGACTTACCCCGTACGGTAGGATGCGGCTATGAACTCGACGCCGCGGCCCTCGCGCCCATGACCCTGGCCCTCGTCGGACTCGCGGCCGTGGTCTTCACCGCCCTCGTCGGCGTCGTCCACACCGTCACGGAGCGGCGACGCCTGCGTCGGACCCAGGAACAGTGGGAGGAGCGGGAGCGCCTGCTGAACCGCGAGCCGTAGGTGGTGGCGGCGGGAGGACTCGAACCTCCGACACGGGCCCGGAATGAGCCTCTCCTGGGCAGGCGGCTGGCAAGCTGTCACGACAGCGGTCGCCATGATCGTCGGCGGGGCCGCGATCATGGCTCCGCAGGCAGGTCAGTCCGCACACCTCTTTCGCTGGCTTGGCTACGGGCTTCTTGTTGTTGGCTGTCTCGTATTCGTCGCATCAATGTTTTTGCTCCACCGGATGGCGCGGCGTCGGCACCGCGCACTCTTGGTCCTGGGAAGGTGTGTCAGTCGCGGCGATCTCGTATGGCGCGCCCAACAGGACGGGCAAGACCCCGAGGGAGCTGGTATCGAAGCCTGCGGGAAACCGTGGGCAGCAGGCTGAGACGAGGGCCGTTCGTTCCCGGGGCGGCAGACTGGGTACTCACGCAGCACGGCAACCGGCTTGATGATCCGCTCGCGCGGGTTCGAGCAATGCAGGCGGACGTGGACCGCTGGATCGAGTAGACGCGGGCCGCTAGCCTGACGCCACGAGGCTCAAGGGAGTCGCAGCGGTGTCATGACGCTTTCCGCTTCTTGATGACCGAGCGGGCTTCGGCCGCGCGGCTCGCGGCCCGCGTTTTCGCGAGCGCTTTTGCTTCTTTCTCTTGCTTCGCGCTCTTGCGGAGACGAGCAAAGTGCTCCGCGTCAGCCGCTTCGATCTTCTGGATAAGAGCCAGCATCTTGGGACTGATTGCCATCGTGCGGCTTCCTCCTGGGCAGGCCGAGTCAGCTCGAAACAGATAGATTTTACAACGAGATAGGCCACTTGTCGAGCTGCAAGGCGGTCAGCACGACGCCTCCCCAACCCGAAGCCGTAAGCCGAGTGGGCGCCCTCATGAGCAGTCACGGTCCGGTCACGTTCCAGGAAAGGCGGCGAAAAACCTGCCGGCTAGCTGCTTGGAATGATGGTGGCGGCGGGAGGACTCGAACCTCCGACACGGGGCTTATGAGACCCCTGCTCTGCCACCTGAGCTACGCCGCCTTGGTAATCAGATCAGCGACTTGCAGGCAGGGATTCTACCACGCCGCCCCGAGTGCACCCCGAATTGTGCGGCTCGACTCCTGAATCAGGAAGCGAGGGAGGACGCGGCCTGCGGGGCGGCCGGGCTCGGCGGGAGCTGGCGCTCCACCGCCAGGCACAGGTCGGCCGCCGGCGCCGGCTTCATGAGCACGGGCGCGGCGAGCCGCATGAGAAAGCTCGCGTACTCGGGGGTGTACCCGCGCTCGATCCGAAAGATCACGGGCGGGGCGGTCCGGCAGGATTCCTTCAACAGCTGGTAGAAGGCCGGCCCGTTGAGATCGGGCATCTTGAGGTCGGCCAGCACCAGATCGTAGCCGTGCTGGCTCAGCAGGGTCACCACGTCCGCCTTCGTCGCGGCGGTATCGACCGCGTAGCCGGCTTCCGCAAGGATGCGCGACGTATCCTGGCGCTCTCGCTCGTCGTCGTCCACCACCAGGATCCGACGGCGGCCCGTGAAGTCCGCGCTCATCGCTCGGCGAGGCTCCCGGGCGCCTCGCGCCGGCCGCCGATGCGCCGCAGGACCTCGTCGGCGGTGCGGGTGGCCTGGCCCGCGAGCGTCTGCAGCGCGTCGGACAGGTCATCCCGCTCCGCGCGCAGCCCGTCGTTCTCCTCCCGTACCCGTCGTACCTCTTCGGCGAGCGCGCCCCGCTCGCTCTCGAGCGCCCCCACGTCAGCCTGGAGGCGGCCCGCGTCCTCCAGCCAGCCGCCCAGGACCCGCATGAGCTGGCGCGCCTCGTCCGACCATCGCGCCAGCTCGTCGGCCACCCGCGTGGTGGGCCGCGACGGGGACCCGCCATTGGTCCCTTCGTGGGGCACCGCCGGGGTCGCGTCGACCCGCACCGGCCAGCGGCCCCGCGAGAGATCGCGCCGGACCCCGGTCGGCGTTAGATCGAGGACCGCGAAGATCCGCGAGTAGGGCAGCCGGGCCGCCTCGTTCGCCTCGTGGATCCACTGGGGCTCTTCCGCGCCGAAGAGACACAGACCGCGGGCCTCGGCGGGAAAGACCGCGCTGCTGATGTAGCGCACCTTCTTCCCGAGATCCTGCAGCCGCGCGCACGCGGCGACGAGGCCCGGCAGGTTGGAACGGAAATCCTCGGGCGGCACCTGGCTCAGATCACGCTCGACGGCGAACAGCGGCATCTCTTCTATTCTCCTCGCGGGTGGATACGGCGGTCCGTCGGATCCTAGGCGTTGCTCGAAGCCGTCGTCAAGCACCGCGGCGCCCTCTGGAAATGCGGGCGCGGGCGCGGGCAGGCGCGAATCGCCGCGTTCAATCAGGCATCGCGAAGGTGACACGCACGCGCCAGGCGCCAGCCCTGCACGTCCGCGTCGCCTCGCCCGCGGAGCCGCGTCAGCGCGTGCAAATCTCGTGTTGTGGATGAGTGGGGATAAGTGGATAAGTGGCGCGAAACGGCCAAAATGGCGTGGACACCCAAGACCCCTTTGCTATAATCCCGCCCAGCGTAACAGGCCTCACCTCGGGAGGAGCTTCACATGGCCAGCCTCGGCAATCACCCGTGGATCGAAGACGAGCAGGAGCCGCTGCTCGCGCCGGACGACGAGGACGAGGACAAGGACAAGGACGACGCGGAAGCGGACGACGCGGATGACGACGACGATGACGACGACGATGACTTCGACGACGATGACGACTTCGACGACGACGATCTCGACGATGACCTCGACGACGACGAGGAGGACGACGACGAGGATGAGGATGACGACAAGGACGACGCCTGACTAGGCTGAGGGCTCGATGCAGTGACTGATCCGCGGTCTTTCCCGGGAGGGTGACGATGGCACTGATGAGCTCCGAGGGCTGGCTGTTCCTCTTGCGCTGGATTCACTTCCTGGCGGGCATCACCTGGATCGGCCTCCTGTACTATCTCAACTTCGCCCAGGTTCCCTTCTTCGCCGAGACCGAGCCGGGGGTCCGCTCGGGCGCGCAGCAGAAGCTGCTGCCCCGCGTGATGTGGTGGTTCCGGTGGGGCGCGATGATCACCTTCCTCTCCGGCTGGATCTACCTGCTCCACTACTGGCTCGGGCTCCGTGGCATCAACGACCCGGGCACCTGGAAGATCCTGCTGGGCGGCCTTCTCGGGTCGATCATGTGGGCCAACGTGTGGTTCGTGATCTGGCCCCGGAACAAGATCGTTATCCAGAACGCGCTCGACACCGCGGCGGGCAAGCCGGCCAACCCGGCCGCGGCCGCGGCGGGGGCGCGGGGCGGGCTGGCCTCCCGCACCAACGTGGTGCTCTCGATTCCGATGCTCTTCTTCATGGGCGCGGCCAATCACTTCGCGAGCCTCACGGTCGGGAAGTCCGGGCTCCTCTTCTGGATCGTGGCCCTCGCGCTCATGGTGCTGGTCGAGATCAACGGGCTGGTGGGCACCCCGGGCAAGGGTGCGGCCAAGCCGCTCGCGACCGTGAAGGGCACCCTCTGGTTCGGCTTTGTTCTGACGCTCGTCTACTACGTCTGGTTCTGGATTATGCAGTAGACGCGCGCCGCGCGGCGCGCGCTGGTCAGGCCGTCAGGTCGGTCAGCAGCTCGGCCTTGGCCTCGTCGGACAGGCGGGTGCGCGCGCGCGCGGCGGGGTGATCGGTCACCAGCTCCACCGCGGAGGTGTGGAAGGCGCTGACCGCCTCGGCCGGGAAGGCGAAGCGCACGAAGTGGACGGCGGCGAGCTTCCCCTTCTCCTCGTCGGAGTGGCCCGCCTCGAAGACCCCGGGCACCCGGAGGCCGCCCGCAATCTCCATCCACACGTGATGGCCGGTGTCGATGCCCATGAAGCGGTCCAGCACCGGCTTGATCTGGTCCTTGTCGGCGATCTCGATGAAGAGGGTAGCCGAGAGCTCCCCCGGCCCGGGGAGCAGCGCGCGGTAGACGTCGATCTCCTCCTGCACTCGGGCGTCGTCGATGATGCGCTCCGCGCGGCACATCTCCTGGATCTGGAACAGCAAGGTCTCCCGGTTCTCGAAGACGAACGAGAGATAGGGTCCCACCTCGACGCGCCGCTTCTGCTTCAGCGCGATCACGCGGTGCCGGCGGTCCTCGCGCACCTTCTCGTACTCGAAGAAGTTGATGACGTCGCCGAGGCCGATCCGCGACGTCACGCCGGGCTCTCCGGATCGAGGCCGTACGCCTCGGCCAGGATCTGGATGGGATGCCGCGCGGTCCGCCCGGTGCCCTGGTGGATCTGCAGCGCGGCGAGCGGGCAGTCGGTGGCGACCCGATCGGGCTTCGCGCGCTCGACATCCCGGAACAGGGGCTCCGCCAGCTTCATGGACAGCTCGAAGTACTCCTTCTTCATGCCCCAGGTGCCGTCCACCGCCGAGCATCGCTCGATCACCTCCACCGGCGCCCCGGTCAGGCGCAGCACGTCGGCGGAGCGGGTCCCCATGTTCTGAGCCTTCAGGTGGCAGGGCAGCTGGTAGGCGATGGTGCCCGGCGCGTTCGGGAACTTCGTGTCGAGCCGGCCCTGCTCGTGCAGCGCCGCGAGGTACTCGAAGAGGTCGCGCGTGTGCGCCGCGACCAGGTTCGCGTCCTCCGAGCCGTCGAGCCAGGGATACTCCTGCTTGAGCATGTAGGAACACGTCGGCCCCGGCACCACGATCTCCCGCCCCTGCCGGACGTGCTCGGCGAGGCTCTTGACGTTGGCCGCGATCAGCCGCTTGGCCTCGGGGACCGCGCCGCCGTCGAGGTAGGGCATCCCGCAGCAGCGCTGCGCGGGCAGTACCACGTCCACCCCGTTCTTCTCGAGCACCGCCACCGCGGCCTTCCCGGTGACGGGATCGTTGTACTCCACCGAGCACGTGGTGAAGAGCGCCACCCGGTCGCGCGGCGGCGCGGTCCGCGGCCGCGGCTTCCGCCCGTCGAACCAGCGCGAGAACGTCTCGCGGTGGAAGGGCGGCAGATTGCGCGCGGCGTGGATGCCGACCGCCTTCTCCATGAACTTGCGATTCACCCACATCGCGTTCATCCAGTTCGAGACCGGCGCGGTGAGGCTGCCGAGGCGCCCGACCAGCTCGGTGTTGCCGAGGAAGCGGTCCTGGAGCGTCACGCCCTTCGCGCGCGCCTCCGCGGAGCGGGCCCGCAGCATGAGGCGCGGAAAGTCCACCGCCCAGCGGTGCGGCGGCGTGTAGGGGCAGTGGTTGTAGCAGAGCTTGCACTGGTAGCAGAGATCGACGACTTCCTTCACGTCCGTCGCGGGTAGCTTCTCGACGTCGCCGTCCACCGAGTCCACGTCCAGCCGGTCGAACATGACCCGGAACGAGGGGCAGAGCGGCAGGCAGCGGCGGCACCCCGCGCAGATGTCGTAGACCCGGCGCAGCTCGGTGTCGACGCGGTCGAGCTGCCAGAACTCCGGGACGCGAATGTCGAGTGTCATCGTCCTCTCGCGAGTGGGGATCGGAGCGGCGAGCCGGGGGCCGGGCGCCGGCGTGGGAGCCGGCGCCCGGCCCGAGTCTGATCGAGGGCCCGACTAGATGGCGTCGGCCGGCTCCTTGCCCGCGACCTGGTTGAGGCCCTTCGTGAAGCGGCCGGCGTGCGACTTCTCGGCCTTGGCGAGCGTCTCGAACCACTCGGCCAGCTCCGGGTACCCCTCGTCCCGCGCGGTCTTGGCCATGCCCGGGTACATCTGGGTGTACTCGTAGGTCTCGCCCGCGACGGCGGCCTTCAGGTTCTTCTCGGTCTTGCCGATGGGCTCCCCGGTAGCCGGGTCTCCCACTTCCTTGAGGAAGTCGAGGTGGCCGAAGGCGTGGCCGGTCTCGGCGTCGGCGGTGTCCTTGAAGAGCCCCGCGACGTCCGGGAACCCCTCGATGTCGGCGACGCGCGCGAAGTACAGATAGCGGCGGTTGGCCTGCGACTCGCCCGCAAAGGCGTCCTTGAGGTTGTCCACGCTCTTACTGCCCTTCAGAGGCTTTCCTGCCATGGTGACGTCCTCCTTTCGGTTGATGGTGACGGCGGCTCGGGGGCGGCGGCCCGCCGAGCTACCGCGTCGGGCGCCGGCTCCGCGCCCTGCCGCCGGCGCGGCGCTGGCACTCGGGACAGCGGCCGTAGAACTCGATTCGATGATGGGTGACGCTGAAGCCGCTCTGGGCGGCAACCCGCCCGCAGAGGGCGCGCGCGTGCGGGTCGCTGGTCGGCGCCTGCACATCGCTGATCCGGCCGCAGGCCAGGCACGTGAAGTGGTGGTGTTCGCTCAGGTTTCCGTCGAAGCGCGCGTGCGGGCCCGACAGCTCCTTCACCAGCCCCTCGGCCACCAGCACCCGGAGGTTGCGGTACACCGTGCCCAGGCTCACGCGGGGCAGGCGGCGGCGGACCATCCGGTGGACCCACTCCGCGGTGGGATGCGACTCGGTCGCGCGCACCACGTCGAGGACCACGCGGCGCGGCCCGGTGAGCCGGAGCCCGCGGGCGCGGAGGTCGGTCTCGGCGCCTTCCGATCTCCGGGAGGGCCCATTTTTAGGAATGATTCTCATTACGGATCAGGAGAGTACCGGCTCGCGAGGCGCCTGTCAAGCGCGCCGCGCGGCCCGGCGCCGGCCGGCGCTATTGAAGGCCCCCGGGCCGTCGCGTAGACTTCCCATCTCAGGAGGATCGCTCGAATGTCCCAGCCCGTCTGGCTCCGGATCGAGGGAGCCCGGCAGAACAACCTGAAGAACGTCTCCGTCGACATCCCCCACGACCGCGTCACCGTGATCACCGGGGTCTCCGGCTCGGGCAAGTCCTCCCTGGCCTTCGACACGCTCTTCGCGGAGGGCCAGTGGCGGTACATCGAGTCGCTGTCCACCTACGCCCGCATGTTCCTGGAGCGCCTCGACCGGCCCGACGTGGACCGCATCGAGCACATCCGGCCCGCCATCGCGCTCGAGCAGAAGAACCCGGTGCGCACCGCGCGCTCCACGGTGGGAACCGCCACCGAGCTGCACGACTACCTCCGCCTGCTCTTCGCCAAGATCGGCCGCGTGCACTGCCCCACCTGCGGGGCGGAAGCGCGGAGCGACTCGGCCGACCAGGTCGCCGACGCCCTCCTCCGTGATCACCCGGGCGCGCGCGCCCTGATCTGCTTCCCCCTGGCCGCGGAGCCGGGCCGCGATCCACGCGCCCTGTTCGCCACCCTGCTCCAGCGCGGCTTCGCCCGGGTCAAGGCGGGTGACACCGTGCTGGACCTGGCCGAGGTGACGGCCCGCCCGGGCGGCGTGCCCGCCGATCTCGACCCGGCGCGCCTGGTGGTGGTGCTGGACCGCGTCGTGGTCGGCCCGGACAGCCGCCGCCGCGTCACCGACTCGCTGGAGACCGCGCTCGCCGAAGGCGAGGGCCGGGCCTCCGTCGATCTCCTCGAGCGCGGGGTCGTCCCGGTGAGCCGCGACTTCCACTGCCCGGCGTGCGGGGTGGCGCTGGCGCGGCCGCGGCCCCTGCTCTTCTCGTTCAACCACCCCCTCGGGGCCTGTCCCGAGTGCAAGGGCTTCGGCAACGTGCTCCGCTACGACGAGGCCCGGGTGGTGCCGGATCCCACCCAGAGCCTGGCCGACGGCGCGGTGGAGCCCTGGTCGCACCCCTCGGGCCGCTGGTACCAGAAGCAGCTCCTCAAGGCGGCCAAGAAGCGCGGCGTGGACGTGAGCCGTCCCTACGCGGAGCTGTCCGCGGAGGACCGGAAGTGGGTCTACGACGGCGGCGGCGGGCTCACCGGCATCCGCGGCTTCTTCGAGGAGGTGGAGTCGTACCGCTACAAGCTCCACGTCCGCGTCTTCCTCTCGCGCTACCGCAGCCAGTCGCCGTGCCCGCGCTGCGCGGGCCGGCGGCTGCGGCCGGAAGCCCTCGCGGTCCGCGTGGGCGGGGCCAGCATCGCCGAGCTCGGGGAGAAGACGGTGGAGGACCTGGACGCGCTCTTCGCGACCCTGCCGCTCTCCCCCTGGGAGGCGGGGGTGGCGCGCGACGTGCTCAAGATGCTGCGGGCCAAGCTCTCCTTCCTGCTCCGCGTGGGCCTCGGCTACCTCACCCTCGGGCGGCAGACGCGCACGCTGTCCGGCGGGGAGGCGCAGCGGATCAATCTCGCCAACCAGCTCGGCGCCCAGCTCACCGGCACGCTCTACGTGCTCGACGAGCCGTCCATCGGGCTCCACCCGCGGGACACCGCGCGGCTGGCCGAGCTCTGCCGCGAGCTCGCCTCGGGGGGCAACACGGTGGTGATCGTCGAGCACGATCGCGCGCTGATCGAGGCGGCCGACTACGTGATCGAGATGGGGCCCGGCTCGGGCGAGCGCGGCGGCGCCATGGTGTTCGCGGGCACCCAGGCGGAGTTCCGCAAGGACCCGCGCTCGTTGACCGCGCGCTACCTGAGCGGCCGCGACACGATCCCCCTGCCGCTCGCCCGCCGGGAAGGCCGCCGGACCCTCGTCCTCGAGGGCGCCCGCGCGCACAACCTGAAGGACGTCACGGTTCGGATCCCGCTGCACACCCTGACCTGCGTGACCGGGGTGTCCGGCTCCGGAAAATCCACCCTCGTGCACGACACGCTCTACCGGGCGGTGGCCCGGCACTTCAAGGTGGACTTCGCGGTCGCGGGGGCCCACGACGAGCTGCGGGGGCTGCAGCATCTGAAGGGCATCCGGCTCATCGACCAGGAGCCGATCGGGCGCACGCCCCGCTCCAATCCGGTCACGTACGTGAAGGCCTTCGACGAGATCCGTCGGCTCTTCGCGGGCCTGCCGCGCGCCCAGGCGCTCGGGCTGGGCCCCGGCGCCTTCTCGTTCAATGTGCCCGGGGGCCGCTGCGAGACCTGTGAGGGCGACGGCTTCCAGAAGCTCGAGATGTACTTCGTCGAGGACGTGTACGTGACCTGCCAGGAGTGCGAGGGTCGCCGCTACCGGTCCGACGTGCTCCAGGTCACCTACAAGAGCCGGGACATCAGCCAGGTGCTGCAGCAGACGGTGGACGAGGCGGTGGAGTTCTTCGCCTCCGAGCCGGTGCTGCAGCGGCGGCTCAAGGTGCTCCAGGAAGTCGGCCTCGGCTACCTGCGGCTGGGCCAGCCCGCGACCAAGCTGTCGGGCGGTGAGGCTCAGCGGCTCAAGATCGCGGCGGAGCTCTCCGCGCGCCCCACCACCGACCACCTCTTCATCCTCGACGAGCCCACCACCGGGCTCCATCTCGACGACGTGCGCAAGCTCCTCGTGGTCCTCAACCGCCTGGTGGACGCGGGGAACACCGTGCTCGTGGTCGAGCACCACCTCGACGTGATCAAGACCGCGGACTGGGTGGTGGACCTCGGCCCCGAGGCCGGCGCGGCCGGTGGGGAGCTGGTGGCCGAGGGCACGCCCGAGCAGATCGTGCAGGTCGGCGCGTCCTACACCGGGAAGTTCCTGCGCGAGCTGCTGCCCCGGCCCAACGGGCGCGCGGTGGTCGGCCGGAGCTGATGGACTATCACCATCTGCTCGAAGCGACGGGCATCGCCGTCTCGGGTGTCCTCTTCTACTCCCTGGCCTACGGCTGGTTCGCTCCGGACGATCCGCGCCGCCGGCCCCTCTGGGTCATCGCGCTGGGCCTGGTCTGGGGCGCCATCGCGGTGGTGCTGATGATCTCCCGCATCCAGACCACGGAGGGCTCCTTCGTCGACGGGCGCGCGATCCCGATCGCCCTCATCGGCCTCTTCGAGGGCTGGGGGGCCGGGCTCATCGCGGGGCTCGCCGCGGTCGTCTATCGAATCTACCTGGGCGGCAGCGGCGCGGCCGCGGGCGTGGTCGCCATCCTCGCGGTGGCGGTGGCGGGAGGGCTGGCGCACCGCTGGGCGGGGGGGACCGAGCGGGTGCGGATCCACCACGCCTTCGTGCTCGCGGTCGGCACGTTCTTCATCACCTTCGGCGCCTTCGAGCTGCGGGGCGAGCCCGGCCGGACCCTGTTCGCGCGCGTATGGCCTTCCTATCTCCTGCTGACCGTGGTCGGACTCCCCATGCTCGCCCTGCTCATGCAGAGCATCGTCGAGCGCCGGCTGCTCGCGCAGGAGCGCGAGCGCTTCCGCGCCGTCCTCGACGACGCCACCGACGCCGTCCGCATCGTGGACGCCGATACCCAGCGCATCCTCGACTGCAACCGCGCGGACTGCGACCTCTCCGGCTTCGCGCGCGACGCGATGCTGGGCCGGGATTCCCGCCAGTTCTGGCCGGAATCCCGGGGCCGCGCCGCCCGGGAGGAGCCGTCGCCCGAGGCGCGGGGAACGGGTCTCGCGCGGGCGTTGAGCGTGCCGTTTCTGACCGCCTCCGGGCGGACGCTCGCGGTGGACTGCTCGCGCCGCGCCGTCGAATACCGGGGCCGGCGCTACGAGATCGTGATCTACCGCGACGCGGCCGAGCGGCTCGCGGGCGAGGAGGCGCGGCGGGAAGCGGCGTCTCTCCGATCGGTGAATCTACTCGCACAAGCCGCCGCCCACGAGATCAACAACCCGCTCGCGATCATCATGGGTTACAGCCAGATGCTGGAAGACCGGCTGGCCGCGGAGAGCGAGGAAGGGACCTGGGCGCGCACCAGCCGCAAGGCGGCGGGGCGCATTCGTGACGCGGTCGCGCGACTCAACCGCATCGTTCGCATCGAGAGCACCGAGTCCACCGGCACCCTCCCTCCGATTCTGGACACGGAGCGGTCCGCGGAGAAGCGCGACGACGATGCCCGTCGCTAGCCCCGGCGCTCGGCCGGGGCCGCCCCGCCTCTTCTACGGCTGGATCGTGGTGGCGGGCGCCTTCCTGATCCTCTTCATGGCCTACGGCACCCAGTACGCGTTCGGCGTCTTCTTCGCGGCGCTCATCGACGAGTTCGGCTGGAGCCGGGCCAGCCTCTCCGGGGTCTTTTCGCTCTACGCGTTCACGGCCTCGCGATCGGGCTGGCCAGCGCGGGCGGCAGCCTCGGCACCTTCGCGCTGCCGCCGATCGCCCACTTCGTGGTGAGCCGGCTCGGCGGGCGCGGGGCCTACGTGGTCTTCGGCGTCGCGGTCCTGCTCGCCCTGAACGGGCTCGCCGTCCTCATGCGGCGCGACCCCGAGACGATGGGCCTCGGTCCCGACGGCGACGCGCGCCCCCGCGGCGCCACCGCCAGCCCGGAGGGATGGACGGCCGGACGGGCGATGCGGACCCGCGCGTTCTGGCTGCTCTTCGCGGTCTTCGGCGCGACCTGGATCCCGGTGTTCATCCCGCTCGTGCACCTGGTGCCGATGGCCCGGGGGCTCGGCATCTCGCCGCTGCTGGCCGCGACGCTCGTCAGCGCCCTGGGCGCCGCCGCGCTGGTCGGCCGTCTGCTCATGGGGGGCGCGTCGGACCGCATCGGGCGGCGGGCCGCGCTCGCGGTGGCCCTCGTGCTGCAGGCCGCCGCGTTCGTCGGCTTCGCCCTCGCCCACGAGCTGCCCGCGCTCTACGCGGCGTCGCTCGTCTTCGGATTCTCCTACGGCGCGGGCTCCACCCTCTTCCCCGCCGCGGTCGCCGACTTCTTCGGGCGCGAGCAGGCGGCGAGCCTCGCCGGGCTGCTCTTCGCGCTGGCCGGCTCGATGGCCGCGTGGGGACCGCTCGCGGCCGGCTTCATCTACGACCGCGCGGGCGACTACCAGCTCGCCTGGTGGCTGAGCGCCGGTTTCAACGCGCTCGCCCTGATCCTCCTCACCTTTGCCCGGCCGCCCGCTTCGCGATCCCTCGCTTGACGCCCCCCGCCGCGCTCGCGTAGAGTCGCGGCGCGGAGGACCCCCATGGCATCGCTCAAGGACAAGTACTGCATCGTCGGAGTGGGAGAGACCGAGTACAGCCGTCAGTCCGCGCGCAGCACGCGCGCGATGGCGGTGGAAGCGGTCCGCAACGCCATGCGCGACGCCGGCCTCGGCAAGGACGGCGTGGACGGCATGATGTCCTACCAGAGTGGCGACTCCGTCTTTGCCAACTGGGTGGCGCCGGATCTGGGCATTCGCCTCAACTTCTACATGGACGTCTTCGGCGGCGGCTCCTCCACCGAGGCCCTCGTCGGCCTCGCGATGGGCGCCATCGAGACCGGCATGTGCCACACGGTGGCGATCTTCCGCTCGATGAACGGCTACTCCGATTTCCGGATCGGCGGCACCGGCGCGCGGGCGGCCCAGCCGGTGCGGGGCCTCGACCTGGCCCAGGTGCCCTTCGGCATGCGCAGCGCCGGCCAGAACTTCGCGCCGACCTTCATGCGCCACATGTACGAGTACGGGACGACCTCGGAGCAGGTGGCCCACGTGCGGGTGGCCCACAGCAAGCACGCCTCGCAGAACCCGAAGGCGTTCCTCAAGGACCGCGTCACGGTGGCGGACGTGGTCGCCTCCCGGTGGATCTGCAAGCCGCTGCACCTGCTCGACTGCTGCCTCGAGACCGACAACGCGACCGCGCTGGTCGTGACCAGCGCGGAGCGCGCGCGCGACCTGCGCCGCAAGCCGGTCTACATCATGGGAGTGGCGGGCCGGGTCAACAAGCCGCGCACCGACTTCCACTGGGCCCACGGGCCGATCACCCGGGTGGCGGGCTACCACGCCAAGGACATCGTGTTCGGCCAGGCCGGCATCACGCCGGACGACGTGAACGTGACCGGGTCCTACGATGCCTTCACGTTCACCACGATGCTCCAGCTCGAGGAGTACGGCTTCTGCCCGAAGGGCGAGGGCGGGCGCTACGTGTCGAGCGGCACGATCGAGCTCGGGGGCAAGCGGCCCAACAACACCTCGGGCAGCCACCTCTGCGAGGGCTACACCCACGGCATCTCGATGGTGATCGAGAACGTGCGCCAGCTCCGCGGCCAGGTGGACGACTACTGCCCGGGCTGGGAGGACGGCACGCACAGCTACGACTACTCGCCGGGCAAGTGCCGCCAGGTGAAGGACGCGCACATCACCATGAATCTCGGCTGGGCGATGCCGCCGACCGGCTCCGCCCTCATCATGAGGAACTAGCGATGGCCTCCGTCGAGTACCGCGGCATGAACCTGGTGATCCCGGAGAACGACTCCGAGTGGCGCGAGCACTTCAAGCTGGCGCGCACGAACCACCGACTGATGCTGCGCGCCTGCAAGGCGTGCGGGCTCATGCGGTACCCGCCGAGCCACGGCTGCCCGTGGTGCATGTCGCTCGAGTGGGAGTGGAAGCCGGTGAGCGGGCGCGGGCACATCTACTCCTACGAGGTCGTGCACCACGCGATCCAGCCCGGCTTCAAGGAGTGGACGCCCTACGCGGTGGTGCTGGTGGAGCTCGACGAGCAGCGCGGCACACCCACCCCCGACGAGGCCCTGCGCGTCATCGCCAACCTGGTCACCCCGGAGTTCCGCCCCGAGCCCGAGCCGAACGTGGCGATCGGCAAGCGGGTCCGCGTGGTCTTCCAGGACCTGGCGCCGGACTTCGCGCTGCCTCAGTTCACGCTGACCGACGAGCCGCCCGAGGGCCGCGTCTGGCGCTTCCCCGGCTAGCCAGGGCGTCGAGGCCGAGCCACACCACGCCCTGCACCGCCAGGTGCACGGCGAGGGCCAGCAGGAAGGCGAGATCGCGCCCGAGCCCCACGACGCCCACCGCCAGCACGAAGCAGAAGAGCGCGAAGCTCCACATCGCGGGCAGGAACGCCCGCAGGAAACCCACCGCGGCGGGGGCCCCCTGCTGGGCGTGGGTGAACGCGAGCAGGATCGTGGTGGCGACCGGAAACGGGGTGATCGCGCCGGAGAGCCGCGGGCCGAGCCAGGCGGCCAGGCCGGTGACCCCCAGCACCAGCGCGACGGCCGCCACCATGCGCAGGGGCAGGTCCCAGGCGGGCGCGGGGGCCGGGATCGGCGCGTCAGGAAATTCCGGGAGCGTGAAGGGCGCGATGGCGAAGGCGGCCAGCGCGAGCGCGAGCCCCGAGGCCGCCGTCCAGGCCACCGCCTGGAGCGCGACGGTCAGAACCGCGAAGGCCGTCCACCCGACCAGCACGCAAACCCACCAGGCTCGCGCCACCGCGGTCCACGCGTAGATCACCGAGAAGGCGGCGACCGCGGCGAGCCCGGCCAGCGTCGCCTGCGCCGCCCGGGCCACGAAGGCGTCGCCCTGCTCGAGCGCGAGGAAGAAGAGCACCGGCCCCGCCACCAGGGGCAGGGCGTTGAGCCAGCCGCCCAGGCGGGGGCCGAAGCGCCGGCCGGCCAGGGTGACCAGGGCGATGAGCCCGGGCACCAGGACCAGCTTGAGGAGGAGGGTCACCCGCGCGTCAGGCGCGCCAAGAGGCTCTCGAACGGATCGGCCCCGTCAGCCATCGGTCGCGCGCCTCACGGCTTGCAGACGCGGAAGTTGGCGTAGTCGCCCTGCGCGCTGCTCTTGGTGTCGTCGGAGTCGGTGAGCACCGCGATTCCGCCCGGCTTGGGCACCTCGCTCCCCCCGAAGTACTTCTGGTAGTCCTCGCGGACGTTCACCTGCTCGTCGGCCCACTGGCCGGCCTGGGCGCTGGATCGCAAGATACGCACCTGGGTGTTCCCGGCGCTCGACGTGAGATGGGTGCCCGCCGGCACCACCCGGCTCCAGACGTACTTGACGCTCTTCACCGACACCGGCGAGGTAGAGAACACCGCATACACCGACACCGCGCTGTCGTTGGTGCCCGATTTCCGCTCGTCGGAGTTCGCCGGGAACTCGATGGGCCGCCACGACCAGGCCAGGATGGGATAGGCCTCGAGGTTCCAGGCCACCTCGCGGCCGGCCTGGATGCCGATGCGGCGGGCGACGCCGCGGAGGAACCGCCGCCCGCCCTCCTCCCGGAGGGAGTACACCGACCGGCCCGACTCCTTGCGCGGCTTCCACTCCGGGGGAAACTCACCGAGCCGGCCCTGGGAGAAATTGTCGAGGGCGACACACTCCGCCGCGGACGCGGCGCTCGGGCCGGCGCCGAGAGAAGAGACCAGGAGCAGGAGCGCGATCAGCGGCCGCGGCGCCACCAGGAATGAACCAGATGGTCGACGACCTGGACGAGCTGCCCCACCGTGCGGCACTCCTTCACGATGTCGCAGGCCGGCGAGTAGAGCGGCATCACGCTGTCCCCGATCCCCCAGCCCCATTGCCCCTCGGGATTCAGCCAGATGACGCCCTTCACCCGCTCCCGGATCTGCCGGATGGCCCAGGCCTGCGGGTCGTTGTAGTTGTTTCGCGCGTCGCCCAGGATCAGCACGGTGGTCTTGCGGTCGAGCGTCTCGAGCTCGGTCTTGACGAAGCGGCTGAACGCGTACCCGAAGTCCGAGCGGCAGTGATAGTCCACCGAGGAGGACTTGAGCGCCCAGTCGATCGCGGTGTCCACCGGGTAGGTGTTGAAGGCCTGGGTGACCTCCGCGATCTCCGACACGAAGACGTAGGAGCGCACGCGGGAGAAGCAGTCCTGCAGGCTCCACACGAGCTGGAGCATGAAGCGGGAGGCGTTGCGCACCGAGTCCGACACGTCGCAGAGCGTGATCAGCTTGGGCTTCTCCCGGTGCCGCCGCCGGAACCGCACCTCCATCGGGATCCCGCCGTACTGGAGGCTCTGCCGGATGGTCCGCCGCGTGTCGAGCCGCCCCTTCTCCTCCCGCCGCTGGCGCATCGCGAGGGCGTCCTTGATCTTGCGGGCCAAGCGAGCCACCACCGCCTTCATCTGCGCGACCTCGTCGGCGGACAGCGCGAAGAGCGGCTTGTCGGTCAGGACCTCGCGGGTCAGCTTCTCGCCCTGGCGGAAGGCCCGGCGCTCCAGCTCGCGCTCCACGTGCTGGCGGATCATGCGGCGGAAGGCCTCGAGCCGCAGGTCGAGATAGTTCCGGATGCGCGCGAGCATGCCCGGGTCGAGCCCCTTGGCCTCCAGGAGCTGCATGATGCGGCTCAGGTCGCGCTCGATCGCCTCCCAGTCGAACTTGTCGTAGATGCGGCGGGAGAAGTAGCCGACCTGGAGGAAGTACATCAGCCGCTCGAGGCCGGTGCCCTGCCCCTCCTGGCGGATGGCCATCTCCATGTCGCTGCCCTCGCCCTGCAGGAGGAGCTCGGTGAGCTCGTCCAGCTCCATGCCCGCCTCGGAGGTCAGCCGGTCCAGCATCTCCCGGATCTTCGGATCCTCCGGGCCCAGCGCCTTCTTGAGGCCTTCCCCGAGCGCCTGCAGGTCGAGGAAGTAGAGATCGAAGATGCGGTTGAACGTGACGAGGTCGCGCGATTCCTTGACCAGCGTGGTCGCGAGCGCGCTCTTGAACGTCTCGCGGTCCTCGAGGCCGATCTCGGTCGAGGCGGTGAGGGCGTCGAGCGCCTCGCTCGGCGAGATGCGCATCTCGGCCCGCCGCAGGTCGCCTATGAATTCGAGTATTCGCTGGTCCATTTAT
>DASQAL010000192.1:0-2743 GCA_035635775.1 Candidatus Acidiferrum sp.
GCTCGGGCGGCCGCGCCCTCGCCCCCCTCTCCCCTCTGGGGAGAGGGCAGGGTGAGGGGCCTAGAGGTGAGGGGCCTGGAAGTGGAGGACCTAAACCGGCCAGGTTTCCTGGCGCCAGCCCATGTCCCAGAACATCCACTCATAGCGGCTGGTGGTCACGAAGTGCCGCCGCATGGTCTCGCGCTCGTGGTCGCGCAAGCCCTCGGCGAGCGCGTCGGTGCAGGCGAGCACGTCGCGCACCACCGTGCCGAACTCCTCGGAGGCGTAGGTGTCGATCCAGCGCGCGTAGAGCGGGTCGCGCGAGCTCGAGCGCTCGAGATTCTTGCCCACCTCCCAGTAGATCCAGTAGCAGGGCAGGAGCGCGGCCACCGCCTCGTGGAACGGACCGGCGTGCGCGGTCGCGAGCAGGTACGAGGTGTAGGCGAGGTTGGTGGGGGCGAGCGGAGTGGCCGAGACCGCCTCGGGGGAGAGCCCGAAGTCCTTGAAGAAGGACTCGTGCAGCGTCTTCTCCACCTTGAGCGCGCCCGCCGCGTGCTCGGTGAACATGATGATCCAGTCCTCGCGCGGAGCGCGCGCCGCGGCCAGCGCCAAGGCGCGGGCGAAGTCGCGCAGGTAGAGCGCGTCCTGCACCGCGTAGAAGCGGAAGGCCTCGCGCGGGAGCGAGCCGTCGGTGAGCCCGCGCAGGAACGGGTGCGCGAGGATCGTCGCGTAGATCGGCTCGATGGCCCGCCAGAGCGTCGTGGTGAACGGCACGCCGAGAGCATACTACGCGCCCGCGGCCCCGTGTCCGGCCGTGTATACTCGACGGCGCCATGGACCATCACCTCGACGACGCGCAGGTGCACTACGAGTGGAACAACGCGCTGCCCGCGCAGCTCGAGATCGCCCCGGGCGACACCGTCGTGTTCGACTGCCGGGACGCGGCGGACCGCTACTACCGCCGCACGTCCACCCACGACGACGTGATGGGGCGCGGCCCCTTCCGCGGCCATCCGCTCACCGGGCCGGTGCGGGTCAAGGGCGCCCGGCCCGGGGACGTGCTCGTGGTCGAGCTGCTCGAGGTGAAGCCGGCCGACTTCGGCTGGACCTCGATCCGGCCCGGCCGCGGCCTCCTGCCCGAGGCCGACTTCAGCAAGCCGTATCTCCAGATCTGGGACCTCTCCGACGGCCGCTTCGCGCGCGCGGGTGACCGCATCGCGGTGCCGCTCGATCCGTTCCCGGGGGTGATGGGGACGGCGCTCGACCTGCCCGGCGGGCACAGCACGATGCCGCCCCGCAAGAACGGCGGCAACATGGACATCAAGCAGCTCACCGCCGGCTCCACCCTCTACCTCCCGGTGTGGATGGACGGCGCGCTGTTCAGCGTGGGCGATACCCACGCGATCCAGGGCGACGGGGAGGTCTGCGTCACCGCGGTGGAGATGGGCGGCCGCGTCACCGCGCGCTTCGGGCTGCAGGTGGGCCGCGGGCTCGCCGAGCCGCAGCTCCGCACCACGCGGGCGCCCTCCGCGGCGGCGCCGGCGGGCTCGTGGTTCGCCACCACCGCGCACGGGCCCGATCTCTTCGCGGCTTCGCAGCAGGCGGTGCGCTACATGATCGACCACCTGGTGCGGGAGCGGGGCCTCTCGCGCGAGCAGGCCTATATCCTGTGTAGCGTGACGGTCGACCTCAAGATCAGCGAGATCGTGGACGCGCCCAACTGGATCGTCTCCGCGTTCCTGCCCGAGGGCGTCTTCGTCTGATTTGACGCGGCTGTGACAATCCGCGTCGGGACGGGAGCATGCTGAAGCGTCCGATGAGACCCTTCTGGGGCCGGGTCGTGCTGAACGACATCGCCACGCCGCCGGGCGCCGGCCCGGCCGCGGCGGCCGAGAACCTGCAGCTCGCGGTGCTCGGGGCGATCGCCGCGCACACGCGGGACGACGGGCGTCTCGACTACGCGAGGCTGCGCGCCTCGTCCGAGTGGAGCCTAGCGGTGGCGCGGGCGGGCGGGCTCCAGGCGGTGAGCCTGGGCGACCTCGACGGGCGGCAGCCCCGGCTCGCCTTCTGGATCAACGTATATAACGCGCTCGTCTTCCACGCCATCGTGGCGGCCGGCATCCGGCCCACCGTCGGGGAGATGCGCGACTTCTACGGCCGCGTCTGCTATCGCATCGGCGGCTTCGTGCTGAGCGCCGACGACATCGAGCACGGCATCCTGCGCGGCAATGCGCGGCACGGCTGGCTGAGGCGGCGCCCTTTCAGCGCGCGCGACTCGCGCCTGGCCCTGGCGGTGTACCCGGTGGACCCGCGCATCCACTTCGCCATCACCTGCGGCGCCCAGTCCTGCCCACCGGTGGGGGCCTATCGGGCATCCGCGCTGGACCAGCAGCTCGACCTCGCCGCGCGCAACTTCCTGAACCAGGCGGTGGCGGTGGACGGGCAGGGCCGCGTCACCTGCTCCCGGATCCTCGAGTGGTACGCGGTGGACTTCGAAGCCGCGGGCGGGCTCGGCGCCTTCCTGGCGCGCTACCTCGACGCGGGGCCGGCGCGCGACGCGGTCGGCGGGCGCGCGCGCCCGTGCGACGCCTACCGGCCCTACGACTGGGCGCTCCAGCACGAGCCCGCCGAATGACCCGGCTGCCCATCGCGACCGTCACGCCCGCGAGCCACGCGCCCGTCGCCCCGTTCGTCGGGCTCTCCACGCTCTGGGTGCAGATCACCGGGACGTGGTGCAACCTCGAGTGCCGCCACTGCATCAACG
>DASQAL010000193.1:0-3399 GCA_035635775.1 Candidatus Acidiferrum sp.
CCTGATCGGCTTCTGGTACGAGAAGAAGGTCGCCGCCGACGCCGGCAAGAAGGCCTTCATCGTCAACCGGGTCGGCGACTTCGGTTTCGGCCTCGGCATCATGCTGATCTGGGTGACGTTCGGCACCCTGAACTACGTCGAGGTCTTCGCCAAGGCCGACGCGAGTGTGAGCACCAACGTCTACCTGGCGATCGCGCTCCTGCTCTTCATGGGCGCGTGCGGCAAGTCGGCGCAGCTCCCGCTCTTCACCTGGCTGCCCGATGCGATGGAGTGCCCGACCCCGGTCTCCGCCCTCATCCACGCCGCCACCATGGTGACCGCGGGCGTGTACCTGCTCTACCGCACCGCGTTCCTCTTCGAGAAGACGCCCGACGTGCTGGCCGCGGTGGGCTGGATCGGCGCCTTCACCGCGCTGCTCGCGGCCACCCTGGCGTGCGTGCAGACGGACATCAAGCGGGTGCTCGCCTACTCCACCGTGTCGCAGCTCGGCTACATGATGGCCGCGATCGGGGCCGGCTTCGCGGGCGCGGGCTTCCTCCACCTGCTGACCCACGGGGTGTTCAAGGCCCTGCTCTTCCTGGCCGCGGGGGCGGTCATCCACGCGGTCGGCACCAACGACATCTTCGCGATGGGCGGCCTCGCCCGCCGCATGCCGCAGACCTTCACCGTGTTCCTGATCGGCACCCTCTCGCTCGCGGGCATCCCGTTCTTCGCGGGCTTCTTCTCCAAGGAGGAGATCCTGGGCGCGGCCTGGGCGGGCGGGCTCGCGGTGCCCTTCGGCATGCTGGTGCTCGCCGCCTTCCTCACCGCGTTCTACATGTTCCGGGTGGTGTTCATCACCTTCCTCGGCGGCCCGGCGGCCGCGCCGGGTCACGGCGAGGCGCACGCCCACGACGCGCCGGTGATCATGACGCTGCCGCTCTGGATCCTGGCCGCGCTGGCGATGGGCATCGGCATCTGGTTCTCCGTCTCGCACCCGGAGGCGGGCTTCGCGCCCCCGGGCTGGCTCACGCCGCTCGCGATCGCGGTGGCGGTGGCCGGTATCGCGCTCGCCTGGCTCGTCTACGGCCTGCGCGCGATCAGCGCGGACCGGCTCTTCGAGTCCTTCGCCTGGATCGGCGAGGCCGCCGTCGAGCGCTTCTGGCTGGACGATCTGTTCGCGCTCGTCTACCGCCGGGTGATCCTGCGCGTCTCCCGGGCCACCGGGTGGGTGGACCGCTACATCGTGGACGGGATCCTCAACGCGCTGAGCGCCTGGACCCTCACCGCGGGCGACCGGCTGCGCCGCATCCAGACCGGCCAGGCCCAGGACTACGTCTATGGGATCGCGCTGGGCGTGCTGCTCCTCATGGTCTGGATGCGCTGGCCGCGCTAGCCCGATGAGCGCTGAATGAGCAGCTTCCCGGTTCTCTCGGTCATCACCTGGGCGCCCTTCGTGGGCGCGATCCTGATCATGTTCCTGGCCCGCCGGAGCGCCGCGCTGGTGCGCGGGCTGGCCGTGCTGTCCACGAGCGTGTCCCTCGTGCTGTCGATCGCGGTCTACGTGGCGTACGACCGCGAGGCGGCGGGTTTCCAGTTCTACGAGGACTTCCCCCTGGTGCCCGCGCTCGGCATCAACTACCAGCTCGGCGTCGACGGCATGAGCCTGCTGATGATCCTGCTCACCTCGATCATCATCTTCGCGGGCACCTGGGCCTCGTGGACCGTGAAGGTGCGCAGTCAGGAGTTCTACGCGCTGCTCCTGATCCTGGTGACCGGCGTCTACGGCGTCTTCGTCTCGCTCGATCTCTTCGTGCTCTTCCTGTTCTACGAGATCGCGGTGCTCCCGATGTACCTCCTGATCGGCATCTGGGGCTCGAGCGGCGAGGTGCGCCCGCAGGGCGTCTTCGGCTGGGCCTTCGGCCGCACCGGGGTGGGCACCAAGGAGTACGCGGCGATGAAGCTGACCCTGTACCTGCTCTTCGGGTCGGCCTTCATCCTGGTCGGCATCCTGGCCCTCTACGTGGCGGGCGACTCGTCCTCCTTCTCGTTCCTCGAGATGGAGCTGACCCAGTTCGACCCGAAGCTGCAGTCCTGGGTCTTCCTCGCCTTCTACGTGGGCTTCGGCATCCTGGCCGGCATCTGGCCGCTCCACACGTGGTCGCCCGACGGCCACGCCTCCGCGCCGACCGCGGTCTCCATGCTGCACGCCGGCGTGCTGATGAAGCTCGGGGCCTACGGGGTGGTGCGCCTGGGCATGGGCCTGCTGCCGGACGGCACGCTGCAGTGGTCGTGGCTGGTCGGCACCATCGCCTGCGTCAACATCGTCTACGGCGCCTTCTCGGCCATGGCCCAGACCGATCTCAAGTACGTGATCGCGTACTCCTCGGTCTCCCACATGGGCGTGGTGATGCTGGGCATGGCCACGCTGACCGAGGTGGGCCTGAACGGCTCGGTGTTCCAGATGTTCGCCCACGGTGTCATGACCGGGCTCTTCTTCGCCCTCGTCGGCCTGGTCTACGAGAAGTCCCACTCGCGCGAGATCTTCAAGATGAGCGGGTTCGGCCGGATGATGCCGGGCATCGCCACCGCCTTCACCATCGCCGGCCTCTCCTCGCTGGGGCTGCCCGCGACCGCGGGCTTCGTGGCCGAGCTGCTGACGTTCCTGGGCGCCTGGCAGTCCTCGTACCCCTGGTGGCTCTTCCCCGGCGTGCTCGGCGCCTACCTCACGTCCGTCTACGTGCTGCGGGTGACGAAGCAGATCTTCTGGGGCCCGCCGTCCACCGATCCGCACTTCCAGAACCTGGCCGACGCGCGCGGGCCCGAGTGGGCGGCGCTCTGGATCCTCGTCTTCACGATCGTGCTCTTCGGGGTGTGGCCCTCGCTGGCGCTCGGTCCGGTCGACACCGCCACGATGCCGCTCCTCAACCGGCTGTGGGTGCTCCAGTGAGCGGGCTCAGCGTGGGCGGCCCGCTGGGACTCGAGCTCGGCCTGGCCGTCCTGATGCTGCTCGTCTTCTTCGTGGGCCTCTTCATGCGGTCCGAGGACAAGCGCCGGGTGGGCGTGCTCAGCGCGATCGGCCTCGTGATCCTGTTCGGCCTCGCGTGGCGGGCCGAGGGCGGCACCGAGATGTTCCGCGGCGCGCTGGTGCAGGACGAGCTGGCGCTCTTCTTCAAGCGCCTGTTCATCCTGTCCACCCTGATCGGGGTGCTCGCCTCGCTGCCGCTGCGTGCGGTCGCGTTCGCCCGGCGCGCCACCGAGTACTACCTGGCCATCCTTGCCTCGCTCCTCGGCATGCTGATCCTGGCCTCGGCCCGCGACCTGATCCTGCTCTTCGTGGCCTTCGAGCTGATGTCGATCCCGCTCTACTACCTGGCCGGCTTCCTCAAGCGCGAGCCGGAGGCGGTGGAGGCGGCGCTG